>CAZJBP010000079.1:0-17083 GCA_964544115.1 uncultured Victivallales bacterium | reverse complement strand
TTCGTGGAAATGTTTGTCGGCGTCGGCGCCTCCCGGGTGCGCGACATGTTTGAGCAGGGCAAAAAGAACGCCCCCTGCATCATCTTCATCGATGAGATCGACGCCGTCGGCCGCAGCCGCTTCACCGGCATCGGCGGCGGGCACGACGAGCGCGAACAGACGCTGAACGCGCTGCTGGTCGAGATGGACGGGTTCGAGACGCAGGACGGGGTCATCATCATCGCCGCCACCAACCGTCCCGACGTGCTGGACCAGGCGCTGATGCGCCCGGGCCGGTTCGACCGCCAGATCGTGATCGACCTGCCCACGATCGACGGACGTGAGGCGATCCTCAAGATGCACGCCCGCAACCTGCGCATCGGCAAAGAGGTGGTCCTGCGGCGCATCGCACGCGGAACCCCCGGATTCTCCGGTGCGGATCTGGCCAACCTGCTCAACGAGGCCGCGCTGCTGGCGTCCCGCCAGGAGAAGGAGGCCATCGACAGCGACGACCTTGAGGAGGCGCGCGACAAGGTGATCTGGGGGCGCGAGCGCCGCAGCCGCGTGATGGACGACAAGGAGAAGCGCAACACGGCCTACCACGAGGCCGGTCACGCGGTGGTCCAGGAGGTGATGGAGGATACGGAGCCGCTGCACAAGGTCACCATCATCCCGCGTGGCGTGTACATGGGCGCCACCATGTCGCTGCCCGAGAAGGACCGCTACTCCATCAACCAGAGCCGCCTGTACGCCGACCTGGCGGTCTGCATGGGCGGGCGCGTGGCCGAGGAACTCGTGTTCGGGGAGATGACCACGGGAGCCTACAGCGACCTCAAGCACGCCACGCGCATCGCGCGGAACATGGTCTGCAACTGGGGCATGAGCGAGGCGATGGGGCCCCAGACCTACGGCGAGAACCAGGAGCTGATGTTCCTCGGGCGCGAAGTCTCGCGGACACAGGACTACAGCGAGGACACCGCGCGGCGCATCGACGCCGAAGTCAGCCGCATCCTGCGCGATGCCTATGAGAAGAGCCGCAAGATCATCACCGAGCACCGCGATCATCTCGACGCCATCGCCAAGCTCCTCCTGGAACGCGAGACGATCGACGGGCGCGACGTGGTGGACATCGTCGCACACAACCGCCTGCTGAGTGAGGAGGAGCGGGCCCAGCAAGACCGCGACAACCCCACAGAGGAAGACCTCGCGAAGGCAGCGGCTGACGCGAGCGCCACGACCGGGGCAGGGGCCGATCCGGCTGCGGAGGCGCCTGCCGAGGGCGCGGCGAACCCGAACGGCTGAGGTCTGTGCGATGGAGTGGGTCTGGAAGTGCCGCGATCGCGTGATGGCGTCTCCCGGCGCGCCCTTCGTGATGGGCGTCCTCAACGTCACGCCCGATTCCTTTTCCGACGGCGGACGCTTCGACACCCCAAGACAAGCCATTGAGGCCGGACTTCGCTTGCTCGAAGAGGGCGCCGACCTCCTTGATGTCGGCGGCGAATCCACGCGGCCGGGCGCGGAGGCGGTGACGGAGGCCGAGGAGATCGCACGCGTCGTGCCTGTGATCGAGGGCATCCTCCGGCAGCGGCCTGGGGCCCAGATCTCGGTCGACACCACGAAGGCGGCCGTGGCCGAGGGGGCGCTGAGGGCCGGGGCCGTCATCGTCAACGATGTGTCGGCCCTGGCCGCCGACCCCGGGATGGCGGCCGTGGCCCGGACGTGGGGGGCCGGGGTGGTGGCGATGCATATGCGCGGCACGCCCCGGACGATGCAGGACGCGCCGCGGTACGCCGATGTGGTGGGCGAGGTTGGCGCCTACCTGGCGGGCCGCAGGGCGGCCCTCGAGGCGGCGGGGCTGGACGCGGACCGGCTGGCGGTGGACCCGGGCATCGGGTTCGGGAAGACGGTCGAGCACAACCTGCAGCTGCTGGCCCATCTCGGGACGTTCGCGGCCGCCGGCCGGCCGGTGGTCGTCGGCGTCTCCCGCAAGAGCTTTATCGGACGGCTGACCGGCCGCGACACCGGCGAGCGCCTGGCCGGCAGCCTGGCCACGGCGGCGTTCTGCGCCCTGAACGGAGCCGCGGTGCTCCGCGTCCATGATGTGGCCGCGACGGTGGACGCCGTGCGCATGCTCAGGGCTCTTCAGGGCGCCCGGCGCGACGGGGGAGGCGTCACGCCATGACGCAGATCCTCCACTCTCTCGGGCTCTCCGCCGTCGTCCAGGTGCTGGTCCTGGCCATGAGCTACTACTACGTGTTCATGTTCTTCCGCGGCACGCGCGGGGCCCAGATCCTCGCCGGGTTGGTGTTGACGGTGCTGGCGATGACGGTGCTGACGAAGTTCTTCAGCCTGGACGTGCTGGGGTGGATCCTGCGGCGATTCACCGTCTTCCTCGGGGTCGCGCTGCTGGTCATCTTCCAGCCGGAGATCCGCCGGGCCCTGGCCGAAATCGGACGCCAGCCCCGGGCTGCGCTCACGGGCGAGCGGCGGACCGTGATCGACAACATCGTGCAGGCCATCGGCCTGCTGGCCGAGCAGCGCATCGGGGCGCTGGTGGCCATCGAGCGCGAGATCGGCACGCGCGCGATCCGGGAAACCGGCGTCGCCCTCGACGCCCCGGTCATCCCCGAGCTTCTGGCCAGCATCTTCTACCCGCATACGCCGATGCACGACGGCGGAGTGGTCATTCTGGGCAACCGCATTGCCGCCGCCGGCTGCGTGTTCCCGCTGTCGCAGGACCTGACCCTTCACAAGCAGGTCGGCACGCGCCACCGCGCCGCCGTGGGCCTCAGCGAGGAGACCGACGCCGTGATCGTGGTGGTATCGGAGGAAACGGGCATCATCTCCGTCGCCTACCGCGGCCGCCTGAGCCGCGGGCTGGACCCGGACCGGCTGCGCCGATTCCTGGGAGCCCTGATGCGCGGATCGGGCCGCGATGGCGTCTGGAAGCGGGTCCAGAGCCGGATGGACCTCTCCCCCCGGGGGCTGGCGGAAACGATAAGCAACGAGGACGAGCCGAGGCAGCATGATCTGCATACCTGAGTGGCTGAAGACGTTCGTGCAGACGAATCCGGGCCAGAAAGCGCTTGCGGTGCTGCTGGCGGTGGTGACCTTTCTTGCCATCCGCAGCGCCACCAGCGACGAGACGACGCTGGAGATCCCGGTCGAGGTCCGCGCCGAAGAAGGCGTGGCCGTGCTGTCGCAGGACCCCTCGACCGTCGTGGTCACCCTGCGCGGCTCGGAGGAGGACATCGCCAACCTGGATCGATCGAAGATCAAGGTCGTGGTCATGCCCCGGGCCAGCGACCCCGACGAACCTCAAGAGACGGTCCCGATCGGGCCCGGCGACGTCGAGGGCGCCCCGCGCGTCCGCGCGATGGATATACGGCCGGACGCCGTGATGCTGACCTTTGACCGGGAGTCCTCCCGGCGCGTGGCGGTCGCCCGGCCCCGAACCATCGGCTCGCCGTACCGGGGCAAGGTCGAGTTGACCTATGAGCCCACGAACGTCGTCATCCACGGCGCTCACCGCGGCCTCAAGGATATCGCCTCGCTGGATACCCAGCCGGTGGATGTCGAGGGACGCGTGCAGAACTTTACCCGCGTGGTGCAGGTTCTCCCGCCTCCCAACATCTGGGTCTCCGCCATCGTGCCGGCGGAGGTCACCGTGCGGGTCAATATCGCCACGCGCCTGGTGGACCGCGTCTGGACAAACGTCGCCGTGCTTGCCATTCTTGAACCCGGGGCTGGGCTCAGGGCGTCGGTGCAACCCGCGGAGGTCAGCGTATCGCTCCGGGGGCGCGCGGAAATCATGGACACCATCACCAACGCTCCGTTCACGGTTCTGGTCGACTGCTCCCGGCGGCGGATGGACGACACGAACCGGGCGCCGGTGATCGTGCACCTGCCCTCCGGGTTGGATGTGGCCGCATCGACCGTCCCCGAGAGTGTGGCCGTGAATCTGGGCCCGTGCCAATAAGTGGAGAAGCGGATGTCGCAAAAGGATCCAGCTGCGCCGGAAC
The DNA here is from genome assembly GCA_964544115.1 of uncultured Victivallales bacterium. Lineage (GTDB taxonomy): Bacteria > Verrucomicrobiota > Kiritimatiellia > UBA8416 > JADHWI01 > CAZJBP01. Next base: position 13,082 of record CAZJBP010000079.1, on the reverse strand, counting down.
AGACCCCGCCCGCCCGCCGGGTGTGGGGCATCGTCCTTCTGATTCTCAGCGTGTTTGTTGCCCTCAGCGTGTTCTCATACGACTGGCGAGACGTCGCAACCCTGAAGTCGCCGCCCAACATGCCCCCGTGCAACCTGATCGGCCCGGCTGGCGCGCGCCTGGCGTTTGCGCTGTTCATGCTGCTGGGAATCGCCGCCTACACCGTGCCCGCCGCGATGCTCATGGCGGGGCTGATCCTGGTGCGGGACCGCGACCGGCGCGTGTGGCCCCGCCTCCTGTGGGTTCTGGCCGGGCTCTGCGGTGTGACCCTCGCCCTCGAACTCCGGCCCGACTGGTGGTTCGATGCGTGTCAGCGACTCAACACTTCGGACGCGGGCGGCATCCTCGGCCACCTGGTCTCGCGCCGGCTCCTCATCCGCTGGCTCAGCCCGATCGGAGCCGGCATCCTCATCCTGGCGCTCATCGGGATTTCAGCCGTGATGGCCGTGCGCGGGCGGCGGGTCATGGCCTGGCTGGCCGCGGCCGCGGAGGCCGGGCGAGCGGCGCTGGAGCGCGCGCGGCAGGCGCGGGAAGAGCGACGCGCGGCGGCCGAGGCGCAGGCCGAAGCCGAGGCGGTGACGAAGCCCCGATCAGCGGCCGCCGCAGCCGGGGCCTCGCCGGACAAGGCCGGGCCGGAGGAAGGCGAACTCGTCAGCGTGCCCGCCAACCCTGAACCGCCCCCTCGGCGCAGGACCGAGAAGCCGCCCGCGCGCAAGTCCGAGCCCCCGCGCGAGCCGCCGCCCAAGCCCGTCGAGCCGGAGCCCGAGCCCATCGCCCTCGCCTCCTCGGCGGGCGGCTCGGGCTACCAGCTCCCTTCGATCAACCTGCTGGACCCCATCCCGGAGGCCACCGGCGACGAAGTGCCGCCGGACACCGAGGCGGCGGGGCGCACGATTGTCAACACCCTGGCCGACTTCAACATCGAGGCCCAAGTGGTCCGCGCCGAGGTGGGCCCCGTGGTCACCTGCTACGAGGTGCTCCCCGCCCCCGGAATCAAGGTCGAGCGCATCGCGGGGCTCCAGAACAACCTGGCCCTATCGCTCAAAGCCACCACCGTCCGCGTCGTGGCCCCCATTCCCGGCAAGGGCGTCGTCGGCATCGAGGTGCCCAACGCCACCGCCAAGATGGTCTACCTGCGCGAAATCCTGGAGAGCGACAAGTGGCGGCGCGGCAACATCCGACTCCCGCTGGCCCTGGGCAAGGACGTCGGCGGCAACGACATTGTGGCCGACCTGACGCGCATGCCGCACATGCTCATCGCCGGCGCGACGGGGTCGGGCAAGACGGTCTGCATGAATTCGATTCTTGCCGGCCTGCTGATGTCCCGCACGCCGGACGAACTGAAGCTGCTGCTGGTCGACCCCAAGATCGTCGAATTCGCCGCGTTCAACGACCTGCCGCACCTGGTGGTGCCTGTCGTCACCGACCCCAAGAAGGTCGCCATCGCCCTGCGCTGGGCCATCACCGAAATGGAGAAGCGCTTCAAGCTCTTCGCGCGCGCCAACGTGCGGAACATCGACAGCTACAACGACCGCGTGGTGGCGACGCAGGGCGACCTGTTCGAAGCGGAGAAGGCGCCGAAGGACGCGGACATGCCCGCGCGCGTCCCGTATATCGTGATCGTCATCGATGAGCTGGCGGACCTGATGCTGGCGGCCGGCCCGGACATCGAGAACGGCATCGCCCGCCTGGCGCAGCTGTCGCGCGCCGTGGGCATCCATATGATCATCGCCACCCAGCGCCCGTCCGTGAACGTGATCACCGGGACGATCAAGGCCAACTTCCCCGCGCGCCTGGCGTTCCAGGTGGCGCAGAAGGTGGACAGCCGCACGATCCTCGACCAGAGCGGCGCGGACACGCTGCTCGGGCGCGGGGATATGCTGTTCCTGCCGCCGCAAACCGGCAAGCTGGTGCGCGGCCAGGGCGCGATGGTGAAGGACTCGGAGATCAAGCTCATCACCGAGTTCATCAAGCAGCAGGCCCGCCCGTCCTTCATCCCCCAGATCCAGGAGGAACTCGAACGCCCGATCACCGCCGGCGGCGAGGCGGGCGGCGAAGGGGACGGCGACGGCGACAGCGACGACCTGCTGCCGCAGGCGATCGCGATCATCCGCGAGACCCGGCGCGCCTCGACGTCCTCCCTCCAGCGCCGGCTGAGCATCGGCTACAACCGCGCCGGCCGCCTGATGGACCGCCTCGAAGAGCGCGGCATCGTCGGCCCTCCCCGCGGTTCCGACCCGCGGGAAATCCTGATTGATCTGGACGGCGACATACCGAACAATGCGGGCCCGGATGGGATGGACGCGGACGGGAGCGATGGAACGCCGGCCGACGGGGCGCCGGAGGACAACGGTCCGCGGGCATAAGACCGGACAGGGGCGATGGAAGGCTATGGCACTGGGCGAGAAACTCTGTAACGCGCGACTGGCCCGCAAGCAGTCGGCTTCTGACGTCGCAACCGCGACGCGCATGAAGACACAGGTGGTGGAGGCGATCGAGAAGGAGGACTTCCGGCGAATCCCCGCTCCCATCTATGCGAAGGGCTTCATCCGCATCTACGCCGAGCACGTCGGCCTCGATCCCGAGCCGCTCGTCAATGAGTATATGGAGCGCTTTGCGGGCAATGCCGCCGGTCGGCCGGGCGCGAAGCGCGCGCCGGAGGCCCAGATCCCCGTCGCCAAGATCCTTCAGAAGTCCCTGTCTGCCGAGACGGAACCCGCCCCCGCCGTCGCGGCGCCGCCCGCCGAGCCCGACCTGTTCACGGCGGCGCCGCCGGCGCCCGAACTCGGCGCCCCCCAGGTTCCGCGCTTTGAGAAGCCGTCGGAACCCCGCCGGCCGCTGGCCCCCGTCCGCATCCCTGCGGCTCTCAGCAAATCGGTCGCTACGGCGGCCGCAACGGCGAAGCAGAACGTGATGGCTCGCGTGCGGTCCGCGGCGGGCTTCCGGCAAACCGCCGCCGGCCTTCTGAAATCCGTTCCCGCCCGCGTGGCGGTCGGCGTTGCCGCCGTTATTGTCGTGATTTTCGTGGCCTCCGCGATGAGCCGCTGCTCGGCGCCGACCGTCGCGCCTTCGGTCACGGGCGAGGGCGGCAGTCCGGCCAAGGAACCCATCGAGCTGGCGGTCGATCCGCCGGCCCCCTACGTGGACTAGGCCGTGCGGCCCGGGGCCGCGCTCCGGCAGTACCATGCGTCCGGCGCGGATGACGAAACACTCATGACGGACCACGCGACATCGACCCGGCGCCGGAAGACGTCCCCGTCGCCCGCCGCCCCGGACGGGGCGCGGCCGCTCACGGTGGGGTTTGTGAGCCTCGGCTGCGCCAAGAACCTCGTGGACTCTCAGCTGATGGCCGACGACCTTCGTCTCCACGGCCTGACGCTGGCGCCTTCCCCGGAGGAGGCCGACGTGGTTCTCGTCAACACCTGCTCGTTTATCGAGGAGGCCCGGACGGAATCCTACGAGGCCATTGAGCGCGCCTGTGCGCTCAAGGCGCACGGCCCGTGTCGCGCGGTCATCGTCACCGGCTGCCTCCCGCAGCGCTACGGCGACGACCTGCCCGCGCGCCTGCCGCACGTGGATGCGTTCATCGGCATCGACCAGCTGGACCGGATCGCGTCGATCATCCGGGAGGTCTGCGAGCAGCCGGGAACGCCGGTGGCCTGCGTCTCGGCGCATCCCCGGCGCCTCTTCGAACCGGCCCCCGAGGGCGGCGTGGTCTTCTCGCGCGGCCCTTACGCCTACCTGAAGGTGGCCGAGGGCTGCAACCACGCGTGCGCGTTCTGCGCCATCCCCGGGATCCGCGGACGGCATCGCTCACGCCCGCTGGCCTCGATCGTCGCCGAGGCCGAGAACCTCCTGTCGCGAGGGTTTCGGGAGCTGGACCTGATCTCGCAAGACGTGACGTCGTACGGCCTCGACCTGCCGGACGGAACGGACCTGCCCGCGCTGCTGCGCGCGCTCGGGCGGATCGGCGGACGGTTCTGGATCCGCCTGCTCTACGGGTTTCCGACGCGGGTGACCGACGGCCTGCTCGCGGCGATGGGCGAAATCCCCCAGGTCTGCCGCTATCTCGACGTGCCGATCCAGCACAGCCACCCGGAGGTGCTGGTCGCCATGCGCCGCGGCCAGACCGCGCCAGCCGTTCAGGCTCTTGCCGCGCGCGTTCGCGGCGCCCTGCCCGGCGCAGCGCTGCGCACCACCTGCCTGCTGGGGTTCCCGGGCGAGACCGAGGCGCACGTCGACCACCTCTGCGCGGCCATCGAGGACGCCCGCTTCGACCATCTCGGAGCGTTCGTGTTCTCTCCCGAGCAGGGCACGGCCGCGGTCGACCTGCCGGCGCGGCCACCGACGGCCGTTGCCGAGGCCCGGCGGGAACGCGTTCTGACCGCGCAGGCCCGCGTCGTGCGGGAGACGACCCGCGGCCTCGCGGGGAGGGAAGCTGAGTTGCTGCTCGAGCGACCCGATGGCCGCAAGGGGCAGTGGATCGGGCGCACCGCCCGCTACGCTCCCGAGGTCGACGGCCAGGTCCTCGTCTCAGGCGTGCCGGCCGGCGCAAAGCCCGGCGATTTCATCCGCGTCCGCTACCGCGCTCCGAGGGGCTACGACATGACGGCGACCTGCGTGGAAGGCTGACCGCAGCTCGCCTTTGATCTTTCCTGCCCGCCCCGATCCTGATACACAGGCCCTTCGTCGCCGCGGCAGCCCGGAGGGGCGCAAAACGAGCAGGATGAGCTATGGCACAGGACTGGGATATCAAGTCACGCAGCATCGCCTGTGAGGCGTGTTCAGCCCCCTTTCAGGACAACCAGTCGTATTTTTCATGCCTCCGATTCACCGAGGCCGGCTACCTTCGCGGCGATTTCTGCGCCGGGTGCTGGGACGCCAAGGCCCCGGAAGAGAAAGCCTTCAGCAACTGGCAGGGAACATTCCACGTCCCTCCGCCCAAGCCGGACGAGCCGCTGAAGAAGGAAACCGCGGAGACGCTGCTGCGACGGCTGGTCGAGGACGCCGATCCCACGCAAACGAGCGTGATCTTCATCCTCGCGGTGATGCTCGAGCGCAAGAAGCTCCTCGAAGAGAAGGATGCCCGCCTCGTCGAGGGCATCACCGTGCGTGTTTACGAGCACCGCAAGACCGGTGAAACGTTCGTCGTCAATGACCCCGGCCTGCGACTGGATCAGCTTGAGAAGGTCCAGCAGGACGTGGTGACCATGCTCGAAGGCGGCGGCGCGCCGGCCGCGGCGGATACGACAGAGCCGGCGGCGGCCGTCAGCGCCCGGGACGGGTCACCCGAAGGCGAACCGGTACCGGCTTAGCCCCAGCTCGTCCCGCATCTGCAGCAACTGCCGCTGCACTTCCCGGTCAACGGGCGCTCCGCGATCGCGCCGCTCCAGCCACGCCTCGTGCTCTTTCTCTCCGCAGGTGTAGATCCGCGACTGCCCCGGCGCCTTGCGCGAAGCGCGCAGCTCGCGCAGCACGTCGCCGCAGGTCTTCCGGAAGGCCGACAGGTCGGTGAAGGCGGAGACATCCACCGCCATGAAGAAGTGCCCCAGCCGGTACGGAGCCGGGCGCCCCTGCTCGTCGAGCCCGGTGAGGTGTTTCAGAAAAGCCCCCTGCTGCAGCGCGCACGACAGCAGCTCGACCACTGTGGCGAAGCCATAGCCCTTGTAGCCGCCCATGTCTTCGCCGATTCCGCCCACCGGCACCAGCGCCGCCCGGCCCGCCACCAGATCCTCCAGCACTTTCACCGCGTCGGTCCGCGACCGGCCCTCGTCGTCGATCACCCATCCCGGCTGGAGTGCCTTGCCCTCCCGCGCATACTGCTCGACCTTGCCGCGCTGGCAGATCGCCGTGGCGTAGTCGTTGGTGAACGGGAACGGCTCATCCGTGGGCATGCCAAACACCAGCGGGTTGGTGCCGAGCATGTTCTCCACGCCGAACGTCGGCGCGATGGAGGGCCGCGCGTTGGTGCCGGTCATGCCGATCATGCCTGCCTCGCAGGCCATGAGCGTGTAGTAGCCGGCGATTCCGTAATGCGTGGAGTTGCGCGCCACGACCATGCCCATGCCGTAGCGGCGCGCCTTCTCGATGGCCATCTCCATGCAGCGCCGGGCAATGACCATCCCCATGCCATCGTGCCCGTCGACCACCGCCGTCGCCATCCGGTCGCGCACCACCTCCACGCGCGTGATCGGCTGCTGGATCTTCTGCTTGACCACGCGGTCATAGTAGATCGGCTTCAGGCGGCCGACGCCGTGCGAGTCGATGCCGCGCTTGTCGGCGGTCACCAGCACGTCCGCGCACAGGGCCGCGTCGTCCGGCGGCACGCCCATGCCCTTGAAGACATCCGTCATGAAGCTCTCGAGCGTGTCGAAATCCACCCAGCAGACGTCATCGCCCATGGCCAGTCCCCCTCGCTGTTGCACGGATGATAGTTTATCCCCCCGCGTAGAGGCAACACGGGGTTCAGGGTTCACCCCCACGTGAGGACGATAAATGTTCCGGCCGGGACATTTATTGTCCTGGCGGCTTTGAAGACCAAGGATTAACTTTCTATTGCAAAGTGCTCTTCCATGCGCTACCATCGTTCCGAAGAGTGAGGGAGGACATGGTCGCAAACCACATTCACGATGCCCTGAGGCAGGTCAACGAGATGCGCACGCTGGCCCTGGACCGCGCGCGCTTTCGGGGCTACTCCGGCATCGCGCGCATGGTCGGCGCCTGCGTGGCGCTGATCGGCGCCATCGTGCTGTCGCGCCCCGCCTACCCTGCAGCGCCGTCCGCGCACCTGGCCGGCTGGGCCGCCGTGCTCGCCACGGCCCTGACCGTGAACTACGGCGGATTGCTCGTCTGGTTCTGGCGGGATCCGTCGGCCTCACGCGACGGGTGGCAGCTGCTTCCCGCCCTCGACGCCGTCCCCGCCCTGGCGGCAGGCGCCCTGCTGAGCGCCGCGCTGGTGCTGCACGGGCAGTACGACCTGCTCTTCGGCACCTGGATGGGGATGTACGGGCTCGCCCATGCCCCCTACCGCCGCTCGCTGCCTCCCGCCAACCTCGCCGTGGGCCTCTTCTATGGGCTGGCCGGCGCGCTGTGCCTGTTTCATCCCTCCGTCAGCTTCACCCACCCATGGCCGATGGGCGTGGTCTTCGGCGCCGGCGAACTCGCGGGCGGCATGGCGCTGCGCACGGGATGGGGCCGGGAGATGGACCGATGAAGGCGTTGCACCTCGAATGGAGACTGACGTGACAGGGACAGCCCAGACCGCATCCGAGCAGGGACACGAAGCGCTGGAGCGCATTTTTCACGAGCCCAGCCGGCTGGCCATCATGTCGGCGCTCTGCGCCGCCGAGCGCGGTCTGGCGTTTGTCGAACTGCGCGACGCGTGCCGCCTGACGGACGGGAATCTCAACCGCCACCTGAAGGTTCTGGAGGAGGCCGGCGCGGTTCGTATCGACAAGCGGTTCGTTGACAACAAACCGCGCACGACCGTGCGGATCTCGGCGGCAGGGCTGAGCCGGTTCCAGGAGTACCTCGAGGCTCTGTCCGTCGTGCTGAAGCAGGCGCAGCAAGCCCTTCCAAGCGAGGCGGGCGCCGCCCGGAGCCGCGCACACGGCGCGCTGCCGGTGAGGGCATAGATCCATGAAGAGAGGACATCAGGAGCTGCGTGCGACCATCAACTCTGCAATGAAGAGTGCTCTCTATTACACTCGGAGAGGGACGGCTCGATGAAACCTGAGTATTTCTTTTGGCTGATTCCCGCGGCGATCGTCGTCGTTCCGGTTCTGGCGCTATCCCTGCCACCCGCCGTCCGCGAGCGCTCGTGGGCGACCTTCGGCCTGGCCGTGATTCAGTCGGCGGGCGGCATCGTCGTGCCCCTGCTCGCCTTCGTCGCCTCGGCCTTCTTTACGCCCGAGTGGAAGGGCGGGTGCCGGTTGGGCGCCGTGGACTGTTTCCATGCGGGCAAGGTCGCCCTCGCGCCGCTTGTGCTGTGGGCGATGGCTTCGTTCTATGCTGCGACGATTTTGAAGACGACGCGGCCGCATCACATATGGATCAAGTTGGGGCTTATTCATGGCGCCGTGGTGAGCGCGGTGTGCCTGATTCACGGGTTCGCGGTCATCAAGTTCGAACCGCCGATGCTCCTGGGCATGCTTATACCGCTCTACACCGCCGCGTGGTATGGCGTGACGGCCTACTGGGTTGTGCTGCGAGACGAACCCCGGCTTAACCCGGCCCAGGAATTGACCTGCTTCCTTTCCGGAGCGCCCTGGTGGCTGCTGGCGGCGTTCCTGTCCGAACTCTCATACCGCAGACTGCCCACCTCCCCGCCCAGCTGCTTCGTGGTGACCGCCGCCTCGCACGGTCACGCGTCTCTCGTCGGCCCGTTCGTGCAGATTCAGCGCGGTGGCCGGCGGCGGCCCGCCAACCGTCAATTGCTGGTGTTCTGGGCGTTCGAAGACGCCTGGCGACGGCGATCGCCCGATTCGCACGGCAGCTTCCGGCGGCGCTACGACACCTGGGGCCCGCGCCTCGCCCGGCGCATCCGCAGCCCCTTCGCCGCTGATGCCGTGCACCTGCTCCTCAAGCCGGCCGAATGGGCCGCAGCCGCAATTCTGATCCTCAATTCCATGAAAGGAGAGCAACCATGAACACGCCCAACGAAAGCCAGGACAACCCGCTCGGTACACGCACACCACCGGCATGGACACCACCCCCCATCCCTCCTCCGCAACCCCGCGGCCGCCCACAGCGCCCGGACGAGGAGCAACGCGCCGCATTCACCGAGGACTTCAAGCCCCTCGACAACGTCACGCCCTCGGCGGTTACCGACGCGCTCCTGAAGCGACCCGCCCGGCTGGCCCATGAACTTCTCCACGGCCGGGCCAGCAGCGTCCGCATTTCGCTGCTGGGCGTGTCGATTGCCGGCCTCCTGGTCTATGGGCTCGTCATGGCCTGCTTCTCGGGCGGCGCGCAGTTCTGGGCGGTGCCGATCAAGCTGCTGTCCGGAGTGTTCCTGTCGGCGGCCATCTGCATCCCCAGCCTCTACATCCTGACCGCGCTGAGCGGGAGTCGCCTGACGCTCGGCGACGTGTGGGGGCTGCTGCTGACCGCGCTGGCCCTGTCGTCGCTGCTGCTGGCCGGCTTCGCGCCCGTGGCCTGGCTGTTCTCGCAGTCCACGGGCACCGCGGCCTGGATGGGCCTGCTGCACCTGCTCCTCTGGGTGGCGGCACTGGCGTTTGGCTACCGCCTGTTGAAGGCCGCCCTCGAGCACACCGGCGGGCGCCAGATTCACGTCCTCCGCCTGTGGGCCGTCGTGTTCCTCGCGGTGCTCTTTCAGATGTCCACGGTCCTGCGCCCGATGGTGGGGCCCTTCAAACCGCTGCAGGTCGGCGAGAAGCGGTTCTTCGTCCAGCACTGGGTCGATTGCATGGATTAATGGCCGGCCGCGAGGCGTGGTCGGACGGGATGGGGTGTGAGCAATGCCTGATGTGAGACACAGAATGTTCGGTCCGGCAGCCCTGTGCAGGCTGGATGACGACGTCCTGCTCGGGTTGCGCGACCGCCGGCGTGGAGGGCTCCTTCTGCTCTCGTGCCTGCTGAGCCTGCTGGTCGGCAGCGCCCTTTTCGGGGCGGCGTTCGGCGGCTGGCGTTCGTGGGAGCAGTCTCTGCTGTCCGCCGCCAAGATGCCCTTGCTGATGCTCGCCGTCACGGGGTTCAGCACGGTCGTCAACACGCTGATGGCGCAGGCGCTGGGCGCGCGGCTGTCCTTCCGCCAGACGCTGGGCAGCATGCTCCTGGCTTTCGCCATCGCCTCGCTGATCCTCGCCTCGCTGGCGCCGGTGACGGCCTTCTTCGCCTGGCAGGCGGCGGCGCCCGGAACGCGCGGAGACATGGCGGCGTACCGATCCCTGCTCCTGCTGAACACGGCGGCGGTCGGCGTCGCCGGCATCCTCGGCAATCTCGGGCTCTTCCGCCTGCTGGCCTCGCTCCTGGCCTCGCGCGCGCTGGCCGCGCGCGTTCTGGCGGCGTGGATCGCCGTGGCCGGCCTCACCGGCTTCGAACTGTCGTGGGTTCTCAGCCCTTTTCTGTCGCGGCCGGATATGCCCGTCCCGATCATAAACAGGATCGCGTTCCGCATGAACGTGTTCGAGTATCTGTGGCGCGCGGGCTCGGGGATGCCGTTGCCGGAGGCTGCCGAGTATGGAACGCAAAGGCCGTAGGGTGGATGACATGATCAGAAGACCGATTCCAACGATAGCCGACGGGGTCGCCGCCGCCGCACTGCTGTGCGGGTTGCCGCTGCTGGGCCTCCTGCTGGCCGGCACCCCGCTCCGGCCCTACCTGGAGTTTCCGCCGCTGACGCAATACGTGCAGCACGCTCCGTTCTCATGGCCGGTGTTCGCAGCGCTGGCGGGGTTGATCACCGCGGTGATGCTGCCGTTCGTCCTGCGCATCGCCCGGGCGTGGCGCACCACGCCCGCGGCCACGACCGTGCCGGCACGAAGCTTCCCCTGGTGGGGATGGGCCGCCGTCGCGTTCGGCGCCGTGGCGTGGGTGCTCGCCTGGACGCGGTGGGCCTGGTTCGAGCCCTTCCAGCCCTTCACCTTCTCGCCGCTCTGGTTCGCGTATATTGCCGCCGTGAACGCCCTCGTCTGGCGGCGCACGGGCCGGTCGATGCTCACGCACGCGCCTGCGCAGACGGCCGGTCTCTTCGCGCTGAGCGCCGCGTTCTGGTGGTACTTTGAATACTTGAACCGCTTCGTCCAGAACTGGCACTACGTGAACGTGGCCGCGCTGACGCCGTGGCAGTACGTCGTGTTCGCCACCCTGCCCTTCTCCACCGTCCTGCCGGCGGTCATGGGCACGTACGACCTGCTGGCGGCCTATCCGCGGTCGGCGGCTGGCCTCGACCGCGCGTGGCGGCTGCGCCTGCCGAACCCGCGCACCGCGGGGCTGTGCGCGCTGCTGGCCGCGGGGGCTGGGCTGGCGGCCGTGGGCGCGTGGCCGGACTGGCTGTTCCCGCTGCTGTGGGTCGCACCGCTGGTCGTGATCGTCGCCCTGCAGCTGCTGCGGCGACGGCCAACGGTGATGGACAACCTCGCCCGCGGCGACTGGTCGCACCTGTTCCGGCTGGCGCTGGCGTCCCTGATCTGTGGCTTCTTCTGGGAGATGTGGAACTGGGGCAGCCTCGCGCGGTGGGAATACAGCGTGCCCTTTGTGAATCGCTTTCATATCTTTGAGATGCCGTTGCTCGGGTACGCCGGCTACCTGCCGTTTGGAGTGGAGTGCGCCGTGATTGCGGAGTGTATGATCCGGAGGAAACGCTCATGAGTTTGTCGCCGTCGTCGCTTCGATCCCGACCACCGTTGCACGTGGCCATTCCCTGGGCGGTGCTGGCCCTGACCGTGCTCGCCGACGTCCTGTTCTACGGTCACCGCATTGGCTGGACGCTGGGGGCCTACGGCGCGCTCGTGGCCCTCATGCTCGTGCTGCGCGCCCGGCCTTGGGCGCGGCGCTGGAGCGAGCGGCTGTTCGTGCTGTCGCTGGTGCCGGCGGCGGCGCTGGTCCTGCGGACCGGGTGGCTGGCGGCGGTGATGCTGCTCGTGCTGGTCGCGGCGCTGGCCGTCGCGGCGCGCGGCGGGGCGCCCGCGCTGGCCTCCGCCTGGCCAACGGCGCTGGTGCGCCTCGCGGTCACGGCATGGGCCTGGGCGTGGCGGGATTGGGCGGCGCTCTCGCGCTGGCGCCAGCGCGGCCGCCGGAACGCCGGCAAGGCCCCCTCTCGCCACTTCGCGCGCAACTGGGGCGTGCCCCTCGGCTTGACGCTGGTGTTCCTGCTGCTGTTCTCCGCCGCCAATCCAGTCATCGCCCTGTGGGTCAAAGGCGTCCGGGACTGGCTCAAGGACATCCTCAACTTCTGCTGGTTAAACCCGGTGCGCTGGCTGTTCTGGCTCCTCGTGGCCTCCTCCGCCTGGGGGCTGCTGCGGTACCGCACGCGCCGCGCGGGCCCGGTTCCGCCGCCGCTGCCGCCCGGCACCGGCCCACGCATGCCGATGCTTCCGCTCGCCCGCACGCTCGGCCTGTTCAATGCGGTCTTCGCGCTGCAGAACCTGCTCGATGTGCGCTACCTGCTGTGCGGCGCCGAGTTGCCCAACCACATGACCTACGCTCAGTACGCGCACCGCGGCGCCTACCCGCTGGTGGCCACGGCTCTGCTGGCGGGCGCGTTCATCCTCTGGGCGTTCCGGCCGGGGCGCGACGGGGAGGACGGATCCATCGTGCGCGGGCTGCTCTACGCGTGGATCGCGCAGAACGTGATCCTGACGGCGGCCGCGGCGTGGCGTCTCTGGCTGTACGTGGGTGAATTCGGGCTGACGCGCCTGCGCGTGGCCGCAGCGGTGTGGATGGCTCTGGTGGCGGCCGGCCTCGTCCTGGCCGGCGCGCGCCTGGCTTGGCGACGCACGAACAACTGGCTGGTCTACGCGAACCTGGCCGCGCTCTACGCGGCCCTCTCGGCCTGGGCCCTGGTGGATGTGGACGGACGGATCGCGCAGTTCAACGTGTCCCACTGCCGCGAACTGGGCGGGCCCGGCGTGCCGATCGACGTCAACTACCTCATCGCCCTCGGCCCCGCAGCCCTGCCCGCGCTGGACACGGTCGAGGCCTCCGCCCCCGACATCAACCTGAGTGAAAGGGCTCGCGCGGCCCGCCGCGGGCTGGAACGGCGCCTGGACCCGTATGTGGAAGACTGGCGCGGGTTGACGGCCCAGCGCATCCGGCTGGCCGGACGGCAGAAACCGATTGAACCGGTTCTGGAACGCGAGTGAACGGCGGGCTGCTCCATCGCCGGCTACAGTCCCTTTGACGTCGACGTCGACGGGGGTGGGCCGCTACAGTGGCCTCACCCGCGAGGGGCGCATTCAGGAGGGCCCGGCAGCCATGCAGGACTTTGAGAAACTCGGCGTATTCTACCTCGGACGGACCGTGAACCCGGGCGGCGAGGCCGCCGGCGCGGAGCCCCTGCTCTACGACGCGCGCGACCTGAC
>CAZJBP010000078.1:11273-17352 GCA_964544115.1 uncultured Victivallales bacterium | reverse complement strand
GGTACCCGGGCGCCGAACCCGGCGGCGGCAGCTATATCGCGCAGCGCATGCTGGCTGCCCGGTCGGAACGGGACTCGCTGGGCGGGACGCTGTTCTTTAATGTGGCGCACTATGCCCTGCGCCCGTGGCCGTGGATCCTGGTCGCGCTGGCCACGCTGATCGTTTATCCCATGGACCCGCCGGAGAAGATGGAGGCGGCCAAGGCGGCGATTCAACAGGCCGGCGGTGTGGCGCACGTGGATGAGGCCACGCGCATGGCGGCAAGGGGGCTGACGTCGCTTCGGCAGGCGTATCCGAACATGCCGGAAGACAAGATGGGCCACGACATGGCCTATCCGGCGATGCTCAAACTGCTACCGGTTGGCTTCCTGGGTCTGATGCTGGCCGGGTTGCTGTCGGCCTATGTCTCCACAATCGATACGCATCTGAACTGGGGCACCTCCTATCTCGTCCACGATTTCTACCGGCGCTTCCTCAAGCCCGGAATGGCGGAGAAGCACTATGTCATGGTTGGTCGCCTGGTGACCGTCCTGCTGATGGTGATCTCCGGGTGGCTGACGCTCCATCTGGAGTCGTCCAAGAAGTCGTTCGATATCATTCTCTCCATCGGCGCGGGCACGGGTCTCATCTATCTTCTGCGCTGGTTCTGGTGGCGCGTGAACGCCTGGTGCGAGATCACGGCCATGACCGTGTCGTTCGTAACCGCCGTGGCCCTGTCGCAGATGGCGGCCTTCCAGGACGTGTCCAGCTACATGAAGCTCATCTGGTCGGTTGGCCTCACCACGGTGGCGTGGCTGATCGCCGCCTTCGTGACACCGCCGTCCTCCCGCCAGAAGCTGATCGAGTTCTACACGCTCGTGCGGCCCGTGGGACCGGGCTGGACCACGTTCCGGCGGGAGACCGGCCTGCCCTCCGCGTCGGACAGTCTACCGATGGAGCTGCTCGGATGGGGCGTTGGCACGGCCATGGTGTGGTCCGGGCTCTTCTGCACCGGAGCGTTCCTGCTGGGGAAGACAACCCTGGGCTGGATCCAGCTCGCCATCTTTGTGGCGAGCGCCGTGGCGACGATCCGCATTGTCCGCGGGCTTTGGGCCAGCGGCCCTGTCGAGCGGGGCTGAGTCATTCCGGGGGCGTGGAGCGATACACGCGGATGCCGCCGGGATCGGTGGCGATGATCGCCCGGTCGAGAATCCTGGCCTCGCTCTGGTAGCCGGCAGCGGCCTTCGGCCGGTCGCCGGGGAGCATGTCGCCCTGCAGGCCCGCGGCCGCGTCGCGCTGGAACACATCGACGCGCAGGCCGGTGAGTGCGGGCGGCGCGTTGGAGGTGCCCTTGTTCTCCGGACCGGCGGGCAATGGCCCGGATACAACCATGACGCGGCCCGTGCCCTCGCAAAAGTCGAGAATCTCGCCGGCCCGGCCCGGCGGAAGCCTGTAGACAACGCCCGTGGATGCGGCCCCGGCGAAATGCACAAGGTGGTCCGCATGCCTTATGTAGGTTCCGGACGCCGTCGGGTGCAGGCTGACCGGGTCCACATCCAACACTTGATTCCACGAGGGCGTGAGATCGACCCCCGCCGTGCGCGCCATGACGTGCGCCCTTGATTCCTTCCCCACGTAGGCAATGGCGTCGGGCAGGAACGGGCCCTGGCGCGGCCACGGTGCCGGCCCTCGGCCGGCGTCGGGGCGTACCCGGACGTCGTCTCCGAAAGCGATGGCCCTGGGCCATATCGGTTCATCCGGGAGAAACAGACGAACGTCGCGCACGATGCCGGAGGCTGCATCGGCAATGGCCTCGATGGGCTGCCATTCCTTCTTGCCCGACAGGATGGCGTGGTTCCAGTAGAGGTGAAGCACAGGGCGCTCCCCGGGCTCAGCCTGAAGCGTGACCCACTTCAGCGTCCGGGTGTTGAAGCGGATCTCCTGGCCAAACCATCGTGTCCAGAGAATCTTGCCGAGGCCGGGGTCTATGGCGGCCACCTTGCCCCTGGACGAGAGTTCCGCAGCGACGAGGATCTGCTCGTCGCCACACACGACGTCGGCAGGAAACGGAAGCTCGAGGGCCCATTTCGTCGTGCCGTCCTGGACGGCAAGGGCCGTCAATGTTCGGCCCTGTGCCGCCACCATGAGTCGGCCATGGAAACCCATCGAGTCCGGCCGCTCCCGCAGCCGCCGCTGCCAGACCACCTCAGCGTTGGGTTGCACCCTGACGCAGAGCACCGACTGACCGGACAGCACCCCGAAAATGTCGGCGCGCTCAGTCGCTGGCCCCGGCCAGACGAGTTCGGGCGTGTCGCAGGCCAGGCGCCAGGTCTCTACAAGCGGAGGTCGCAGATTCCCCTGGGCGGGGTCCGGCTCTGCGCGGGGGACGGCGACCATCGCCTCGCCGATCTCCGTGAGAGAGCCGTACTGAAGGAGTGCGGCTTCCGTTCCCGGCTTTCTTTCCAGCGGAGTCTTGGCGATTACTCTCCCCGTGGCAGCCTCGATGCGGAACAGCTGGTCCCCGCACACGGCGACGATGCTGGAGCTCTCGACGGCAACCTGCATCGGGACCACCTCGCTCAGAGTGAGGTGCCACCGCTCGATCCCGGAGTTCAGATCCAGCGCCGACAGTTCTCCTCCTCCGCGTAGAACAACGACTGGACCCGCCGCACCGACAACCCGGTCTGAAGGCGTCAGGAGTGCCTCCCAGATGATGCGGCCGGAGTCGCGGTCAAAGGCGATGGCCCCGCTGTGGTCGCGCGGCGCCGCGATCACCTTGTTGCCGACCACCAGCGGCGCGGCGCCCTCGCGCTGTTGCCTGACATTCATCAGTTCCCGGGCGGCGGAACCGGAGTAGTGCCGAATCCACTCCACCATGCCGTCGCGCACATCGAACCGGCCGACCATGCCCAGATCGGTCGACACATAGAGCGAGCCCTGGTGTACGGCGATCGCGCCCCCTGCCTGTGCGAGAACATCGACAGGCAAATTGCCGAGGTGGCGCTTCCATACGACGTCGCCGCTGGCGCCGTCACGGCAGACGAGGTCCACCGGCCGGCGCGACCGGACCTCGGGGCCGCCCGTCAGCGTGTAGGTCCGGCCGTCTGCCGTTGCGGGAGTGGGTGTCGCGCTCAGCCGGTGCGATACGGCGAGTGAGTCCGCCGGCGTCCGGCGCCCGATGTCCTTCTTCACGTCACGAGCCGGCATGTTCACGCCGTGCCACGGCAGCGGGTCGCCGTCGGGAACAGCGGCCATGGCCGCTTCCAGGGCGGTCTGCGCGTCGGGCTCCTGTGCGAGCGCAAGCCACAGCCCGACGGTAGCCTGGGCCTTGAGGACCGGGTCCGCCGCGTGAGCCGCGACGTCCTGGAAGGCCCGCAGCGCACGGTGGTTGCGGCCCTCCCTCAGATCGGTTTCTCCGGCTTCAAGGAGCAGCACTTGAACGCTCTGGGCCCAGGGATAACGCCGGAACAGGCTGATCAGTTCATCGGCGTTGCCCGTGCGCGGGAACTCGGCGGCGAGGGGGTGGACGGTCTTCTCCTGCTCCTCTCGCAGGGGCTGAAGATAGGCCGGCGGCGCGCCGCAAAGGGCACGATCCACGACGGGCCAGAACTGGATCCGATGCCCCGGGCTTATCAGCAGCATCGCTTCGGGATCCGCGCTGAGCCGAATGACCTCCCGGGCGTTCTCCAACCCCATCTGAGAGGGCGCGCCGGGCAACTTGATGTCATCCTGCAGGGATCTCCAGCGCATCACGAGCTCCTGTGGGGCCGCGCTCATAGGATCGGCGATAGCGCTTGGGTTCGTCCTCGCCAGAAGGCTGGCGGCCATCGCCTTGTTGCCCGCGCGCGCATACAGATCGGCGGCCTTCCGCGTGGCGCCGGCCTCATCCATGAGGGCTGCGCGCTCGAGGAGCCACCAGGTGTTCGTGCCCGACGACTCCTTCTGACTGTCAAGCAACCGGCGCGCGTCGACGTAGCGGTGGTTGTATGCCAGGGCCATGCAGGGATGCCGCCGGGCGAGGTCCAGGGCCTGTTCGCTGAGTGATGCCGGGTCGGTCTTCTCGATGGCCAGGACCCGGCCGGCGGCAAACTCGACCCAAGCCAGCGTGTCGGGAATGGCATCAAATGGATGCGCGTGGCGGAGGATCTCCGTGCAGGCCGTCGAAGCCAGGTCGTGGCGATCCGGAAAGTCCTCCACGATCTTCCGGTTCCATTGGAGGCACCGCGTGCGGTCCTCAAGCATCTTGTACTCATCGGCGATGGCGGCATACGCGGCCGCATGGCGGTCCTTGTCCTGCGGGAAGTGCCGGATCATGGCCTCGAGTAGCGCAATGTGGCGCAAGCGGCACACCTGGGTCGTGGCATCGCGGAGTTCCGCGCTTGCTGCGACGGTTGTCTTCCATGCCGCCGGGTCGTAATTGGCGGCCAGCGTCTCGTCCCAGGTGGGCTTCCAGTCAATGGGAACGTCCATCCACGCAGTCAGGACGCAGTCCAGAGGCCAGAGCGGCGGGAGGGTTTGGGCGGCAAGCGTTGAGCCATGCGCCGCGCAGAGCAGCAGGAGCACGGCGGCATGGCGGAAGCAGGGCCTCATGACCGCGCGACTGTAAGGAGATCGCTCGTGTCCTGTCGATGGGAAACAAGGCCGCCCGCGGCTTCGCAGTTGCCTTCGGCGCGCAGTGGCATACACTTGGCAGGCCTTTGGTGTAGGGCCCGAGGTGCGCGTCCAGAGCGGACGGCGAGCGACGCTCGCGTAAACGATGGCCCCCGACGGAGAGGGTGGAAGAGAGTATGCCGGATTCCCCAGATGGTGTTCAGGCGCAGCAGATCGACGAAGTCCAGGTGTACCGCGCGTTCCGCAACAAGCTGATTGCGGACCGCACGCGGCCCACGTATCACCTGATCAGCCCGGAAGGCAAGATTGGCCCCGGCGATCCCAACGGCGCCATCTACTGGAAGGGGCGCTACCACCTGCATTTCATCTTCCCGGGCGGCTATGCCCACGTCTCGAGCGTCGACATGGTGCACTGGCGCTGGCACCCCATGACGCGACTGGGCTCCGGCCGGATGAACAGCGGCGGCTGTTTCGTGAACAAGGACGGCGTCGCGACGATGATCTACAACGACAGCGGCCGGGGCGACATCAACCACCTGGCGTTCTCCGTCGATGACAACCTGGAGGAGTGGTCGGACGCCTTTCCCGTGCAATGGAAGGTCCGGCCGGACCAGGATGGCAGCAAGATCAGCAACTGGGATCCGGATGGCTGGCGGCAGGGGGACACGCACTATGCGCTCTTTGGCCGGCATCCGTTCCAGGGCGGAACGGAGGGCACGCTGCTGAAGTCGTCCGACTGCCGGACCTGGGACTACGTGGGGCCGTTCATGACCCGGGAGATGCCGGATGTCGCGCGCAGCGCGGACATCAAGGTGAACGAGGACCTGTCCTGCCCGACGTTCTTCAAGCTGGGCCACAAGTGGATGCTCCTGTGCATCAGCCACGTCAAGGGCTGCCGCTACTATCTCGGCGAGTGGAAGAACGAGCAGTTCACGCCGGACTATCACGCGCGCATGAACTGGTGCCTGTCCGACGGCATGGTCGAGGGCGATCACGGCGGCGAGTTCTTCGCGCCCGAAAGCCTTGAGACGCCCGACGGCCGCCGGGTGATGTGGACGTGGTGCTTTGCGTCCAGCAAGAGCAGCGGCAATGAACTGTGGGACGGCATTCAGTCGCTGCCGCGCGAGCTGAGCCTGCCCGGGGACGGCGTCCTGCGCATCAGGCCCCTCCGGGAGCTTGAGCAGCTGCGCTACAGCCCGACCTGCGCGATGAACCTTGCCGTGGAGAGCGGCACGACGTGCCGGCTGCAGGACGTTGCCGGCGACGCGCTGGAACTCATGGTGACGATCGCGGCCGGCGAGGCGCGGCGGTTTGGGGTGCGGGTGCTCTGCGACAAGGACAATGGCAAGGGCCTCGACATTGTCGTTGAGCCCGGGAGCAAGAGCCTGAGGGTGGGGGCGACAGTGGCCCCGTTTGAGCTGAAGCGCCGCGAGGACGTCCGGCTGCGGATCTTCGTGGATCGCCGGGTCGTGGAGGTGTTTGCCAACGA
>CAZJBP010000078.1:0-11173 GCA_964544115.1 uncultured Victivallales bacterium | reverse complement strand
ATCTCAGGGCTGGTGCGCGCGGACGTAGGCCTTCAGTACGGCGTTGATCCGAGTCTGGTATCCTCGCCCCTGGTCCTTGAACCATTCAAGAACGTCTGGATCAACCCGCAACGAGATCGAGCGTTTCCGCTGCGGCATTCGGACACGGGCGCGATCAAAGAAGGCCTTGTCCAAGGCCGGAATGTCCGAAAGATCGATGCTCGCATCCGGCATCGTCGTCAGGCGTCCCCAGTCAGTCCGAGATTCTCTTATGGTATTCTTGGCTTTCATGTCGTGTTGCCTTGCGGGCTGAGACGATCCGGACGAGTCTCCTCGTCCTCCCATTCGAGATAGACGGTCACCGCCATAATGTTCCTTAGCAATCCGATGCCGATCCATCTGTCCTCGCCATAGTCCCGGCGAGTGTCGAGGCGGGTGAGCATCGGATGATCGAACATCTCAACGACATCTGCAAAGTCGATGCCGTGCTTACGTATGTTGGTATCGTTCTTTCGAGGGTCCCACTCGAACTTCACGCCGGCAGTGTATATACACCGCGTATGTACAGCAAGGACTCATTTTCGGAGCCGTCTGGGCTACCGAGAGAACCAAGCTGTCGAGTAACGCGTTCCATGCTTGCCAATGGCGGTTCGGACAGGATGAACAGGATTGCTTGGATTGGGCTCGGGTAGGTGTACGGGATGCAGTGTCATGACACGTTCGTCCGCCGCCGGGAGTAGGGTGGCCCGCTCCGAGGGCCAGCCCCGTTGCGGTCACTTGCTCGCCCGTTTGAAATCGGCCACTCGCACGGTCTTCGGCCGATCGGCCCGCAGGATGAGCGTGAGGGTCTTGCGTCCGCAGGCGACGCGGACGGACTGGTTCCGGTCGGACACCAGGCGCGCCTGCTTCAGCTTCCCGTCCTGCCATTCGATATCCACCGTGACGCGCCGCCGTGCCCGCAGGCCATGTACTCGTCCGGATGGCCAGGTTGTCGGCAGTGCGGGGAGCAGTTTCAGCACATCACCGTGGCTCTGGAGCAGCATCTCGGCGATCACGCCGGGCATGCCCAGATTCCCGTCAATCTGGAACACGGGCCCCGGATGGAGCGTCAGCATGCCGCGCGTGCTGAGATCGGTCAGTAGAATCCTGAGCTGCTCCGCAGCACGGTCGCCCTCCAGCCAGCGCGCGAAAAGGCCGCACTTCCACACCATGCTCCATTCGGTATTCCCGCCCGCCGCTATTCGGCGCTCCAGGGAGACTCGGGCGGCCTTATTGAAGCGCGGCAGCCGCGTCGGGCCCATCAGCTCGCCCGGGAATACACCCAGGAGGTGGGAGACATGCCGGTGTCCGGGGTCCGGCTCATCAAAGTCATCCAGCCACTCCTGAAGCTGCCCGTGCCGGCCGACCTGAAAGGGCGGCAGGTTTTCCAGGATGTTCCGCCAGACCGGCCGGAGATGCTCGTCCACCCCCAGCACAGAGCTGGCCGTGAGGCAGCGATCCAGGACCTCGCGAATCAGCACGAGGTCAAAGGTGGGCGCCACGCAGTAGTTTGAGGACACCGACCCGTCCGTGAACCAATTCTCCGGCGACTGCGAGGGCACCGTCACGAGCTGGCCGGTTGCGGGGTGCGGCACGAGGAAGTCCTCATAGAACTCCGCGACGCCCTTGAGGAACGGGTAGGCGCGGCGCCGCAGGAACTCCACATCGCCGGTGAACTCGTAGTGCCACCAGACATGTTCGGCCAGCCAGGCGGCGCAGGTCGGCAGGACATCGCAACCTGACGCCAGATACCGGTGCATCTGCCAGACATCGCCGGTGCCCATGTGAATGCCGCGGCAGTTGTAGTAGTTCCGGGCCGCCTCGCGCGCGCCCTTCTCATGGCGCTCCAGGAAGTCAAACAGCGGCTCCGCGCACTCGGACAGGTTGCACGGCTCCGCGCTCCAGTAGTTCATCTCGAGGTTGATGTCGATGTGGAAGTCGGACTCCCACGGCGGCCGCAGCATCGGATTCCAGATGCCCTGCAGGTTGGCGGGCTGCTCGCAGCGCCGCGAGCACGAGAGCAGCAGGTAGCGGCCGAAGTTGAACGCCAGGGCGTAGAGGCCGGGATCGGTCTCGCCCCGGCGCAGGCCGTCGAGTCGTGCATCGGTTGGCCGTGCGCTCGTTTCCGGCGGCGACTCAAGCTCCAGCGCGCAGCGGCGGTAAAGCGGCGCGTACTCCGCCTTGTGCGCGGCCAGCAGGGGTGCGTAGCGCGTGGGGCAGGCATCCAGCCGCTTCTCGCAGCAGGCGGCGGGCCCCGACTCGCTGTAGTCCACGGCCATGGTGAGGACCAGCAGCAGTTCGCTCGCGCCGGCCACATCGAGCGCATGGTCCGCTGCCGTGAGGGTGCCATCCGCAAAGAGGCGGCCCTCGGCGGCGAACTCGATGCCCTCGACGAACCGTCCGGTGAATCCGAGACGGTTGTCCCGGGCCCAGGGCGTCAGGGCGCAGTCGGGATCCGGCTCCCGCGTCAGGGCCACGCGGACGTTGAGCGGCGACGCACCAGCCCGGAGGCGGAGGACCACGACGTCGTGCGCCGCCGAGACGAAGAGCTCGCGCCGGTGCTGAACGCCATTGGCAAGAAACCGGGTGTGGCCGACCGCATCGGCGAGGAGAAGCTCCCGGCGATAGGCGCTGGCCGGGCCCATTCCATTGAAGGTCAGATCGATCTGTCCGAACACCTGGTATGGCTGGATCCGGTCCAGCGCGCCTTCAACGATGTCCGGTCCGCTGAGGTGGCGCGTGCACAGTTCCTTGGCGCGCGCCCAGTCACGGTTGAAGAACGCCTGCCGGATCTCCGCCAGGTGAGGGTGGCACACCGGCGTCTGCAGGTGTTTGTCCGTGCCACGCCATAGGTTCTCGTGGTTCAGGAAGATGCGGTCATCCGCCACGCCTCCCAGCCAGGCGGCCCCGAGCCGGCCGTTGCCAAGCAGGAACCCTTCGTCCCACTTGGACGCCGGCTCAAGCATCCACAGCCGGTGCTCAGCGTGGCGGTCGTCCCGTGTCACGCCCGGGCCCTAGTTGTCGGGTGTCGGCGGCGGAACCGCCAGCGGCACGGTCTTCGCCGCCTCGTAGGCGCGGACTTCGACCAGGTGTACGGCCGGGTTGTCGCTGTTCTTCAGCATGTTCACCCGGATGTAGCGGCCCTTCGTCGGCGCGAACGTGTGCATCCGGCCCTGATCCGATTCCGGCGTGGTGTTGCCCGTGGCGTCGACCACCTGCGTCAGGTTGTTGGTGTCCGGCCCCACCGAGATCGTGTACTGGTAGTAGCGGGCGCCGTCCCAGTACGGGAACACGCGGATCCGGTCCAGCGTGTATTCTTCCTTGAGGTCCACCTGCCACCACTGCGGAGCCGGGATGGTGCCCCAGTACTGGGCGAGGTTGACCCAGCCGTCAGCGGCCCAGTCCGAGTGCTCGCCGTGGGAGTCCTTCGTGGGCTTGCCCGTCGTCAGATTCTGCTCGAAGCCCTTCCAGTAGTACTTTGGGGCGAACGTGTAGCCGCCGACGAGTTCGCCGTCCTGGTCGAACATCGCCGCGCGCAGGCGCAGGCCGCCCGACAGCGTCAGGGGCTCGGTGTACTTCGGCGTCTTCACGCTCGGCTCGGTTCCGTCCGTGGTGTAGTGGATGCTGCACCCCTCGGGAACGTTCGCCAGCATCTTGACCGTCAGCGTCTCCGCGTACTCGAAGTCCTGGAAGCCGCCCGTCGCGTTGGTGATTGTGCCCTCGCACTTGATCTGCACGGGCGCCGCGATCTGGCGCATCCGCTCCTTGGAGACCAGATCGCGCGCCTTCATCTCGGCGGGGTCCACCGTCGCCGCGCAGTCGGGCGCCCACGTGCCTTCCTGCCGGTAGCCGCTTTCGTACACGCAGCCGTTGACGTACGACTCGGCGCTGATTTCCCAGGCGACGCGGCTGCCGCCCAGCACGCTGTCGGTGCGGTTGAGCATCTCCTTGTTGCAGCTGAAGATGTTCCACTTCTCCCACGGCCCGACGATCTCCCACGGCACGGTGATGATTGTCATGCCCTTGTCCAGCGCTTCCCGCGCGCCGAGGTACCAGGAGTAGACGATGCAGTCCTTCATCTCGGGGTCGAGCGGGGGCCCCTGGTAGCCGCCCCAGTAGATGGTCTTCTTGCCGCGCTTCTTGATGAACTCGTTCAGGCGCAGCACGTGCTGTTTCAGGAGGGCATCCATGCCGCCATTGGCCACATCCGGCATGTTGTGATCCTTCAGGTACTTCGCGACGTGGGGGGCGTCGCGCATGATCTCGGTCTGGATCTCATCGCCGCCGATGTGGAAGTAGGGCGAGCTCTGGAAGACATCGCACATGTCGTTGATGATTTCTTCCAGGTGCGGATAGATGCTGTCGTTGGCAATGTCCATCATGCGCAGGCCGGGGTCGCCCAGAACGCCCAGCGCGGCCTGGTAGCCGCCGCAGTGCCCGGGGGTTTCAAGCTCCGGCACGAGCGTCACGCCGCGGGCGTCGGCAAACGCCACGAGCTTCATCAGTTCGTCCCGGTCCCAGACCTTTGGCGTGTCGCCGTTGTTGATCCCGCCGTTGAACTTGCCGCAATCCGGCCACTTGCGCAGCGGGAAGAGAATGGCGCTGTCGTCCGTGAAGTGCAGGTGCAGGTAGCGCACCTTGTAGAAGCGCATGCTCACGACCATGCTCTTGACCGCGTGAATCGGCACGTCTTGGCGGGCGCAGTCCATCATGAAGCCGGTGAAGTCGGCGAACGGCCAGTCCTTGATCTCCATCTTCGGCAGTGCGGCTTTGCCGTCCTTGAACTTCAGCGCCTGCAGGAGCGTCGCTGTGCCTTCGCAGACGGCGCGGTAGTCCCAGCCTTCGACGACGCAGGTGTCCGACACGCTGATCGTGTGGGCGAAGTCGCGGGTCTTGACGACCTCGCGGTTCTGCACCGCAACGATGTCGTTGTCGGCGCGGAGCTTGGGATTGATCTTGAGGACGATGTCGCCGGCCTTCGGCTCGCCTTCCACGGGCTGCAGCTTGATCGCCGTGATCGCCAGGATTTCGCGCGAGAAGATCCCTGCCAGCGGCTTCAGCTTCGCATCAGTATAGACGATGCGGCCTTCGGCCGTGAGGGGCATCTCGCCCTCGCCCTGCTTCACCACCTTGGGCGTGGGAATGAGGTTGAGCTTCTCAGCCGCATTCGAGCGGGCGGCCATGCCGCCGGCCGCGAGAATGACAAACAACGCCACTACCATACGACTCGTTCTTCGGATCATCTTTCTCCCTCTCTCTTTTGTAATGCCTGAACCCTCTGCCCCCGCCGCCGCATCCCTATGGGGCGGGTGTCGCGGGCGGCACCGCCAGCGGCACGGTCTTCGCCGCCTCGTACGCCCGCACCTCGACCAGGTGCACCGCCGGGTTGTCGCTGTTCTTCAGCATGTTCACCCGGATGTAGCGCGCCTTCGTGGGGGCGAACGTGTGCATCCTGCCCTGGTCGGTCTCCGGCGTCGCGTTGCCGGAGGCGTCGACCACCTGGGTCAGGTGGTTCGTATCGGTCCCCACCGAAACCGTGTACTGATAGTAGCGCATGCCGTCCCAGAAGGGGAAGATCCGAACGCTCGCCAAAGTGTATTCTTTCTGCAGGTCCACCTGCCACCATTGCGGAGCCGGGATGGTGCCCCAGTACTTGGCGATATCCACCCAGCCGTCCACCGCCGCGTCCGCGTTCTCGCCGGAGGAGCAGGCGACCGGCTTGCCGGTGGTCAGGTTCTGCTCGAACCCTCGCCAGTGGTACTTGGGGGCGAACGAATAGCCGCCGACCAGCTCGCCGCGGTCGTCGAACAGGGCCGCGCGCAGCCGCAGGCCGCCAGTCAGGCTCAGCGGCTCGGTGTAGCGCGGCGTCTTGACGCCGGGCGCGGTTCCGTCGGTCGTGTAGTGGATCGTGCAGCCGGCGGGCACGTCCGCGACCAGCGTGACCTTGAGCGTGCCGCTGTACTCGAAGCCCTCGTAGCCCGCTGGGGCGTTGGTGATCGCACCCTCGGCCTTGAACTGCACCGGCGTCACGATCCTGCGCAGCTGCTTGACGCACGCCGCCTCACGCGCCCGGATCTCGGGCATCTCCGTTGTGGCCGTGCTGTCCACCGCCCACTTGCCCTCCTGGAAAAAGCCTTCGAACATCGTGCCGATGACGTACGACTCGGCGCTGCATTCCCAGGCGACGCGGCAGCCGCCCAGCACGCTGTCGGTCCGCTTGAGTGTGTCCTGGTTGCTGCTGTAGATGTTCCACTTCTCCCACGGGACGATGATGTCCCACGGCACGGTGATCGTGGTGAAGCCGTTGTCCTGCGCCTCCCGCGCGCCGCGGTACCAGGAGTAGACGATGCAGTCGTTCATGTCGCGATCCTGGGGCGGGCCCTGGTAGCCGCCCCAGTAGAGAGTCTTCTTGCCGCGCTTCTTGATGAACTCGTTCAGGCGCAACACGTGCTGCTTCAGGAGGGCCTCCATGCCGCCGTTGTTCACGTCGGGCATGTTGTGGTCCTTGAGGTACGTCGCCGTGTGGGGCGCGGACTTCAGCCGGTCGAGCTCGATCTCGTCGCCGCCGATGTGGAAGAACGGCGTGCTCTGGAAGACGTCGCACATGTCGTTGATGATCTCTTCCAGGTTCGGGTAGATGCTGTCGTTGGCGATATCCATCATCCGCAGGTTGCAGTCGCCCAGCTTGTCGCCCAGCGCGGCCTGGTAAGCGCCGCAGTGCCCGGGGGTTTCAAGCTCCGGCACGATCGTCACGCCGCAGGCGTCGGCGAACGCAACCAGCTGGATCAGCTCGTCCCGGTCCCAGACCTTGCCGCCGTCGCCGTTGTTGATCGCGCCGTTGAACTTGGAGGCCTCGGGCCACTTCCTCAGCGGGAACATGAAGGCGCTCTCATCCGACAGGTGCAGGTGCAGGTACCGGCATTTCCAGAAGCGCATGGATTCCACGATGCTCCGGAGCGCGTGAATCGGCACGTCCTGCCGGGCGCAGTCGAACATCCAGCCGACGTAGTCCGCAAAGGGCCAGTCCTTGATCTTCATCTTGGGGAGCGAGGCTTTGCCCTTCTGGGCCTTCACGGCCTGGAGGAGTGTTGCCGTGCCTTCGCAGACGGCCCGGTAGTCCCAGCCTTCGACCACGCACGTGTCGGAGACGTCGATCGTGTGGGCATAGTCGCGCGTCTTGACGACCTTGCGGTTCTGCAGCGCGGTGATGTCGTTGTCCGCTCGGAGCTTCGCGTTGATTTTGAGGACGACGTCGCCGGCCTTGGCCGTCGCCGCGTCGGCCTGGACCGGCTGCATCTTGATGGTCGTCAGCGCCAGAAGCTCCCGCGAGAAGATCTCGGCCAGCGGCATCAGGCTCGGATCCGTGGCCACGATCCGGGTCTCGGCCGTCAGCGGCATCTCGCCCTCGAGGACTTTGACGCTCTTGGGCGTGGGCAGGAAGTTGAGCTTATCGGCAGCCTGCGCCGCCGGGCCCGGGCCGCAGACTCCCGCCATGAACATGAGCGCCAATGCTATCCAAGCGGTCTTGCCGATCACGTTGACTCTCCCCGCATGCGCGTTTCAGGCGAAGCGTCGAACTTTAGACAATAAAGGGGGGCCGTGCAAGGCGCGGCCCCCCTTTATTTCCGTCCTGATTCGAAGTCGGCTAGTTGTCCGGCACGACGTTCAGCGGCACCGTCTTGCCCGCCTCGTACGCCCGCACTTCCACCAGGTGCACCGCCCGGTTGTCGCTGTTCTTGAGGACGTTCACGCGGACGAAGCGCGCGGGGGTCGGGGAGAAGGTATACATCCGGCCCTGGTCCGTTTCCGGCGTGGTGTTGCCGGACGCATCCACCACCTGGACGAGGTGGTTGGTGTCCGTGCCGACCGACACGGTGTACTGGTAGTACCGGACGCCATCCCAGTAGGGAAAGACGCGGACTCGGTCGAGGGTGTATTCGCCCTGCAGATCCACCTGCCACCACTGGGGTGCGGGGGTGGTGCCCCAGAACTTCTCGATGCTGACCCAGCCGTCGGCTGCGTTCTCCGGCCTTTCGTTGGGGTTCTTTCCGCCGGAGGATTCGATCGGCTTGCCGGTGGTCAGGTTCTGCTCAAAGCCCTTCCAGTGGTACTTCGGGGCGAACACGTAGCCGCCGACGAGTTCGCCGTCGGAGTCGAAGATCGCCGCGCGAAACCGCAGCGCACCGGACAGTTTAAGCGGCTCGGTGTACTTCGGCGTCTTGACGCTGGGCTCGGCGCCGTCCGTCGTGTAGTGAATTACGCAGCCGGCCGGCAGGTTCGCGGTCAGCGCCACCGTCAGGCTGTCCTGGTACTCGAAGCCCTGGAAGCCCGAGGGCGCGTTGGTGATGGCGCCCTCCGCGTGGAACTGGATCGGCGCGGCGATCTGGCGCATCCGCGCGATGCAGACTTTCTCTCGCGCCTTCAGCTCCTGGATGTCGGCCGTCTCGGTGCTGTCCACCGCCCAGCTGCCTTCCTGCCGGAACGCGCTTTCGTACACGCAGCCGTTGACGTAGGCTTCCGCGCTCTGCTCCCAGGCCACGCGGCAGGCGCCCAGCACGCTGTCGGTCCGCTTGAGCATGTCTTTGTTGGAGCTGAAAATGTTCCACTTTTCCGCCGGCACCTTGATCTCCCACGGCACGGTGATGGTGGTCATGCCCGCGTCCTGCGCCTGGCGGGCGCCCGAGTGCCACGAATAGGAGATGCAGTCCTTCAGCGCCGGGATCTGCGGCGGTCCCTGGTAGCCGCCCCAGAAGATCGTCTTCTTGCCGTTCTTCTTGATGAACTCGTTCAGCCGCAGCACGTGCTGGGCGAGGAGATCGTCAATGCCGCCCTTGTCGATCTCCCGCATGCCGTGTTCCTTTAGGTACACGGGCACGTGGGGAGCCTTCTTAAAGCGGTCCAGCTCGATCTCGTCCCCGCCGATGTGGAAGTAGGGGGAGTTCGTGAAGACGCTGCACATGTCGTTGATGACCTCCTCCAGGTTCGGGTAGATGCTGTCGTTGGCGATGTCCATCATCCGCAGGTTGTGGTCGCCCAGCGCCGGCAGCATCGCGCACTGGTAGCCACCGCAGTGGCCGGGCGTCTCGAACTCGGGCACGAGCGCCACGCCGCGCGCGGCGGCGAAGGCAACGAGTTTGATCAGCTCGTTGCGGTCCCAGACCTTCGGCTTGTCGCCGTTGTTGATCGCGGCGTTGTACCGGTTGGCCTCGGGCCACTTGCGCAGGGGGAACATCAGGGTGCTCTCGTCGGCCAGATGCAGGTGGAGGTAGCGCACCTTCCAGAAGCGGCACGAGATGACGAAGGTCTTGAGCGCGTGGAGCGGCACATCCTGGCGGGCGCAGTCGAGCATGAAGCCGGTGTAGTCGGCAAACGGCCAGTCCTTGATCTTCATCTTGGGCAGGGCGGCCTTGCCGTCCTGGCAGGTCAGCGCCTGCAGCAGCGTCGCCGTGCCTTCGCAGACGGCCCGGTAGTCCCAGCCTTCCACGACGCACGTGTCGGACACGTTGATCGTGTGGGCGAAGTCGCGCGTCTTGACGACCTCGCGGTTCTGCACCGCGATGATCTCGTTGTCGGCGCGGAGCTTGGGGTTGATCTTGAGGACGATGTCCCCGGCCTTGGGCTCGCCTTCAACCGGCTGCAGCTTGATCGTGGTGATCGCCAGGAGCTCGCGCGAGAAGATCTCGGCCAGCGGCTTCAGGCTCGCGTCGGTGTAGACGATGCGGCTTCCCGCCGTCAGCGGCATATCCCCGCCCGTCGCTTCCCACGTCTTGGGCGTCGGCACGAGATTCAGGGTGTTTGCGGCCTGAACGTTCACGGCCACACCCAGGCACGTCAACGCGATGGCCATCGTCCTCGCTCGCAACTTTGTTCTCATTTCTCTTCTCTCCTCGTTCAAAGGGTAGGGGCACCGCGCAAGCCGCGGTGCCCCTCCCTGCTTCATCGTGTTCCGGCGTTTGTTACTTCACCGGAGCGAGGGGCGGCGGCGCGGGCAGTTCGACCGACTTGCCCGCCTCGTACGCCCGCACCTCGACCAGGTGCACCGCCTGGTTGTCGCTGTTCTTCAGCATGTTCACCCGGATGTAGCGCGCCTTCGTCGGGGCGAACTCATACAGCCGGCCCTGGTCCGATTCCGGCGTGGTGTTCTTGCTGGCGTCCCCGACCACGGTCAAGTGATTCGTGTCGGTGCCGACGGAGACCGTGTACTGGTAGTAGCGCATGCCGTCCCAGTAGGGGAACACGCGAACACTGCCCAATTCGACTTCCTTCTGGAGGTCGACCTGCCACCACTGCGGGGCCGGGATGGTGCCCCAGTACTTGGCGAGGTGGACCCAGCCGTCGGCCGCCAGGTCGGGCATTTCCGAGGGATTCTTGCCACCTGACGATTGCACCGGTTTGCCGGTGGTCAGGTTCTGCTCGAAGCTCTTCCAGTAGTACTTGGGGGCAAACGTGTAGCCGCCCACGAGTTCGCCGTCCTTGTCGAACATCGCCGTGCGGAACCGCAGGTCGCCGGTCAGGTTCAGGGGCTCGGTGTACCGCGGGGACTTCACGGTCGGCTCGGATGCGTCCGTCGTGTAGTGGATCGTGCAGCCGGCGGGCACGTCCGCGTTCAGCGTGATCTTCAGCACATCCTTGTACTCATACCCCTGGAAGCCGCCCGTCGCGTTGGTGATGACGCCGTCGGCCTGGATCTGCACCGGTGCCGCGATCTTGCGCATGCGATCGATGCAGACCTTTTCGCGTCCCTTCAGCTCGTTGATGTCGGCCGTGGCCGTGCTGTCCACCGCCCACGTGCCTTCCTGCCGGAATGCGCTCTCATACACGCAGCCCATAACGTACTGCTCCGCGGGCTGCTCCCAGGCCACGCGGCAGCCGCCGAGCACGCTGTCCCCGCGCTTGAGCATCTCGTTGTTGCAGCTGTAGATGTTCCACTTTTCAGCCGGCACCTTGATCTCCCACGGCACCGTGATGATCGTCATGCCCTTGTCCAGCGCGTCCTGCGCGCCTACGTACCACGAGTAGACGATGCAGTCCTTCAGCTCGGGATCCTGCGGGGGGCCCTGGTAGCCGCCCCAGTAGATCGTCTTCTTGCCGTTCTTCTTGACGAACTCGTTCATGCGCAGCACGTGCTGCTTCAGGAGCGCGTCGATGCCGCCCT
>CAZJBP010000077.1:0-17358 GCA_964544115.1 uncultured Victivallales bacterium | reverse complement strand
GGTGTTCATCATCGACCCTGAAGGCAAGGTGCGCGCCATCCTGTACTACCCGCTCTCGAACGGGCGGAACATGCAGGAGGTCAAGCGTCTGCTGACGGCCATGCAGTATTCCGACGAGTTCAAGATCGCCACACCGGCCAACTGGCAGCCGGGCGACGACGTGATCGTGCCGCCCCCGGGCTCGTGCGGCGTAGCCAAGGATCGCATGACCAAGCCCGACCCGGACGTGAAGTGCCTGGATTGGTTCATGTGCCTCAGGAAGTGCCCGAAGAAATAGGCTTTGGGTGCGGCGGGGCGGCTTCACACCGTCCCGCCTGCCATCAATGCCAAAGCGTGGGTGGGAATCGGAGATGACAACCAGAATGACCCAATGAGCAAGAGACAGATAGACCTGATAGTGAACTCCCTTCTGTGGTTGTCACTCTGTCTCATGGCGGCGACCGGGTGCCTGTTGACCTATCGCCTCCCCCCAGGCAGTCGTGGTGGCGCCGGCCTGACCGTCTGGGGTTGGTCGCGACATGATTGGGCCGACCTGCACATGTGGAACGGCTATCTGTTTCTCGTCCTGATCATCCTCCACCTCGCGCTACACTGGCGATGGATGTGGCATGTGGCAGGCGGTCGAGTCAAAGTAATGTTCCTGGCCGGACTGATCGGCGGTGCGCTCGCTGTGGCCGCAGTCTGGCTGATCCCAGTCCATCACGACTCGGCGCTTGAGCATGGACGACTAGGCCAGGGGCAACGTGGACATAATGACCAAGCGGCATCGCCTGAAAGAACTCTTACCGATCATGGGGATCGGCAGTGATAGGACGGCAAACCAAACCAGAGGGAGACACTCATTGAAAGCAATCCAGACAACCACGGCGCCAGTGGCCATCGGACCCTACAGTCAGGCCATAGTGCAGGGGTCGTTGCTCTTTACATCCGGCCAGCTTCCCATCGACCCGGTCACGGGGGAACTGCGAAACAGCGATATCGTTACAGCGGCGCGGCAGGCGCTTGCGAATCTGCGCGCCGTGCTTGTAGCCGGAGGCGCCGACATGAACACCGTGCTCAAGACCACGGTGTTTCTGAGCGACATTGGCAACTTCCAGGCATTCAACACGGTCTACGCCGAGTTCTTCCGGGAACCATTCCCGGCAAGGAGTTGTGTGCAAGTCGGCGCGCTGCCAAAAGGCGCCTTGGTTGAAATTGAAGCCGTTGCAACCCGGAAGACATAAAGAAAGGCTGACAACCACGAGAACCATTCTCGAAACCCGATCTTTGCTTCAGTCGGAGATCGTTGAAGCCACAGGCTGCACCGAGCCGGCCAGCGTCGCCTTCGCGTTTCTGCGGGCCCGCCGTCACTTGAATGGGCCATTTGATGCGCGGACGGTGAAGGCGCAGTTATATGCGTCGGGCGAGGTGCTGAGAAATGCGTCCACAGCGGTAATACCGTTTTTGAACCGCAGGGGTCTACGAACGGTTGTGGCGGCGGGTCTATCTTCCAGGGCCGATCAGTTCAATCTATTTCCCGGCATCGATCGACGCATTACCCGCATTCTGCTCCGGCGCAGATCCTGGCTGAAGGTCGGGCGGACCGCCCAGCACCAAGGAATCTACGTCAAAGCGGTTTTGTTCACGCCGACAGAATCCGTGTCCGTGGTCATTCAGGGGCGACATGACGAGGTCAGGGTCATATCCCATAACGGAAAACCGATCTTCAGATCTCCGCCTCATCGGCAGCAGTCCCTACGTATGCCGGAGATCATGCAGGCGGTTGCGAAACGAGATCGCCGGCTGGAAGAAGTCGCGCGCGAGTTCATCGTCCAACAGGTGCGCGGCGATCCAACCCAACGGATCCCTGAGCGGATTGCTGCTTTGATTCGAGCGCGCATGTGCGGGTCCAGTTCGCCCGTCATGACGGTCACGGGTTCGGGCAACCATGGCATCCTCCTTGGTGTGCCGTTCTACGAACTGTACCGGAAGCACGGCAGGTGCATCTTGCCCGCCGCCTTGTTTTCCCTTCTGACCGTGATCCATATGACTGGAAAGCGAAGCCGCATTTCCGAAGAATGCGGATTGGCGACCAAGGCCGCGCCCGCGCTGGCTGCGGGACTGGCGCTTGCTCAGGGCGCGACCCTTGCGCAGATTACTCGCTTGATGCGTTCTGTGTCCGACGCTCTGCGAAATCTGGAATGTTCCGGCGCATGGGCGAGTTGTGGGAAGAAGGCGGAACGGGTGTTCAGAGTCGTGCTGGCGGAAGTGAAGGCGGGGAATCATGGCAAATGAGGGGCGGAATCGCGTGCAGTTCGCAGACATTGGGATTATCCGGTCACCTTTCCATGAGGCTGCGGGGACGCCGATCCAGCCGGTCTTTGCCGAAGGAACGGAAGGTACGGTTGAGGTGTTGCCGCAATACGCGGAGGGCCTGCGCGATCTGGCAGGCTTCGACCGGCTTTGGTTGATCTATCACCTCCACTGTGCTTCACCCGGCAGAATGCGCGTCGTTCCGTTTCGTGATAATCGCGAACACGGTGTTTTCGCCACGCGATCCCCGTGCCGTCCTAGCGCCATCGGGCTCTCGTGTGTTCGGTTGCTGGGAATCGAAGGCAACACGTTGCGTGTGGGTGGCGTGGACATGCTGGATGGCACGCCGCTGTTGGACATCAAGCCCTACGCGCCGGCGTTCGATTCGTTTCCGGGCGCGAAGGCCGGTTGGCTGGATGCACAGCGGGTAGATCGGACCCACGCGGACGAGCGCTTCAAACCAGGAGGGACAGGATGATCACACGCATACTTGCTCTGCTGTGCAGGATATGCCCTCTCTGCTTAGTCGCTCGGCGCTGGCCGAAGAGCGGATGGGCGCGCTTTATGGCGTCCGTTGAACGGTGTTGTTCCTTCTGCCGGGCCTATCGCCGGTGGCACGAGAAGACGCCATGAAGAGCGCGGGGGTCACAATCACCGTCTTGGCCGAGAATATGGCCCAGGGCATGGGCCTGCTCGGCGAACACGGACTCAGCCTCTGGATTGAGACCCCTGAGACCTGCGTGCTCTTCGACACCGGCCAGGGGTTGGCTCTGCCTCACAATGCCGAAGCGTTGGGGTTGGACATGGAGTGCGTCGATGCCATCGTTCTCAGCCATGGCCACTATGACCACACTGGCGGTTTGCACCATGCGCTGAGTGAGATGCCCCACGTCCGGATGTTTCTGCATCCGTCTGCCCTTGCGACCCGTTTTGGCCGTCGCGAGGGCATTTCCCGTGAGATCGGCATGCCTGCGCATGTCCGCGGGGCCGTTGAGGAACGGCGGACTTCGATCACATGGACCCGGGGACCGACAGAAGTCGCTTCCGGCATGTTCGTGACGGGTCCGATTCCCCGCAGAAGCGGCTTCGAGGACACGGGCGGCCCTTTCTTTCTCGATGCGGACGGGACCGTGCCGGATCCCATCGAGGACGACCAAGCCATGTGGATTGAGACCCCGGGCGGGGTTGTCGTGCTGCTGGGTTGCGCACATTCAGGAGTGGTGAACACGCTTAACCACATCCAGCAGCAGATCGGGAGGAAGCCGATCCGGGCCATTGTGGGCGGGATGCACCTGGGGTCCGCGTCAGATGAACGAGTGTCGCGTACCATTGAATCGTTGAGTCAACTGGGCATCGATGGCATATGGCCTTGCCACTGCACCGGGGCAACTGCGACGGCGCAGTTAATGGCAGCCCTCGGCGACCGGTGCCACCCCTGTAGCGTCGGCAAGTGGATTGAGTTCTGACATGCACAACCTGTTGGCTATTCTCAGGTTCAGACTTACACTCAGGAGTCGGCGAGATACTCGGTTTCCTCGGACCAAACGGCGCGGTTAAGACGATTACGATCAACATGCTTACGGGCCTCGCTCGTCCCGACTCAGGCACGATCCGCATCGCCGGGAACGACGGCGTCCGTCATCTGAAAACTGCGTTAAGAACAGTCTGGAGCAAGCAGGGTTCAGGGAGTACGAGCACCTGCAATTGCCCGATTTGGGAATGCCTTGCGTGAGCCCTCTGCCGCGACGTCCTCATGTCCAAATGCATGTCCAAATGCACTTGCAATTGCAGAGGGCATGCGGCACATTTCCCGCGCGCATACTGAAATGAAAAGGCTGAGCAACGCACTCCTTCTGACTGTCTTCCTGTTCGGCGTGATGGTGTATCCCGCCATGCACAGGATGAGCTGCGGAGGCGTGCCGTCGCAGCACTCTGCAAGCTCCGAGCGGGACCCCGGGTTGCCTTTCTCGAACTGCAATCCGCTCGCGCAGCGTGACGCCGACACGGATAAACCCTGTTCCGCCGACACCCACAACCGCGATAACCAGCCGGCTCCGCACGATGTCGGCCACTGCCCAATCTGCCAACTCGCACAAACCCCCATGAGCGTTTCGGTTACGGCGGGTATGCCCTTGGTGACCGACATCGTCATAGAACGCGCCTTGCTTCGTTTCCGTGCTCCAACCGTTCGCACGGCTTGCATTCTTCCTTTCTCCTGCGGCCCGCCCGCCTGAGTCGTTTGTCCCGAACCGCAGCGGTTCCCTGCGCGCAGTGCTGGTGGCGCCTGCGCGATGAAACGACTCAACCCCATACAGGAAAAATCTCATGCGACTTACTGGCGCGTTTCGCGCTCTGCCGCTCGTCGCGGCCTGCCTGGCGGCACAGCTTGCCGTAGCACAAACACCCTCGCAAGAGGCAAGTCCCTCAGGACTTCAACGCGGTCTTCAGTCCTTCAATCCCGACATTTCGGCGATTCTGGACATGTTCTATCACTACGACGATTCCGAGGAAGGGATCAGCCATGTCATGGAGGAACTGGCCGGGTTTGGCCATGCCCACGGGGCCGGCGAAGAGGAACACCACCACGGCCCCGACGAGGGCTTCAACCTTCGGCATCTGGAGTTGCAGTTTTCGGCGGACGTGGACCCGTACTTCAAGGGCTCGGCCATCGCGGCGATTGACTTGGAAGGCGCGGAAATGGAGACGGCCGAAATCGAGACCACCTGTCTGCCCAGGGGCCTGAAACTCCGCGGCGGCAAGTTCTATAGCGACTTCGGCTATATCAACGCCCAGCACGCGCACCAGTGGGACTTCGCGGATCAGCCGCTGATCTATAAACTCACCCTCGGCGATCACGGGTTGAACGACAAGGGACTCCAACTCTCGTGGCTCGCGCCTACGCCGTTCTATCTGTTGGCGGGCATCGAGGCATTCCAAGGGGACGGGGAAAGCGAGCAGACGTTCAACTACATTGGCGAAGAGCCTCTGCCGACCCATGACGGCCCGCGCACGGGTGTCGGCTGGCTGAAGATGGGCCCTAACCTGCCCGGTAGCCACGCCCTGCAGTTCGGCGCGTTCGCGGCCACCGGCAAGCACCAAGAGGAGCACGACGGGGACGAGGACGGCACGGCCGACCATTGGCTGGACGGCGACAGCACGTTCTGGGGCGGCGATGGGGTATACAAGTACAACGCCCCAAAACCGCACGGACAGGGCGACTTCATTGCACAGGCCGAGTACTTCAGCCGCCAGAGAGACCTGGACTTGGTTGCGCACGATCTGGCCCCTCAGTTCGTCGGCAACAGCCGCGTGGACGATCAGGACGGCTACTACGTCCAAGCCGTCCATGGCTTCCTGCCGCGGTGGCGCGCGGGTGTGCGATGGGACCAGGTCGGGCTGACGAACGAATCGGAATTGCCGGACGGCACGACCGAGAGTTTTGGGTCAAGCGACCGAGCCGGCGTGATGCTCGACTTCACGCCGTCCGAGTTTTCGCGGCTGCGCCTGCAGACCAACCAGGGCTCCTACGAGACCGCGGAAGGCCGCGAGGATGTGACGGAGGTTTACGTTCAATGGATGATCTCCCTCGGCGCCCACGGCGCGCACAAGTTCTAGGAGCAGGTTCCAGGTGTCGGGGTTCAGGTTTCAGGAGAGACTGAGATGAAATATAGCGGAATTCTGATGGCGGCCATGATGGCCCTGTGTCTGGGTGGCGAAGCCCGGGCCGACAGACTCAAGATTGTGACGACAACATCCGACCTGGCGTCTCTTGCCAGGGCGGTGGCGGGCGAGAAGGCCGAGGTGCACGGGATTTGCACCGGCAAAGAAGACCCGCACATGCTGACGGCCAAGCCGAGCGTTATCCTGCAGGCCCGCGACGCGGACCTGTGGATTCGCATCGGCCTGGAACTGGAGATCGGCTGGGAACCGCCCATTTTGGACGGTTCACGCAACACGCGCATCCGGGTCGGCTCCAAGGGACACCTGGACGCGTCAGAAAGCGCACTCGTGCTGGATGTGCCGCAGACCGCGATCACCCGTGCCATGGGTGACGTGCATCCGTCTGGAAACCCGCACTATTGGCTCGATCCGCTGAACGGGCGACGCATCGCCGGCGCCATCGCGGAACGGCTGGCCCTGCTCGATCCGGCCAACGCCGCGTTCTATCGCGAGAACTCCGCCGCCTTCCAGAAAACGCTGGATGAGCGGATGTTCGGTGCCGGTCTCGTGCAGTCCGTCGGCGCGGACGCGCTGTGGGCGAAGACGCAGGACGGCTCGATTGCCGCCTTCCTGGGCGATCCCACCAACAAGGGAAAGGCGGGGGGCTGGGTGGCGGCCATGCTGCCGCTACGCGGGCAGAGGATCGTGACTTACCACCGGAGT
The DNA here is from genome assembly GCA_964544115.1 of uncultured Victivallales bacterium. GTDB lineage: Bacteria > Verrucomicrobiota > Kiritimatiellia > UBA8416 > JADHWI01 > CAZJBP01. Next base: position 10,683 of record CAZJBP010000077.1, on the reverse strand, counting down.
TGGGTGTATCTGGCCCATTGTTTCGGTCTCGAAGTGGCGGAGGAATTGGAGCCCAAACCCGGCGTGCCGCCGACCGCGGTGCATCTCGCCGAGGTGGCGGAGGCCGCCAGGGCCGGAGGGGTGAAAATCATCCTCCAGGAACCGTTCTACAGCGCGAAGGCGGCCAACCAGATCGCCGGAAAAACAGGTGCCCGCGTGGTTGTGGTCGCTAACTCCGTCGGCGGCCAGCCGGAGGCAACGGACTACCTGGCGCTGATGGACCTGATTGTGAGTCGAGTGGTCGGCAAGTAAGCACCGTGACCGTAGGGATGGCTGGCGCGGCGATGGCCAGCCATTTCCAGACGGGGCGCGTACCGAATGGTTAAGAGATGAATGCACCATCCACCGTTATTGTCTGCGAGCATGTCCATCTTGCCTACGGGCGGCAGGAAGTCGTGCATGACGCGTGCCTGGAAGTACAGCCCGGCACGCTCCTGCCATTCGTGGGGCCGAATGGCGCGGGCAAGACCACCTTGCTCCGCGCCATTCTCGGCCTGCTGACGCCGGTACGCGGCACCATCCGCACGCCTTTCGCCGGCCGGCCGGCCGGCTATGTGCCCCAACAGAAGGCGATCGACCCGCTATACCCGGTCCGTGCGCGCCAAATTGTGGAGATGGGTCTTTACCCGGAATTGGGTTGGTGGCGACGACCCGCCGCGGATCAGAAACGCCGGGTGTCCGCGGTTCTGGAGCGATTCGGTCTGGCGGCGCATCAGGACAAGACCTTCAGCGAACTGTCCGGCGGCATGAAACAGAAGGCGCTGCTCGGACGCGCGCTGGTCAGCGGCGCGGATGTGTTCGTGTTCGACGAGCCGACCTCCGAACTCGACGAGGACTCGGAACGCGACGTGCTGGCCCACCTCACCCGCCTCGCGCGGGAGGAGGGCAAGACAGTCCTGTTGGCCCATCACGGTTTGGATCAAGCCGGCGCGCTGGCGGAGCGGGTGTGCGTTGTCCACCATGGCCGCGTGCGAGTCGCCACGATTCCGGAAGCGCGCCGGATTCTGAGCACCACGTCCAGCGCGGGAGGACCTTCCCATGCTTGAACTCATCGCCACGCTGGTTCGCTCGTTCCCCTACGCCGTTGCCACGGGCCTGCTCGTGGGTATGACGTGCGCCTTGCTGGGGGTCTTCGTGATTCTCAAGCGGGTGGTTTTCATCGGCATCGCACTTTCCGAGATCGCCGCCTGCGGCATCGCCGGCTCGCTAATGGTGGGACTGCCCCCGCTCGCGGGGGCGCTGGTCCTGACGCTGGCCGCCGTGACCATTCTGGCCATCCCGTTCGAAAGCCGGCGCATCCCGCGCGACGCGCTGCTGGGCGTGCTGTTCGTCGCCGCGTCAAGCCTCAGCGTTCTGCTGGTGTCGCGGAGCGGCCTGGGGCTGCACGAGGTCAAGGCGCTGCTCCACGGCGACCTCATCTTGACCTCGCGGGGCGATTTCCTCGTCCTGTGCGCCATCCTGGTTCCGTCGGCAGCCTGCCTTCTGGGGTTTCTGCGCCCCATGCTGTGCGCCTTCCTGGACCGCGAAGCCGCGACCGTCCTGCGCGTGTGCCCGGCCCGGTGGGAGTTGCTGTTCTTTCTGTTGCTGGGCGTGGTGGTCGCGGCGGCATCCAAAACGGCCGGCGCGCTGCTGGTCTTCTGCTATCTCGTCGTGCCGTCCACCGCCGCGCTCCTGCTGACCCGGCGGCTGGGCCGGGTTCTGGTCCTCGCCGCCACGTTCGCCGCGCTGATCACCTTGGTGGGCCTCGCGGTCTCTTTCGCCGCCGACTTGCCGACCAACCAGACTATTTGCGTAACCGCATGTTCGCTGTTGTTGTTACTCGGCCTGGTCGCTGTCATCCGGCATTTGGTACGCTCAACTCTCGAGTCGTGGGGGCGTGAATGAGCGAAAGGAGGGTTCTGATACCAGCACTGGAAGTCAGCAGGGCAACCAGGATTCCGAAACCAGGGCAACCGCACTTGTACTGAAGCGCGACGCAGCGGTCACGAAAGACGCTGACCTGTCGTTCCGGCAGCGAGGGAGACGTGCTTGAGGCCCTTGACGGCCTTCAACCGCTTGAGGATGCCCTCGATCTCCGAGGGCTTGCCGCGGACGGCGACAATCTCCAGGCAGTTGTCGTGATCCAGGTGAATGTGCTGCGTGGAGATGATCGCGTCGTGGCAGTCATGCTGGACGTCGGTAAGTCGCTGCAGGATGTCGCGTTTGTGGTGGTCGTAGACCAGCACGATGGCACCGACGACTTCCGCACCCGCTTGCCATTCCGTCTGCACCAAGTCGGCGCGGATCAAGTCTCCCACGGCCTTTGACCTGGTCGGACAGCGCTCGGCCTTGATCAACCGGTCGAACTCGGCCACCAGATCCTTGTCGAGCGATACACTGAATCGGACTATCGACATTTCGCCCTCACTCGTCAGGGACGACCCTACCAGCGTTTGGTGCCGGCTGCAACAGAATCGCCCGCGCGCAACGCATACCCACACGCAAAGCGAGCTCGACCTGCCCCCACGACCACCTTCAGGCACTCGGGGGCATGGGCAGCACCCTCGAACCACTGGCCACGGTCAGACCCCCGTCTTTCGCAACCACGACGGGGGCGCATCCGCGTTTCGGTGCCTATGGCGTCCCTGCGCGGGCCGGCGCCTCGGAGAGGCGGCCTACTTGATCGCAAACGACCGTGCCACAGGACCGGATGCGCATGGGTGGGGCGGCGCTCTCCGAGCGCCAGCCCCATATGCGGGCTGAAACGAGGATGCGCCCCTGCAGCGGCATGCCGCACTCCGGCATTGCCGCCGCGTTCTGTTTCTGGTATCCGATTCCCTCAATGGTTCGTTGAATTCCGCGTGCGGAATCAAGGCAGTCAGAGGGAGGCAACACCGTGAAGCGCAAACTTCGGATGGGGATGGTAGGCGGAGGAGTCGGGGCGTTCATCGGGCCGGTCCACCGGATCGCGGCAACTCTGGACGGCGAGGCGGAGCTGGTGGCGGGCGCGTTCTCGTCCAACGCGGCCAAGTCGAAGAAGACCGGCGTGGAGCTGGAACTCGATCCCCGCCGCGTCTACGCGAGCTACCGCGAGATGATTAAGCGCGAAGCGGCCCTGCCGGAAGACGAGCGCATCGACTTTGTGTCGATCGTCACCCCCAACTCCTCCCACTTCGAGATTGCCCTCGGATTCATCGAGGCGGGGTTCAACGTGATCTGCGACAAGCCCATGACCGTCAGCCTCGCGCAGGCCAAGACCCTCCAGCGCGCGGTGCAGAAGAGCGGGCGGGTCTTCATGCTCACTCACAACTACACCGGATACCCCATGGTCAAGGAAGCCCGCCACATGTGCCGCAAGGGCATGCTCGGCCGCATCAACAAGGTCGTCGTTGAATACCCGCAGGGCTGGATGGCAGGCTTCATCACCAGCCCGGGCAACGCCATCGGCATGTGGCGGATGGACCCGAAGGTCGCGGGCGGCTCCGGCTGCATCGGCGACCTCGGCACCCACGCCGAAAACCTGGTGCGCTACATCACCGGGCTGGAGATCGAAGAGCTGTGCGCGGACCTCAGCACGTTCGTGAAGATCAACAAGCTCGAGGACGACGGCAACATCCTGCTGCACTACAAGGGCGGCGCCCGGGGCATCCTCTACGCCTCGCAGATCTCGTCCGGCGAGGAGAACCCGCTGGCCGTGCGCATCTACGGCACCAAGCTCGGACTCGAGTGGAAGCAGGAAGACCCCAACTACCTGACCGTCCTGGACCCGGCCGGCAAGCGCATCCGGCTCTCCAAGGGCAACGGCTATCTCTGCCCGGAGGCCAAGGCCGCCGCGCGGCTGATCTGGGGGCACCCGGACGGCTTCATCGAGGCGTTTGCCAACCTGTACCGCGAAGCCTATCGCGGCATCCGCGCTGTACAGGCGGGCAAGAAGATCCCGGCGTGCGACCACCCGTCGGTCCGAGATGGCGTCGTCGGTCTCGCCTTCATCGAGACCGTCCTGGCCAGCAGCAAGTCGAAGGCAAAGTGGACGCGCATGAAGCAGTAGGAGCCGCAATCCGGATTCAGTAACGAAAGGGAGAGTGCACCATGGCAAGACCGGTAACGTTGTTCACGGGACAGTGGGCGGATTTGAAACTCGAAGAGCTCGCCAAGATGGCGGCCAACTGGGGATATGACGGCCTGGAGCTGGCCTGCTGGGGCGACCACTTCGACGTCGAACTGGGCGCGCGCAGCAAGGCGTACTGCGAGGACCGGCACGCGCTGCTGGCCACCTACGGGCTTAAGTGCTGGGCCATTTCGCACCACCTGGCCGGCCAGCTCGTCAGCGATAACATCGACGCGCGCCACTACGCCTTCGCGCCGGCGTCGGTCAAGGGCAGCCCGGTGAAGGCCAAGGCCTGGGCGGCCAAGACCATGAAGACCACCGCCAAGGCCGCCGCGAACATGGGCCTGAAGGTCGTCAACGGCTTCACCGGCTCGCCGATCTGGCACCTGATCTACTCGTTCCCGCCCTGCCTGCCGAACCAGATCGAGAAGGGCTACGCCCAGTTCGCCAAGGACTGGACGCCGATCCTCGACGTGTTCAAGGACAACGGCGTGAAGTTCGCGCTGGAAGTCCACCCGACCGAGATCGCGTTCGACATCGCCTCCGCGGAGCGGGCGCTGGACGCGCTGGGCGGGCACCCGGCCTTTGGCTTCAACTACGACCCGTCGCACCTGGGCTACCAGGGCGTGGACTACGTGAAATTCATTCGCACGTTCGGAAAGCGAATCTTCCACGTGCACATGAAGGACGCCTGGTGGGGCCACGGCGACGGCACCGTCGGCGTGTTCGGCGGCCACACCCAGTTCGCGGATCCCCGCCGGCAGTGGGACTTCCGATCCCTCGGGCATGGCGACATCGCGTTCGAGGACATCATCGTGGCGCTCAACGACGTCCGCTACTCGGGCCCGCTGTCGGTGGAATGGGAGGACTCCCGCATGGACCGCCTCCACGGAGCCCAGGAAGCCTGCGAGTTCGTGCGCAGCGTGGACTTCCCTCCGAGCAACATTGCGTTCGATGCCCAGTTTGACAAGTAACTCATATGCATAAACTGGGCATTGACCTCGGCGGAACAAAGATTGAAGGCATTGTGCTGGACGGCCAGGGCCGCGAGTGCTTCCGCAAGCGGGTGCCGACGGAGCGCGAGCAAGGCTACGACCACATTCTGCAGAACATCGAGACCGTGTACCGGGCCATGGTCGACAGCATCGGCGGCGGCGCGCACACGTTTGGCATCGGCACCCCCGGCGCGCTGTCGATCAAGACCGGCCTGCTGAAGAACTCCAATACGGTCTGCATGAACGGCATGCCCGTCAAGCAGGATCTCGAGCGCAGGCTGGGCCGGCCGATTGCCATCCAGAACGACGCCAACTGCTTTGCCATGGCCGAGGCCATCGACGGCGCCGGGCGCGGCAAGGACATGGTGTTCGGCGTGATCATGGGCACCGGCTGCGGCGGGGGCATCGTGTTCAAGGGCCAGGTCTGGACCGGCCTGCAGGCCATCGGTGGCGAATGGGGTCACATGTCGATCGACCCCAACGGCCCCGTGTGCTACTGCGGGACCGCAGGCTGCGTCGAGACCTTCATCAGCGGCGCTGGCATGGAGCGGCGCTACGCCGAGTGGTTCGGCGACAAGAAGAGCCTGCGCGAGATCGAGGCCGACTACAGCAAGGGCGAGCACAGGGCCATCCGGCTGATGGACTGGTTCTTCCCAAATTTCGGCCGCGCCATGGCCAACCTCATCAACGTCCTTGATCCGGACATCATCGTCCTGGGCGGCGGCGTGTCCAAGATGGACTGCATCTACACCCGCGGCGTCGAGGAAGTCGCCAAGCGCGTGTTCAGCGATAGCCTGGAGACGCCGATCGTCAGGCACCAGATCGGCGACTCAGCCGGTGTCATCGGCGCGGCGCTGATCGGGGTGTAGGCGGGCTCACAGCATGGACTCCTCGTGGCCATCCGTTCCTGCGGACATTGCGTCGCGCGTGGCGGTCGGCATCGCCGGTTGGTCGTATCCTGACTGGGATGGCTTTGTCTATCCCGGCGGCACGCGCGACAAGCTTCGCTACGTGGCCGATTATGTCGACATGGTCGAGATCAACACCACCTTCTACCGCCCACCCGTGCGGCAGACCGTGGCCTCGTGGGAGCGGCGGACGCGCGACCTGCCGGCCTTCTTCTTCACCGCGAAGTTGAACCAGGACATCACGCACCATGGCAGGCTGGACCCCTCCATGGTTGCCGCTTTTCACGACGGTCTGGCCCCGCTCACTCAGACCGGCCGCCTCCGGCATCTTCTGGCCCAGTTCCGATGGGACATGAACGACACGGCCGAGCACCGCAGGCTGATCGAAGCCGTCCGCACGAGGTTCGGCGATGTCGCCAACATCACCGTGGAGGTAAGGCATAAGTCGTGGGAAGCGCCCGACGCCCAGACCTTCCTGTCGGAGCTGGGCGTCACCGTCGCAAACCTGGACTACCCCACGTCGTCCAACTCTTTCTCCATGCAGCTGTGCCCCGTTGGGCGGGATGCCTACTTCCGCCTGCACGGACGCAATACCAAGGCATGGTTCAGTCGCGACGCCGGTCGGGACGAAACCTACAACTACTGCTATGACCCCGGCGAGTTGGACGGCATCGTGGAAAGGACCGTCCAGATTGCGAAGATGAGCCGGTCGCTGACGCTGGTGGCCAACAATCATTTCCAGGGCAAGGAAATGTTGAATGCGCTGGAGATCAAAGCCCGTCTTATTGGAGGAAAGGTCTTCGTGCCACCTGAGCTCGCGGCCCGCTACCCTCGCATCAAACCCATCGCAAAGCCGCGCCCGGAATTGACGCCTCAGCCACAGCTCCCCCTTGGCGATGAAGACACGTCCTTTTCGCTTTCTTCACCGCGACGGGGCTGACATACTGCGCGCCATGAATTGACGGGTAGGCTTTGGGCCAGGAACGCAGGGACCTGCGACGACGCCGGCTGAGTGGAAGGATGACATGCTGCACCTCCTGGAATACGTCGACCACGCCTTCCGAGACACGACGTCCCTCGAGAGCGCGTGCCTGATCCGCCTGGTGCGCCCTGACAACGATGCGCTGAACTGGGCGCAGACCAACCTCGGGATCCCTCGGGACCTGCTGATCGGCCCCCTCGACCGCGATGAACGGCCGCGTATCGAGGTGGACGGCGACAACACGCTGATTATCATCCGCATCCCCCACCACGACACGCACGCAAGCGACGTGCCCTACGTCACGATCGCCTTCGGCATCATTCTGACCCCTCGCTGGATCGTGACGCTGTGCTCTGAAGTCACCGTCGTCATGGATCAGATCGTCTCCAACCACACCAAGATCAGCGCGCCAACGGAGCGTCTCCGGTTCGTCTGCGCTTTGATGCTTCAAGTGGCCCGGCAGTATCTGCTGCATCTCAAGCACATCAGTGACGAGGCCAACGCCGCCGAGAAGGAGATTCACCTCTCCCTGAAGAACGAGATGCTCATCCGCATGTTGAACCTCGAGAAGTGCCTCGTCTACCTGACGACGTCCCTGAAGGCAAACGAGCCCATCTGGGAGCGCCTGCACCGCGTCTTCGGGCGCTCGTTGAGCGAGGATGATCTCGACGTCCTTGAGGATGTGAAGGTCGAGTTTCGCCAGGCGCACGATCTGGCCGGCATTCACAGCAGCATTCTCAGCGGCACGATGGGCGCCTTCGCGTCGATCGTCTCCAACAACCTCGCGGTGGTGCTGAAGACCCTGACCTCGATCACGATCGTGCTGATGATCCCCACGCTCATCGCCAGCATTTACGGCATGAACGTGGACTTGCCGTTCCAGAGATCCGCCCACGCGTTCCTGATCACGATGGGGCTGTCGATTGCCCTGTCGGCCACCAGCGTGTACGTGTTCCTGCGCCGCAACCTGTTCTAGCCGCGCGCCCAGTCCCGGATGTCGGCCGGAAGCTCGCGAATGGCCGCCACCCGGCACCGATCTTCCCCGCCATCCATGGGCAGATCCACTTCGTCGCCCACGGCCCGCCCAGCCAGCCTCTCGGCCACCAGGCTGCGGCTGCTGATAACCGAACGGGATTCATCGCGGTCCCACTCGCCGAGGATGCGAATCGTCCACACCGTTCCGCCGGGACGCTGCAGGTCCACCTCCACGCCCATGCCGACCTTGTCCAGGGGAGCGTTCGCAAAGTCGGAGCCCTGCATGCTCGTCAGGTCCTCCTGGATCTCAGCCTCCCGCTTCAGCAGCATCCGCTGGAGGTCCCGAGCCGCCTGATACTCAAAGTTCTCGCGCAGATCCCCGTAGCTTCGAGCCACGGCAATCTCCCGGCTGTTCGCCGGGATTTCCTCTTCCTTGAGCTTGCGGAACTGCTCCTGCCGATCCTTGAGCGACCGCCACGAGGTAAACCGGGTCTTGGCCGCGGCCGACGGCGCGGCGGCCGCGCCGGACGCGCCTCCCGCCAGCACCCGCCCCAGCTCCGGGTAGAGTTTGATCAGGCGCGCCAGAACCGAGCGCTTGCCGGCGGCATCCCATCCGTTCGATGCCTCGACGCGACGCACCAGCTCGGAGCGGCGGATTTCCTCGGTCGAATCAAACACGATCTTGAGCCACTCGGAGTCCACGAAACGCTCGCGCAGCAGCTTCTGGGCTCGGAGCTGGTCTCCGCCCGCAGACTGCTCCAGCGCGCCCAGGGACACCAGGAACACGGCAGCCGGATCGCCCAGCCGCTGCGCCGCCACCCAGGGCAGGTTCTCGGCCAGCCAACAGGCAACAGCAGGGCTCACCCCCTTCTGCTCGCGCAGCACGGCCCGCAGCCGCTCCATGCAGGCAGCGGCCGCCCCCCCACCGTCGGCCGCCAGCGTGACCAGGGCTTCCCCCACTGCCTTGACCGGCAGGCGTTCAAGATGGGTGCTCAACACCGAGGCCAGTCGCTCGCCGCAGCGGGCGCGCACTTCGGCCATAAAGACCGCCATCTCCCGCGCGGGCAGGCGCTGCAGGCAGGCCAGCAGCCGGGCATCGGCCGAAAGCAAAGCCCCTTCGACGCCGTCCGGCAACGGGAGCTTCATCCTCAGCGCTGCCATCCAGATCCGCGCGGCCAGCTCCGGGTGGGAGTCCTCCGCGCCGCGAATCGCAAAGCCCATCCGCTCGGCCATGATCGCGAGATGCGGCGCCGTCGCATCCGCATCGGCGCGGCTCTTCTCCAGCACCAGCACCGCTTCCAGAATCGCCTCGGGGCTGCGCTCCCTGGCAACCGCCGCGAACCAACCCGCATCGCACGACTTGGGCCGGGACAGCAGCCGCACGGGCTCGTTGCGCTTGGTGGGAATCTCGACGGCGGGATCCTTCTTCAGCGCGGCGCGCGCGGCATCCCAGAACCCCTGCCATTCCGACTCGGCCATCAGTCCGGCGGTCACGCGCTCCTTGATATCCGGAACGCTCATCGGCCCGAGGCTACGGAGCAGGACTCTGACCACCTCGTCCGGCTGCCCGGTCACCATCGCCTTCATCCCGGGCAGATCCTGGTGCAGCCGCACAAACCAATGTGCGGGCGACAGCACCTCCAGCCTCTCGACCGCATACGCGAAACTCATCTGGTGCCCGCGCTTGCCCGTAAAATCGATCGTCACCCGCGCATAGAAGTCGTCCGCGCGACCGACCGTGCCGAAGCCCCAGGTGTCGTCGTGGACAAACGCTCCCGGCGTCAGCGCGCGCAGCACATCGAGCCGCCGCAGGCACTCCGGCAGGGGCTGGGCGCTGTCGAACCCGGAGTGTTTGACCAGAACTCCGAAGGCGCGATCCGCGGCGGCCCGTTCCAGCGTCTTCCGACAGGCGTCCCGGAAGGCCGGGTCATCGGGTCGGCCTTCGGCCCCCAGCCGGAACAGCCGGATCAGCCCCGCCGTGTCATGCCGCTCCGCCAGAGCATCCCGCAACAGGTCGGCCAGCCCGGAGGCCGTTCTCGACCCGCGCTGCTCGTACGCTGCAGCCACAACGCCGATCAATGCGTCTGACGGAAACGGATCGGCTCCCAGTTTCCCGAGAAACCACGCCTCCAGTTCGCTTGTGCTCATCGCAGCAAGATCGGTCATCTCCACCGCATCCGACATATCCGAGCCCCTTCCTTCAAAACACTCAAGCCCCTTCGGGCGCCGCTCGCCACCGTCGCACCTCGTCCAGAAGCGCGTCAACGGCATCCGCCTCGTTCACGGTCAACCGGTGCTCGCCACGCACGTAGAGGGCAAACCACGATCGCCCCCCGGCCACGGCGATGTCCGCGTCCTTTGCCTCGCCGGGGCCATTGACCATGCAGCCCATCACGGCCACAACCGGGCGTGGAGCCTGGGGATTGTCACGATAGAACTGCTCCAGCGCCTGCTCCACACGGGTGCAGACGGCGACCAAGTCCACTTCACAGCGGCCGCACGTCGGGCAGGAAATCACCCGGGGTCCCGGCGGGCGCAGCCCCAGGCAGCGCAGCAGTTCAAGCCCGACTTGGACCTCTCTAACGGGCGAGTCGGTGAGGGAGACGCGGATCGTGTCGCCGATCCACTCGGCCAGGAGCATGCCCATCGCCACAGAGGAGCGCCCCGTGCCGGCCAGAACGGAGCCGGCCACGGTCA
>CAZJBP010000076.1:1621-17492 GCA_964544115.1 uncultured Victivallales bacterium | reverse complement strand
GCTGAACAGGAGCTGACCGAGTTGCAGGGCAAGTTGGAAAAAGCCTGCCTCAGCGTGGCCGACGCGGTTTACGCCCGACTCAGCATGGCGCAGGCGCAGCAGGAGTCCCTGCGCAAGGCGTTTGCAGACCAGCAGCAGAAAGCCTTCGAACTGGATCGAAAGCTCATGGCGTACCAGGAACTGCAGCGGAACGTCGACGCCGACCGCGAGCTCTACAACTCGGTGCTGGCGCGGATGAAGGAAACCAGCGTCGCCGGAAAGATGGAGACCAACAACGTCCGCCTGGTCGACCGGGCGGTGCGCCCGACGGAGCCCTTCAACATCCACCGCAACCGCGACCTGACCCAGGCGGTCCTGGTGGGGCTATTTCTTGGCGTCGCCCTCGGGTTCCTGGCCCATTTTGCCGATGATCGCATCAAGCGGTCGGAGGATCTGGAGCTCTCTCTCGGCGTACCGGTCCTGGCGGTGATCCCCCGCATTACGGGCGTCAAAGAGCAGCAGCGGGCGTCCATCGCCGAAGAGGACCGGCATTCCCCGGCGGCCGAGGCTTTCCGCACGCTGCGGGCGAGCCTGGCTCTGAGCCCCGCGGCCAAGCGGGCGCGCAAGATCATGGTCACCAGCGACAGCGCAGGCGCGGGCAAGTCGTTGCTGTCGTCCAATCTTTCCGTCGTCCTGGCCCACAACGGGGTGCGGACGCTGCTGATCGACGCCGATCTGCGCCGGCCGACGCTTCACAAGGCGTTTGGCGGCAAGCCGGAGATCGGTCTCTCCCACGTTCTGGCGGGCGAAGCCAACTGGAAGGACGTGGTGCGGCACTCCCACGTACCGAATCTCGACGTGCTTCTCGTCGGCCACATTCCTCCCAATCCTGCGGAGCTCCTCGGCTCCCAGGCGATGCAGGACCTGCTGCGCGAGGTTTCCACAGTCTACGACAAGATCATTATCGACTGCCCGCCGGTGTTCGGCCTGAGCGACCCGCTGATCCTGATGCCGCAGACAGACGGCGTCATCTTCGTTGTCCACTTCAACGTGTCGCGGCGGCGCAACGTCCTGCACGCCCTCCAGAAGTTGCGCGAGGGCCAGACGCCGATGCTCGGGGGCGTGATGAACAATGTCGATCTCCGCCGTCCCGGCGGATACTATTACTACTATCACCAGTACGCGTACTACTACAGCAACTACGGCAACAAGAAGCGCAAGCGCACGTGATCCCAGTCCTCTTGCTTTCAGCCACGCTGAGTTGCGCCGCATGGCTGTTCGCTGCGACGGAGCCCTGGGCTTGGCGCATCTGCCAGGCGCTGTCCGTCTTGTGCCTGGTTGCTGCGCTGGCCGAAGCGCACCGCCGCAGGGATGCCGATCCTGACGGGAGAACCTGCCTGTGGAATTGGCGCTGGGGCCTTCCGTTCCTGCTGCTGCTGGGGTTCATGCTCGTCCAGGCTGCAAACCCGTCACACGCCTACTCCCCCGGGGATGAGGGGCTCTCGCCCCTGCGCCACATTGCCTGGCTGCCGCACAGCGTTTCGCGCGCTGTGAGCCTGGAAGCGGCCGGCCGCCTGGCTACATGCCTGATCATCATGCTCACCGCCCGCTGCATGTGCAGTTCCCGCCGCACGAGCCAGGGCTTGGTAGGCCTCCTGCTGGCCGGCGGCAGCGGCATGGCCCTGCTGGTCATTCTGCAGCGCAGCGCAGCACCTCGTCCCCCGTACGAAATGACCGGGATGTTTGTCAACGGGAGCAACTATGCCGCCTATGCCAATCTGCTCCTGCCCCTGGCCCTGTCCCTTGGCCGCGCCTCGCAGGTCCGTGCGGCGCTGAAGGGGGACCGAAGCCATCCGGGGTACCTTCTCTACATCATCGCCGGACTGCTCGTCGTGTCGGTCCTCATCTCAGGCTCGCGCGCGGGTGTGGCCATCGCGGTCGGACTGGCGCTGGGGTGGGCTGTGCTGGAAGCCCTGCAGGGGCTCAAGCGGGGTCGGACGCTGGCCGGCGCCGCGGCCCTGCTGCTGCCACTGCTGCTGGTGGCAGGGCTGTTTGTCCTGCTGCGCGCGGACCGGATGGGCTCAGCGCCGCTGCCGTTTGAGGAAGGGCTGATGGGGCTGGGCGGGCGCGCGGCGGCGCTGACGGGAACCTGGCAGATGTTTCTTGATCGGTGGGTGGCGGGAACCGGCGCGGGCACGTTCGCCTGCGCGTTTCCTTACTACCAGCCGCCGGCTATTTCCAGCCTGTACTTCCGGTACGCGCACAACGACTGGCTCGAGTATGTCGCCGAGCTCGGCGTCATCGGCGCAGCGCTGCTCGCGTGGCTGGTGGCCGCAGTGGTGTGGCTGGCGCCGGAGGCCGAGGTGGATCCGGCGGGCGCAGGGAACGGCGGGCGAGGCCGGCGCCGCCACTCGACGTGGCGTCGCTACGAGCGGAGGGGGGTCGTGCTGGCGCTGGCGGGAATGTCCGCGCACGCGTTGGTGGATTTTCCGCTGCACATACCGGCCACGTTGCTGACGGCCAGCGCGCTGGCGGGTCTGCTCAACAGGCGGGAGCAGCGGTCGTAGACGCGGCTCCCGGACCTCCGTCTTTCAGGACGGGCGGGAACAGGCCCCGGGGGCTGAGGCGGCAAGGGGTGTGCTGACGGGCTTCCATTCGCTGACGGCAACCCCCTGGCGAACGGCCTCAGCCACCAGGCGGCAGCGGGCTGCCTCGGACAGGTCGGCCACCACGACGATCTCATCGACGGCGGGGAGCAATCCTGCGGCCAGCGCATCCAGCCCCCCGACCACGCGGTGCCCGTATACCGTGCGACCGTGAAGGTTTGCGTCATCGTCCATCAGCCCGAGGATGTTCGCGTCGGTGCGCCGGTCCGGAGCATCGCCGTAACTCAGCCCGCGCAGGTACAGCATGCAGCGACGCCCGCCTCCATACAGGAGAACGCGATGGGCGCCGGGATCCTGGACGCGCCGCAGCCAGCTCATGCCGTCCTGGGCCAGCTGTCCGAGTGTGCGGGCCCCCACGAGGGCGGGGACAACCATGGCGCCGTAGAGCACGATCATCTCGATCACGGCGCGCGACGGGCGCGCTTCGAGAGTCGCCGTCACGCCGGCGGCGAGCAGGATCCCGAGGGTCAGCACAACGCCCAGCTGCACATACTCCGAGGGCCGGGCCCGCCCCCAGACCCGCCGGTACGTGCCGCTGGCGAAGGCGAAAATAAAAGGGATGCCGACCCACCAACCGGCGGCATCCACCCACGCCTGTTTGAACGCGCTCGCCCCCCGCGGGCCAATGTGGGTCACCGTCAGCGTGATCGCCAGTACGGCTCCCATGACCGCAATATCGAAGAACGGATACACGATCACGGACAGGACCCGACCCGGCGGACGGCGTAGCCCTTTCACGATGGCGGTGCCCGTGTCCCACAGCTCCACCCGGGCCAGGTGCCGGACAACCACGTACATTCCCAGCACGAAAGCCCCGAGCGATATGCCGAGCGTCTGCGAGCGGAAAACGGTCAGCAGCACACCGACCGCCACCAGAGCACCGCTCAGGAGGTATAAGGTGAAGGCCACCCGCCGCTGCGACCACCCGGAACGGGCGAGGCGGTGGTGAAGATGGTCGGTGTCCGCCGCCGCAATCCGGCGGGCGGCCGCCTCCGGGCTGTCCCGCCGCAGCCACGCCCGAACCGTCCGACGCCAGATGGCCAGGACGGTATCGAACAGGGGCACGCCGGCGGCGAAGAGCGGCAGCAGAATCGATGTGGCCGCCGCACCCTTCGACTCGGTGACCAGCGCGGAGGTGGCGATGGTCAGCCCGATGAACATGCTGCCGGCATCGCCGAGGAAGACGCGGGCCGGGCTGAAATTGAACCGCAGGAACGCCAGGCAGGCGCCGATCATGGCCAGCATGGTCAGCACATCGCCCGGCAGGCGCCTCAGGAAGAACGAGCAGGCCAGGCCCGCGCAACCGATGACTCCAAGGCCTGACGCCAGGCCGTCCATGCCGTCGATCAGGTTGAATGCGTTGACGATGCCGACAATCCAGATCACGGTCAACACGCCATCCAGCGCGGCCGGCAAGTGGAAACCGGCCACCGTCCCCATCCGCAGCCCCCATGCGTAAGCTCCCAGAGCCACCGCCACCTGCGCGGCCAGCTTGACGGACGGACACAGCCCCCATCGGTCGTCGCAGAGCCCGACCAGCAGCAGCGCGGTCGACAACACCAGAAACCTGAACCACCAGGTGATGTCCACCTGGCTCAGGAAAGTAGCCCACGGGCTCAGGAACAGCACGGCGCACCCGGCATGGAATCCCAGGAACACCGACACGCCTCCGCCGCGGGGCGTCGGCCGACTGTGGGCGTGACGGGCATCGGGCTGGTCAATGAGTCCAAGCCACGGGGCCACGCGGATGAACAAGGGGGTCAACCCGTACGTCACCAGGAACGCGGTCAAGAACACCGCCGGATATTTAAGAATTTCTGCAGAGTTCACGTCGGCACGCTCTTCTCAATCCATTCGCACATCCGGTCGACGCCGGCGGTTCGTTCGAAACACCGCTGCGCGTAGGTCCGCCCGGCTGCGCCCCGTTTCGCACGAACGTCGGGGCTCCCCGCCTCGACCACCGCACGTCGCATCGCCTCGGCGTCGCCCGGCGCAACCACCCAGCCCGCGCCGCTTTCGCGAATCCAGCCGGCCATGTCGCTGTCCGCTGGGCCCACATAAAGCAAGGGCACACCCGAGCCCATGGCGGCCTGGACTTTGGACGGTAGTATGCACCCCGCCCACGCCGGCTCCAGTCCGGCCAGCAGAACGTCAGCGCTGCGCAGATGCGCCCCCACTCTTTCGGCCGGAACGTAGTCGAGCACCTCCAGCCGAGCACCGGGATGCGCATCGCGGAAGCGCAGGACATCCCCCATGCGTCGCCCGCCGCCGCAGAACACCACATGCGGCATGGGGCCAGCGTAGGCCGGGTCGCGTATCACGGCAAGCTCCAGAAATTCCTCAATCCGGTGACCGAGGCCGACGTTGCCGGAATAGAGCCACACAAGCCGGCCCTCCCAGCCCCGCTCACGCCGGAGGGCGGACGTTTCCGTTGCGCTGATCGTCCCAACGCCGCCGCCCGTGACCCACAGTGGCGCATGATGGAGCCGGGCCGCCTCCGCAGGCCCCAGCGCGGCCGACACGCGCCGCGCCATGTCCGCGCCGAGAGTGACAATCAGCCGGCTGCCGCGGTATTGGAAGCGGCTGAGCGCCCTCAGCATCGCGGACCGGCGGGAGACGAGCGGCAAGATGCCGTGCGCGGTCAACACGTCGGGATAGACGTCCATGATCCAGTGCAGGCAGGGAATGCAGCGCAGGCTGCCGATCAGCCGGGCCGCCACGCCGGCATAGGGCGGCGTGGTCAGAGTCAGAATGGCGTCGGGCCGCGGGCGGGCAACGATCAGGGCGATCAGCAGGCTGGCATAGAAGGAGGCGTAGTCGAGCAGCTTCCCCACCGTGGTGCGACGGCCGAACCCGCATGCCGGGAGGCGCACCACGCGGACGCCGTCGACTACGTCGCGGGCGGGGTACCCGCGGCGGCCATCGTAGCTGCGTCGCGAGCAAAGGACCTGCACGTCGTGCCCCCGGCGAACCAGCGCCGCGGCCACGTCGTGCAGATAGACGCCCGTCGGAGCAACATCAGGCGGGTAGAACTGGTTGATCAGAACCAGGCGCATGGCTTCTCAACTCGCGGACTTTCAGATCGGTAAGCCGCTCGTACCCCGCCATGAGGCGGCAGTACTCCAGGCCGGTTCGGCCGTCCAGCGCCCCGCCGCGCAGAACGGCCATGTAGAGAAACCGGAACCAGGGCCGCGCGGGAAGCTGCCAGGAGAGGCGCTTGGCGGCGCGGCGGCGTTCGACAGGATCGCGATGGAGGAGTCGCCGCAGGTCCGCGCTGACGGGCACGGTGTTGGCCACGCGAGCAACGGCTTCGGCGTCGGCATAACGCCTGTGGCGTTCCCGCCACTCATCCAGCCCCTTCGAGAACGCCTCGTGGATCAGCGCCTCTCGCAACGTGCCCACCTGTTCAGGCGGCAACGCCTCGCGCTGCCCGTGGCCGGCTTGCGCGAAGCGCAGCACCTCCCGACGGCCCAACCGCACCTGGTAGGCGGGATACATGCCGGCATGCCGCAGCCAGCGGCCCTGAAACATCAGCTTGGACGCGACGCGGTACGCCGGCTTCGGCATCGCGCTGCGCGTTACGCCCAGGATCTCGTCGCGCAGCGCGCCGGTTACCCGCTCGTCCGCGTCGACGTGCAGGATCCAGTCACTGCGCATCCCGCCCTGCTCGACGCCGAAGTTGCGCTGCGAGGCAAAGTCGTCAAAGCGGCGCTGCAGCACCCGGACCCCGCGTTCGCGCGCGACCTCGACGGTGCGGTCGGCGCTGAACGAGTCTAGAACAAGCACCTCATCGCACCAGGCAACCGAATCGAGGCAAGCCGGAAGGTTGCGTTCTTCGTTCAGGGTGAGAATCAGGGCGGCTGTCATGGGGGGGGCGGTGATCCGTGTTCAGGCTTCGGCGTTCGGTGCCAGCCGGCGCTCTTTCACGACGCGTGCGGGGTTGCCCACCGCCACGGTCCATGGCGGGACGTCGCGCACCGCCACGGCGCGTGCGCCAACCACCGCCCCCTCGCCGACCGTCACGCCGGGACCGACGAAGGCGTCGGCGCAGACCCAGGCCTGGTCGCCGATGCGGATGGCCGGCCTCAGCAGGCGCATTGCGAGGTCGGCCACGTCATGCGTGCCGGCGCAGAGGTGCGCGCCCTGCGAGATCGTGGCCTTCCGCCCGATGGCGATCGGCCCGAGGTTGTAGATCCGGGCCTCCTCGCCGATCGACGACCATTCGCCGATGTCGAGGTTCCACGGGAATTGGATCTTTGCCGTTCTCGCCACGCGCACATGCCGCCCCACCCGCGCGCCGAACAGCCCGAGCAGCATCGACCGGCATCCATACAGCGGACCCGGAGTCAGAACAAACGCCAGGCTCCCGGCCGCCCAGGCGATGCGCTTCAGCCACTCGCCCGGCGTGTACTTCGCCGCGCCACGATTGGCTGCAATATCCAGTTCAGGGCTCACGGTTCGGCGCTCCGGTTCACTCTTTCATCCCTCGGCACTCCGCGCAGACCCTACATCAGAATCAGACAACAAGCCAGCGCGTCCAGCGCAGGGCACTCAGGGCAGCGGCCGCTGCAAATGAACCCAACACGCTGCACACGATGATGGCCACGGTAACCCCGAAGGCCCCCGTATCGAATCCGACGGCTGGCGCCAGCCGTTGCAGGGACTCGACGAACACGGCGTGGACCAGGTAGACGCCGAAGCTCAGGGCGCTTGCGAATTGAAACCATCTTGGCAGCCGTATGGACGCAGGCACACAGAGGGCCACACCAAACGCGCCTATGGCGTAGAGCGGGCTGCGCCCGGGACCGCCGATGGGCAGCACCTGCGACAGAACCACCACGGATCCGCACAGGGCCACACCCCACCATCCAGGCTCGCGGTCGTCTCGCCGGTTCCATTGCCAGATGGCAGCCATCATGCCCACGGGCATATAGGGGACAAGTCCTGTCATGGGCTTCAGCATGGCATAGTCAACCGGCAGGACAAGCGGCGCAATGAATATTCTCTGGGCCAACCACAGTACGGTGGAAAGAAGCGCAAGTCCGACATAGACCCCGATATGTGGCTTGCGACCAGCCACCCACTCCATAGCCGGAAGGAAGAGAACGGTCAGGTAGAGCAATGCGGCGACAAAATACAACTGGTAGGACGCGGCCCCCACCCCCAGCACGGCAACCAGACTGCTGACGGGGTCGTCCCTTCCTGCCGCAAGCCGACTTGCGACCCGAAGGACCATGTAGATGGCGGACCATCCCAGATAGGCCGGCAACAGTCGGCCGAGCCTCCTGAAAAGGATGTCGTGCGCGGCTGTGCTTGGCCTTGAAAGCAGGCTCCTCTGCAGGAGAAACGCACTCATCATCAGGAAGCCGGGCACGGCGAAGGCCGCATAATCGCTCAGGCGGAAGCATAGCGCGTTGGTGTCACAGGCGTGAATCCACACGACGGCCACCGCGCCCAGAAGCCGCAGCACGTCGAACCCCACAATCCTTTGCCGTCCGGACGGCTCGGAACCCGCCGGGGGCATTGCGACCTGGCGGGGTTCAGCGCGGATGCTCATACCCTCCGGCCCGCTCGCCAAAAGAATCGAAGACCTCCAGCATGGGCAGGGAGCACTCCGACCATCGATAGCGAGCCGCGTTCCGACGAGCCGCCTGAGAGTGCTTTTCCCACAGGTTCTGACTGCTCATCAGTTCGTGGATCGCGTTCGCCGTACCCCTGACATCATCGGGATCGCGATATACGCCGCCTTCCCCGCAGATCTCGGGAATCGCACAGCAGTTGGAACTCACCACCGGGGTCCCGAAGGCCTGGGCCTCGACAGCGGGGATGCCGAACGACTCGCACCGGCTCATCAGGCAGAACAGTCGCGACGACGCGTAGAGCCCGTGTAATTCGTCCTCAGGCACGTGGCCGGCAAACCGGACCAGATCTTCGAGGTGTTGTTGCCTCACAGCCTCTCGGACCTTCCTCTCGTAGCTGCGGTCCGGCCAGCCGCCCACGAGCACCAGGCGGCAGGCACAGTCAAACTGCTGCCGCAACACGCCGATGGCCTCGACCAACGTTTCCGCGCCCTTGTGAGGTGCCATGGCGGATACGCTGACAATCTGGTTGGCGACCCGCGGACCACCCGCTCGGCTGGCGGCCTCGTGCGTGGCATCTGATATGGCTTGGTAGGCGATGACCGAATGCGCGGGAGCGCGACCCGCGTTGCGGCTATACACTTCCAGCATGTAGTGCGAATTGAAGACCATCGCTGCGGCCTGATGCACCGCCGCACGATACGCGTGGCGCTGCAGGGCTGCCTTGACCCGACCAGCGGCCGTACGCTTCAGCGAGGGGACCAGACACCACGGGTTCTGGCAGAAGCACACCTGCGGAATCCGCAGCGTGGCCACCGTCACTCCGGCCGGCGAAAAGACGACATCCGCGCTCAGACGGCGTGCCAGGCGCGGCAGGAACGCGCTTTCCCACACGGCGCGGAGCCACCAGCGCTCCGTGGCCGCCGGGGCCCGGTGCCATTCAGCGGCGCCTCCGAGCGCAGCCCTCATCTCCTCGTTCGCGCGATGATGGAGGATCACGAACTGATGCCGGCCCCCCGCCACCCGCTGTATCTCCGCCAGATGACCAAGCAACACATGGCGGCCGCTCTGGTTCGAGACCGACAGCGCGTTGACCAGAATTCTCACGCCTCGTCCTTCTCCCGGCCTGAGAGCGCCGCACGGTACGCCGACACCAGACCCTCGCCCATGCTCGCGAGGGAAAACCGCTTCACGTTGTGGAACCCGCGCTGACGCAAGTCATCGGCCAAGGCAGGGGTGTCATGGAGTCGGCGGCAGTGTCCGGCGAGAGCCGCCACGTCGAGAGGATCGGCAGTCAGCGCGGCGTCGCCCACGATTTCCGGCAGCGACGCGGCGTTGGAGCAGACGACCGGGCATCCACAGGCCATCGCTTCCAGCGGCGGCCATCCAAACCCTTCGCAGAGACTCGGGAACAGCAGGACCGAGGCCGTCGAGTAGAGTGTGGCCAGGGCCGCGTCATCCAGATGGGGGGCAACGGTGATCCGGCGGGCGAGCGTCCCCGAGCCAAGAAACCGACGCTCCGGCGGCGTCAAGGGCGCGCCGGCCAGCGTGCATCGCCAGGGGCCTTCTTCGGCGAGCACCGACAGAACGCGCAACACGGTCATCCGGTTCTTGTAAAACCCTGCGTGCCCGACATGGAGCAGGAGATTCGACTCCCGCCGCTGCTCCACCTTGGCTGCAGGCGCGAAATGGGGATCCCACGCGGAAAGAACCACTCGGACGCGAGAACCCGGCACGGCGGCATCCGTCAGATCTGACTTGGTCGACGAGGAAACGGCAATGAGCCCGGCCGCGCCATGCAGGCGCGACAGGCTGGAGCCAATCAGACGTCGGGCCGGCCATGATGGCGCAGGAGATCCGGGAAAGTGGCCCTGCGTTTGCCGCCAGGGGATCAGGTCGTGAACCGTAACGACGGTGCGGACGGACGGAAGGGAACGCATGAGATAGGCGTGGCTGCCGTCGAGCAGGTGGAATAGATCCCAGCGCTCGCGCGCAACCCGGCGGCAGGATCCCACCATCCACGCGTGGTTGACCCACGTCGCCAGGAAGGCGGGACGCAGGAACCACAGGGCTGCGGGCATCGCCACAGAAACCGGTGTGACCCTGAGTTCAGGGGCCACGCTTCTGCACGCAGAGACCGTGAGGTCGCGGTACCGCCGCATGCTCCCAAGAGCCACCGGCGAGGTCGTGTCGATCAGGGCGATCCGCATGTCTGGACAGGAGCCCCTTGCTGCTGCGTTTCACGAGGCGCGCCCCGGTCCACATACCGCACGCGCGCCGATGACAGAGCAATCCCGATGAGCAGAGACAGGAACGCCGCTACGAACGGGTCCCCGAAGATCTGGGCGGAAACGATGCCGGCGGCCCCGTTGGCGATGACGACGGCTGCGAGCCCACTGAAGACCGCGTAGAGGGAGGAATCTGCAGCGCGGCGCAAGTCGACCGCAAGGGCCCTCAGCAGGGCCACGCCAAGGATGATGAACCCCACAAAGCCCGGCACGCCCAGTTCCGCCATCAGCTTGCTGGGGCCGCTCTCCTGCCAGACTCGGGGGCGATCCGCTGCAATGTGGTGCGTGCCTTGTGTGGCCATGCCAAGACCGTACCCAAAGAAGCCGGCCTGCTGATAGGTGCCGAAGACCGACTCGACTCCCTGACGCTGGATGTCGTCTCTAGCGGTGTCGAGTGCGGTTCCGTAGAACCTCATCACGACCTCGTCAACACCGACAACTCGATACACCTGCTGCCCCAGCGTGCAGACCAGCACGACAGCCGCCAGCGCCCACCCAAGCTGACGGAACCGGCCGTGCCGTATGTTCAGCACGAGGTAAACCAGAAGGAAGACCGGCAGCATGGACACCATCTTGCGTCGGCCGCAGACCAGCACGCCCATCCCACCCACGGCTGCCGTCAGCAACCACAGGCCCCGCATCCATCGTTTGGAGTAAACCGCCAGGACCAGCGACAGCATGACCAACATGGATCCGTGCCATCCCTGCACGTCCGGGCCACGAAAGAAACCGGCGAGCATGTGTACAGGGTCGGACCCCATACGATACGTAACCCATGAGAATCCCATCGACTCCGTCCCGATCGACGCATGCCGGTAGCCCATTTTCTCCAGCAGGCCGCCGCTCACGGCAAGGGCGGACAGAACGC
The DNA here is from genome assembly GCA_964544115.1 of uncultured Victivallales bacterium. Classification (GTDB taxonomy): domain Bacteria; phylum Verrucomicrobiota; class Kiritimatiellia; order UBA8416; family JADHWI01; genus CAZJBP01. The sequence goes on along the minus strand of CAZJBP010000076.1, from coordinate 6,112 downwards.
AATACCAAGCCAGCAAGCGGTAGATGTCCCGACCTGTTCGGGGGTAGAACACCCCCAGCAGCATCCCCAGCAGCAAAGAGCCATAAATGAGGAGGCCCACCAACGTGATCTGCCATGACCCGGCAGAGTAGAGGGATGAACGGATGGCCGCCGGAACCAGAGACACCGCAAACACGATGATCGCGGAAGCCACGCCCGGGTTATGACGACGAAATTGCGGCCACTGGATCTGACGCCCGAGCACAGCGCCGATAACCGCGGCACCCCACACCATCGCTGCCGACAGAACCAGAAGTCCCGGTGCGCCGGGCATCATCTTGCGGACAGGGTCCTGAACCATGGCGACTACCACCATGGCCAGCAGTCCGAGCCGCCACTCGACGAGCGCCACGGCCACGCCCGCCGCAACCAGCAACAGAAAGGCAACCATCATGCCCTGCACCCCCCGCCATCCTGAAGGAGGCCGCCTGCCACCGGCGACACGTGCCGGATGGCGGCCAGAGCCCCGGCAACCACCGCCTCAACCGAGTATGCGCCCACCCTGAGGCGGGCCGCGTCGGCCATGGCCCGCCGCATGATGGGATCGGCGGTGAGATCGCGAATACACCCCGCCAGCCCCGCCACATCCCCACACCGAAAGACCCGCCCGGTCGTGTCATCCACAAGGTCGGCCTGGCAGCCCACCCTGTCACTGACGATGGCGGGTAGGCCGCAGGCCATGGCCTCATTGACCACCAGGCCCCACGTCTCCCCCGCGTCCGAAGGCAACACCAGGCAGTCCGAGGCCGCATAGGCCGCAGGCATTTCCGATTGATTCAAGAAGCCCGCGAACGATACGGGCAGGTGATGTTCAGCGGCAAACTGCCGACAGGCCGCCATACGTTCTCCCTCCCCGGCGATCAGCAGGTGGGCGGCTTCAGGGAGCGACGCTTGATCCGCGAGGAGCGCCAGCGCATGCAACACGTCTTCCGGGCGCTTCTTCGGGATCAATTTGCCGCTGAACAGAAACACGCACGCATTCTCGGGAATTCCCCACCTTCGGCGCCACGCCATGCGATCGCCGGCAAACGCACGAGCCCCGGCTGCGAACCGCTCATTCTCTACGCCATACGGCGTCCAGAACAGATGCTTCTCTGGCACACCGTTCTGCAGATAGAATTCCCGATTGCTGCGCCCGATGACCAGGCAGGCGGCATACTGGCGCAACAGCAGCCGGTGCATCAGGCGAATAGGCAGGGGGCGGCGGCGCAGCGCGTTGGATTCACCCCGGACCAGGCAGGGCACACCGGCGAGGCGACAGGCGAAGAGGGCCTGCAGGCAGCTTCGTACCACCCATCCATTGACGATGAAGGCGTCGAACCCTTCGCGGGCGACAATGGAACGGATTTCGGGAGTGTTGCAGCCATCGAAATGCGAGACCGATGCCTGCCGGGCCACGTTGCGCAAGACCCGGTGGCTGTACCCGTCCAGCAGTGGCACGTCCCACTGGAACGACACCCCGAAACCATCCCCTTGCTGTCGAGCGTCAGGGATCTGGCAATAGTACACGGTCAGATCGACACCTGGCGTCCGCGCCAGCAGGCGGAACCACGGAACCTGGTACTGAATGGGATGTGTGGTCAGGATGCCCAGTTTGACGTTCATGACGGCGTCCCGCTCCGTTCGCCACCCGAGCCGAGCAACACCGGCCGGCCACGGTAAAGCTGCACCGCCCGAACGAAGGCGCGACCTTCACCCAGCAGTTTCACCGGGATCCACCACGGATGTCGCGCGTGGAAGCGTGTGGCGACTTCCCTCAACGGTCGCTTCACGATGTACCCCCACCGCTGAACACCTGCTGCGTGCCGCAGGGCGAAGTAGTAGTCCCCCACCCCATGATCGGGCGAGGCGCTGGTCAGGTGTGACCCCTGAGACCGGGTCCCGCCTCGGACGGCCCGCAGGTGATGAATCCGCGCCTGTGGAGCAAATCGTATCTGACCTCCGGCATTGACCAGTCTCCTGGCAAAATCCGAATCAAAACGATACGACACCGGGGGAATGAAGGCCTCGTCAAAGCCCCCGATATCCAGCGCGCGCTGCCGTCGGACCATCAGATTACCGGACATAACATTCGCCACCGTGGTTGATCGCGCAGAGTGGAAATGAAACTCCAAGTCGGCAAAGGGCCCGGATTCCGGTTGGTGCTGAAACGTCCTGTCTTCCCTTTGGCCCGGCTGCAGAATCTGCCCGACCACGGCCCATACCGCCTCCGAATCGAAAGCCACAAGGTGCCTCGTCAGGAGTCCCGCCTCAAGGCGTATGTCGTCATCCACGAATAGCACGAACGGCGAACGGGCCTCTCGCAGCCCTTCGTTGAGAGCCCCGGGCTGTGATGCCGTCGCCCGCCGGATCCACCGGATCTCGCCGCGCGCCTGCCAATCCGCGAGCTGTGCCTCGACGGCCGGCGCGTGCTGCGGCGTTTGATCCACAACGAGAATCTCTGCGGGAGCGGGCCTCTCGCGAAGGAACTGCCCAACCGTCGCCGCGAGCACCTCCTCGCGGCGGTAGGTGGGAATGCAGACCGTTACCGGCAACGTCGCGTTGTTTTCAGATGCTTGCACCCGTCCGCTCCACCTCGCTCAGCTCACCCCGGGGCCGGAGGTCGGCACACAATCCAGAAAGTGCCCCACGGAAGGGTTGCGTCCAGGGCCTGAATCTCCGCCCCGGTCGGATATACCCTCCGCACCGAATCCACGACGCCATACGGGGCCGCCACACGGCAGTAGAAACGCCGCCACACGCCCGGAACTCCCAGCGCGGAAGTCGCCCCCTCATAGAACTCGATGTCATGGTAATACTCGCGCAAGAGGGCCAGACAGTCCGCGACGCTGGCGCCGAACCGGTTGATCGCGCGGGGATGAATCTCGACGAGCAGAAGCGGACGCATGCTAGACAAGACACGACGGGAGCCTTTCAGCACCTCATATTCGTAGCCTTCGACGTCAATCTTGATGAGCTCCACCGGCTCCGTAATGAGGTCATCCAAAGGCAGGAGTTCGACCTCATGCCGTCCTTCATTGACGTCCGTCACACCGCTGTTAATGCCCGACCTGAGCCCGATGCGCGATCTTGCCGCTCCGAGCGCGACTCTGTGCAAGGTGACATTCGGCAAATGGTTCCGTCGGAGGCTTTCCTCCAATTCCGGCAGATTCTCGACGGAGGGTTCTATGCAAGTGATCCGGCAGGAAGGTGCCGCTGCCTGGGCAAGAAGGAGTAGGTAGTATCCGATGTTGGCCCCAACGTCCACAATGCTTCGGCGCCCCCTCGCCAAATCCTGAACAAGATGCCGCTCCTCAATGAACCGCTCTCCCTCGAAGTAGAGGAGCTTCTGGACCTCGCACCGTCCGATGTCGATCGCAAGCCGACGGCCGAACAACCGGACTTCCGCCCAACAGGGGGATTCGACTCCCTGAAAACACACCCTGGCCAAACGCAACGTGTTCAGCCGCCAAACGGCGGCGATGACTCGGCCCAACCGCGCCAGACCTGGGGGCGCGCAATCCGTCGCGCCCACTCCACCATGGGCGGTCATATCACAACACCCCTATTACGGCCGATTCGCAATTGACACCCACCGCCGCGAGCGACGCCCGCTATACCCTCTGACCGATGAACACGGCGGGCACGCCGCCCACCATGGTCCCGGCTTCCACATCACGCGTAACCACGGCACCCGCACCAACGACCGCACCCGCACCAATGGTTACCCCGGGCAGAACCACAGCATTGGCCCCGATCCACACATCGTCGCCGATCCGCACGGGAGCGGCGCAGCAGGGCTGCTCGTCCATCCACGCCCCGGCCCTTATCCCATGTTTGTGGTCCGTGATGAAGACGCCGGGAGCAATGAGGCCATGTGATCCGATGGTCACCTCCTGGCTGACTTCGATCTGGGTTCCGCGCCCGATGAACGTGTGGGTGCCCAGCGTCAGGCGGCCATCCCGTCCGACGATGTTCAGCCAGACGTCCCGCTGCAGAACACAGCGCGCGCCCATGGACACCGCCCATGGCCGGTCGATGCGGACCCGCCCATAGAACAGGCACTTGGCGTGGATGCGCCCCCCGCACAGACGGAACGCATGCACCCGTAGCCGGGCTATGGCGGTTTCCGCCACGCGCGCCGCTCGATACAGGTATTCTCTCATTTCTTCCGGCCCTTCTCGTCCAGCGCAGCCAACCGCTCGTAGAACGCCGCCGTTTCGCGTCCGACACGGTCCCATGTGTATTCCAGGGCTGTCGCACGCGCCGCAACCGACATTGCGTATGCATGCGCCGGATCACCGCGCAGGAATCGCACCGCTTCCGCCAGCCCTTCCGGGTCGTTCATGCCGACACGCATACCGTTGTGCGGAGAGCGAACGATATCCTCCATGCCCCCCGTCGCCGTCGTGACGACACATAGCCCGCGGCTCATGGCCTCCAGGAATACCTTGCCGAACCCGTCAAACAGTG
>CAZJBP010000076.1:0-1521 GCA_964544115.1 uncultured Victivallales bacterium | reverse complement strand
ATGCAGGCCACCCGATCCGCCTGGCAACCATGCGTCTGGAGAACGTAGTTCCGATCGCCCGAACTGCTGACGATGACGCCCGACGAATAGCGCACGGCCAGCGATTCGTGGCGGCGGATCGCACGATCAATCAGTGCGCCGATCCACCGCTTTTGGAACGGTCTCAGCGGCAACCCCATACTGCGCGTCCACGTTTGGATTTCGGCGTTGAACCGGTCGTCCAGCCCGTGACTCCGATACACAAACACGCCGGGTCGCCGATTCCGAAGGTGGTCCCTGGCCGCCAGGTATCCGTGGGACTGATTCACGTGAAATACGTCGTACGGCCCCTGGCCGAGGCGCTTGCGAATGGCCGTTCGGTACGCCCGGGGCAACTCGAAGATATAGTGCAGGTTGCCGTGTTGGATGCGCCGCCCAAGGTCTGACGCCCACAGTTCATCGACCTCATGCCCGAGTCGCCGTAGCGCCCGAATCGTCTGGTACTCGGTCCCGGCGGCTCCGGAGTCCGGATCGGGCATCACATCGGCGGCCAGCAGGATCTTCATGATTTCCCCGGGGCCGTTGCCCCGCGCCCCTTCGAGTCCCGCAGCCTGGACACCAGTACAACCCCCAGAGAAGCCCACGCCCGCGCATGCGTGGGGTCGCGAGCCAGACAACGGCGGAAATAGGCGCCCGCGCGCGAATCCCTGCGCGCCAGCAAGCAGCGGCCGATAAAGTAAAGCGTAGCCGCGGAAGAATCCGCCGTCCCGCCACGGTGCCGCGGCGGCCGGAAACCGGCGATGATATCTGAATCATCGCGCCCCGCCTGCCGTGCGGAATGACACAGATCGATCAGCTGTGCGTACGCTGCTTTCTCCATCTGTCGACTCCCGCTGATCGAGCTCTCACAGACGCTGTAGCGGTAAAGGACCTCGGGCACGTACGCCAGTTTCCCCACTGCCCCCAGCCGCAGCCATAGGTCGGAGTCCTGCGCATAATAGAATACCGGGCGGTAGCCCCCCACCTGCCGGTACCGGGAGCTGCGCATCATCACGGTGCCATGGCCCGGCGGCCCCACCCGCGCCACCATCAGATTCCGCGTTGCGGTCTCAGGGTCGGCCTCGGGCCGATGCGAGACAAGCACTTCCCCCTCCGGCCCAACCATGTCGGCCCAGCAGGAGACAAAGGCCAGAGCGGAGTCCTGCGAGAGCCGGTCGACCTGCTTGCGCAGCCGCCCGGGCAGTGAAACGTCATCCGCATCCTGACGCGCGAGGAAGGGCCCGCGCGCTTCATCGCATCCTCGAATGAGTGCTGCAGTGAGCCCGGCGTTCTTCTGGCGAATCACCATCACCCGGGGATCCCGACGCTCGTACTGCTCCAGAAGTGCGGCGGTGCCATCTGTGGATCCGTCGTCCACCACCACAAGTTCAAGATCGACCCCTTTCTGAGTCAGAATACTGTCAACCGCCGCCCCCAGATGGCTGGCGCCGTTGAACACGCCCATGACAACGGACACCTCAGGCATGACTGGATCCCTCAGAA
>CAZJBP010000075.1:0-17701 GCA_964544115.1 uncultured Victivallales bacterium | reverse complement strand
GCTTCAAGAACGGGCCCTGCATCTCTCCGAATGTCTTCCGGGAGAAGGTCGGTCCTCACTACGCGCGGATCGTGAAGCTCACCCGCCAGTACGGGATCGACATCTGCTCGCTCGACTGCGACGGCCTGATCGACGCCCTCATCCCGACCTGGGTTGAGAGCGGCGTGAACGTCATGTTCCCGATCGAGGTCGGCACGTGGGATGCCAGCATCAAGCCCTGGCGCGAGACGTACGGCCGGGAGCTCCGAGGCGTCGGCGGTATGAACAAGAACGTCTTTGCCCGCGACCGGGCGGCCGTGGAGGCCGAAGTCGAGCGCCTCAAGCCGCTCGTGGCGCTCGGCGGCTACATCCCCTGCCCGGATCACCGCATTGCGCCCGATGCCAAGTGGGACCTGGTGCGCTACTACTGCGACCGCATGCGCGCGGAATTCGGCGGGTGAGCGGAGACTTTGTTCCAAGGGGTTCGTGGGTTCCTGTCGTCTTCAAGCCATGCGCCACTATCAGAGTCCGGTGATCGCCACGTCTGCTCTCGCGGTCACGTTCTGTGCGTCGGGGCCCGCGCTGTGGAGGCTCGCCGCGGGCGGCCGGCGTCCCCGCAGCGGGCTGGCCTTCGCCGCGCCGACGGCGGAGATCGACGGCGCGAAGGTCGTGTTGCGGCCCCGCACGATGGAACGAAGCGGCGAGCGGCGGCTGACCAACGGTTCGCTGGAGACGGTGTTCACCGGCAACATCCCCGGCCATGATGGGTTGCGCCTGGACCTGGTCGTGCACACCATGCCGGCTAACCCCGTGGTGCGATTCCGCTACCGGGTGTGTTCGGATACGCCCCGCGCGCTGACGCGTAGCGCCGGCCCTGATCCTATCGAATACGCCCGCTTTTCCCTGCGCGGATTCCCCGTCTGTCGCGAAGTCCGGTTCAGTGAATTTGACGAATCGATTCACAGCTTCAGGCTCACGGAGCTGGCCGTCGCGCCCCGGCAGTTTGAGAACGATACCGCGGTGATGGGGCCTTTGCTGGCCGCCGAAGGGCGCGGCCAGGCCTGCCTGGTGGCCTATGAGCATGGGTCGCAAGTGCCCGACGCCTTCCTACAGTTTCACCTGGCGGCGGATCGGGCGGTTGCCGTGCGGGCCGTTAAGGGCAACTGTCATGACGGCCAGCCGATCACGCCGGAGGAGCCCTTCGAAACACTCTGGTTCCATGCCGCAGTGGCCCCCGGCTCGATCGACGAACTGGCTGGCGCTTATCGTGAGTTCGTGCTCCGGGGCATGACGGAGAACCGGGCGTCCCGGCAACCGCACATCTTCTACAACACCTGGTGCTTCCAGGAGCGGAACAAGTGGTGGGGCGGGAAGAAGTACTTGGACAGCATGAACCTGGAACGCATGCTGCAGGAAATCGACGTCGCCGGCCGCATGGGGATCGAGGTGTTCGTGCTCGATACCGGCTGGTACTCCAAGACCGGGGATTGGGACGCGAACCGCGCCTTCTTTCCCGATGACCTGAAGCGCGTCAAGGCGGAGTTGGACCGGCGCGGCATGAAGCTGGGGCTCTGGTTCTCCCCGACCCAGGCCGCCGTCAGCAGCCGCCTCATGCAGAAGCATCCCGACTGCCGGATGACGTGGGACGGCAAGCCGCACGGGCCGTTCGAGGTCTGGGAGACGGAGGCCAGTTACCACATGTGCCTGGTCAGCCCGTATTGGGAAAGCTTTGCCGACGAGCTGATCCGCCTGGTCCGGGATGTCGGCGTCACGTATTTCAAATGGGATGCGGTCGGCCAGTACGGATGCAATGACCCGCGGCACGCTCACGGGACCGAAGCCAACACCCCGCAGGAGCGCGCCGATCGCTACGCCTTTGAAATGGGCCGCTACATGATCAAGGTGGTGAACAAGCTGTGCGCCGCCTGTCCCGAAGCGATTGTCGACTTTGACATCACGGAAGGCGGTCGTTTTGTCGGCCTCGGCTTCCTCGCGGCGGGCAAATATTTTCTCATTAACAACGGCCCCTATTATCCCAGCTTCGACCATCCGTACGATTGGGGCACGGCCACGAACTGGAGCAATGTGTTCGTGCATCCCGGCCCGGCCCGGGCGCGCATTTGCCGCGCGCCGCTGGATTTCGACAAGTGGCTCCCTTCGGTTCTGTTTCTGACGCACTACCTGCCGGACGATCCGGAAGAATCGCAGATCATCAACCTCGCATCATTGATCCTGGGGCAGAACGGGATCTGGGGCAATCTGCCCGCGGTGTCGCCGGAAGGGGTGGCGCGGCTGGGCCGGATTCTGGGGCTGTATAAACAGGTTCGCGAGGATATGACTCAAGCCAGTCCAGTGCGTTTCGGCATCTGCGGGGGAAGTCCGGAAGTGCATGAGAAGATCAATCCGGCCACGGGCCGCGGCGCGGTGTGTGTGTTTGCCGCCGCCGCGGGACGCTACACGTACATCACGGCCAACCGGGTCGAGGTGTCCACCCCGTGGCACACGGACGGAGTGACGGCCCACCGCGACGCGGCCGGCCGGGCCGTGCTGACCTTGAACTTTGGCCGCCCCGGAGCCCACGTCGTGTTGTTTGGTTTGCGCCATTGCAGGGCCGACTGTGGAGTCACGGCATGAGTGGATGTGAGTCGCCTTGCGAAACAGGGCCATCCGCAGCCGCCGGCGCGGCTGTGCCCGACCCGGCCCCTTCCGGCTCTTCCTCCTTCTTCGACGTCTGGATCAAGACCGATCATACGGTCACTACCTTCGGGCTGCTGGCCCTGCTGGCGGCTTTCTCCGCCCGCATGACATCTCCCTTTCGAGGCTTGAGGCGGATATCCGTCAGTATGGAATCCGCTGGGCGGTGCTTTCGCCGGAGTCCTGGCGAGCCAGCACGCAACCTGGCCGACGGCCTGGCGCAGACATACGGACTGCAGCCGTTTGCCGTGCTTGAAAGGGCCCTCATATTCGATACCGCGAGCATTCGCTGACCCGCCCTGACGTTGTCGCGAGGGGATAGAGAAGAGAATTGCGGCGTGGGGTGCCGCCGCCCAGCGGCTGTGCATGGGGCTGGGATTTGAATCGAAAAGCGATTTCATTGCGGACAGTATGGCCGCCAATAGGACCAAGGGGGGGGCATGACCAACGCTCAGAAGAAGATGGCAGGGGTTGCGGTCGTTGTTGTGGTCGGGATTCTTGGCATCGCTCACGTCAGGGCGCGCAACGCAGCCTACGAGATATCCCAGCGAAACAAATGCAAAAACAACCTGCGAATGATCGATGACTCAAGGGATCAGGCGGCCCTGGAGCGCAATTACAAGGAGAGGGCCACGGTGACGGAGAAGGAGATTTCGCCCTTCCTGAAGGGTGGGTTCTCCGGGCTCGTATGCCCAAAGGGCGGCCGATACACCATCGGTCCGGTCGGCAAGGAATCGGTGTGCTCCGAACACGGCACCCTCTCCGCTGCGAATGCAATCCCCATGCCAGCGGTCAACGCCAAAGTTCAAAGAGCGGCAGATGCCCGTTCAGCGGCGATGGAAGACGCGGCGATACGTGAGGCCATGCGCACGGACAAAGTCATGGCGGCTCAATCGGCAGCCAGTCAGGCCAAGCGTGCAGCCGACGCCGAAGCGGAGCGGCTGGAGAAGGAGAAGCAGGCCAAACCGCCGGCCGAGGCGACAGCGGCTCCGTCGGTGGCCCAAGTCGAGGCGCCCCCGGCCGCTCCGGTCGAAGCGCCGGCGCCGACCGTCCAGTACAAACTCAACGGCATCATGGGCGGAAACGGCGACTACGTGGCGCTCATTAACAACCAGATTCGCAAGACCGGAGAAAGACTCGGGACGGCCAGAATCGTCCGCATTGAGGCGACGGCGGTTACGATTGAAACTGCCGATGGAACTACGGTAAAGGTGAACAGAGGCTCGAGTGTCAGCCTGTGAAGGATGTCAGCATGCGGTCTCGTCTCAACCCCTTTTCCGTTCTGCTGGTGCTCGCCGCAGTGGCGGCCGGCATCTATGCCAACCGACACCCGGACGCCGCCCGCCGTGTGCTGGACAACCTGCAGCGGTTCGCGGACCAGCCGGGGGCGATCAGCTCCCCGGGGCGTGGCGTCGCCGCTGCCCCTGCGTTCACGGGCTCCTGGGGATCGCGCATCGCCGACGGACACGCGTTCACGAAGCATGGCGGCGAGTTCGGGTTCAGCACTCGGGCTCAAATGGCCGCGCATATCGACCGCGTGATCGCCGGCTCGCCGAGCAGACGGCTCTCCGGCGGGCGCGTGGCGTATTGGGACGACAGCTCCGGCACCGTCGTTATCTGCGACCCCTCCACTGCCGACGGCGGCACGGCCTTCAAGCCCGGCCGCGGCCGCCGCTATTACGAAGGCCTGAGGTAGCCACGATGCAGTTTGTCAAACAGGAGCAGGACAGCGACGGCATCGTGATGCGGGTCAGCCGCGATGAACTGGCGACCATCGGCAACGCACTGAACGAATCCCTCGAAGCGATCGAGGAGTGGGAATTCGCCGCCCGCATGGGCGCCACCCGCGAGGAGGTCGAGGCCCTGCTCGACGCCCTCGCCCGCCTCGATCCGCCGGCGGATCAGGTCTGAGAACCACTCGCGGGTTCACGGCGACAAAGGCACAACGGCCTGAACGCGGTAGAAGCGCTGGGGGTCGGTTGGGTCCGCCACGCTCTGGGTGATTGCGGGCGCGCCGCTCGGAGGGATCAGCCCCGCTCCGCTGTCGCTCCAAAGCAGTGGAGCGTTTGTCAGGCTGTCGGTGTGCAGCAGCCGGTAGAGTCGCGTTTGGGCCACGGGCCATGTCACCGCGTCCGTATCGGCCGCGCGGTCAAACGCGGTGATCACCAGACGCGAGGCCGGATCGAGGGGATCGGTGTCGGCCACGTATTCGTCCTCGTCCGGGACCCCGTCGTCGTCCGAGTCCGGGTCCAGAGGGTCGAGCGTCACGAGATCTCCCGCCTTCTCGAGCTCCCAGGCGTCGGGAAGTCCGTCGCCGTCGCTGTCCGGTCCAGTGCCCAGCGCGTCGGTGCGCACAAAGGCCTGGCTGTTGGTGAGGCTGATCCAGCCGACGTTCGCCCCCCAGATGTAGCCGGTCAGGTTGCCGGTCATCAAGTCGACCCCGGGCTTCCCATACGTCTGCTCGAAGGTGAGCCATCCGACGTTTGCGCCATATGCGTGGCCGGTCAGATGCCCGGCCCCGTCGTGGTTGACGCCCCAGTCCGTGGCCGAGGCGTTGGAGTAGTGCCAGCCGTTGGTCGGCCCGCCGCCGAGGCCGATCCAACCGACGTTGGCGCTCCACAGGTGGCCGGTGCAGTAATGCTGGGCCAGAACGGCGCCGTTCGTCCCATCCGCGCGGGCGTCGATCCATCCGACGTTGGCGCCGTACGCGTGGCGGTGCACGGGGCTGACCGTGGTGTCAGCGCGCACGAGGCCGGCGCCGGCCGCCAACGCCAGTCCGGTGATCAGGAGTTTCGTGTTCATGGGCGCCCCTCTCTAGAACACCTGATTGCCCAGCGGGTTCGTTCCGGTTGCCGCATTCTGCGGCGGCGCGATGTCGCTGGCACCGGTCACGTCCTCGATGGGCACCTGGGGCACGCCGCCCGCGCCCCCACCGAAGGTGTTCTGGAGCACCGTGCTGCCGGTGGTCGCCAGATAGACGCCGACGGCGTTGTCCGTGCAGACGTTGCGAGCCACGTGGTGGGCGCCTTCCAGAACGTGAAGACCGGAGGAGCCGTTGCCCGTGAACTGGTTTTCGGTGACGGAGAGGCTGGAGGAGGCAGAGACCATTCCGTAAACGAGATTCGAGCCGGAGTGGATCGCGTGGACGCGGCCCCGCGCCCCAGGCGAGGTCGAGAGGTCGATGCCGGAGAGGGCGTTGTCACAGACCTGTCCGCCGGTCACGGACAGGCTCGCCCGGGAAGAGGCATCGAAGTCCGCGACCACGAGACCTGAGCCGCCGTTCCGCACGGCGTCGCAACCGTCACTCGCCAGGCTGCATTGGTAGAGTTGTCCCACCGCAGGCGGCCGGGTGATGAGGAACCCGTCACCGCCGTTGCCCGACGCGACGCAACCCCGCAACCGCAGGGCGCCGCCGGGCGCCGAAAACCCCGCGCCGCCGTTATTGCGCAGGGCGAGCCCGCTCAACTCGCCGGTCCTGACATCCACCGAACTGTCCACCAGCACGCCGTCATTCACGTTGTCGTCGCAGTCGCCTCCCTTCAGCCTGAAGCGCAGCCCCTTATCCATGACCACGGGCGCATGGAGGAATACGCCGCTGCCTGCGTTGCCGCCCGAGGAGCAATCCAGCCAGTCGAGTTCGACCGATGCGAGGGCGTTGTCGCAGCTCAGGTGGACGCCGTTGCCTGTGTTTGATCGAAAGTGCATGTCCTGCATCGACACCTTGTAACTGGCGTCATCCTCAATCGTGCGGACAGACAGACCGTCGCCTCCGTTGCGCTCCATGTCGCAGTCGTAGACCTTCAGGAGGCTGACATGCCCGGTCTTGACATGCTTTGACGCATAGACGACGCCCCCGCCGGTGTTGTCCGAGACAACGCAGCGCCCGATGCTCCACGTTCCGCCGGTCAGGTCGAGTCCGTGGCTCCCGTTGTCCTGCGCCACCACGTTCTCCATCGTTCCCGGGCTGGCGCCGGCGTCGATCTTGTTCATGCCGCTGGAGGCATTGCGCGACAGCGCGATATCGAAGAAGCCCTGGTTGGCGCCCCGTCCCGCGGCCAGGTTCAGCCCCTGCCCCCCGTTGTCGCAGGCGCCGCCGCCGCGATGGACGATGTCCAGCCGGGATGCGATGTCCGTCAGCAGCAGCGTCACGCCGTCGGCGCCGTTGCGGTCGAACGCGCAGGCCGCGAAGTCGCAGTCGACATCGACGTCCCCGCCCTCGGAAATGTAGAGGCCGCTCGCCGTATTGTCGTCACAGACCAGCCGGCGGAGCCCCAGGCGCACGAAGCTCGCCGCCGCTGGCGTTCCGCCCCCGCCCGCCGCGGAGGCCCATGAAACGCCGTGACCCGTGTTCGCCAGCACGCTCGCCCCGTCCAGGCTGACGTCGCATGAGCCGACCAGGGAGAGCCCGCCGCCGCCGTTCTGCCGGAAATGCATGTCCTGCATCGACACCTTGTAACTGCCCCCCGGCGCTTCAGGCACGATCGCCGCGCCGGCTCCGACGTTGCGCGCGAAGTCGCAGTCGGCAAACTTGATCAACGTCACGTGGCCGGTCTTCATCACTGCGCGCAACCCCTCGGCTCCGTTCTCAACCACCGTGCAGTCCTCGAATGTCCATGCGCCGCCCTGGTGGTCTAATCCGCGCCCTCCGTTGCCGCGCGCGACGACCCCGCTGAACAGGCTGGGGGAATCGTCGCAGTCCAGCTTTGCGCTGCCGGCCAGAGCATTGAATTCGAGCTTGAAGTCAATCAACGTGTTCGCGTTCTCTCGGCAGCCGCTCTCCTTGATGTTCATGCCGTTGCCGCCATTGCCGGACGCCGCACCCTCGCGGAGATCGAGCGCCAGGCGGGAATCGACGCTCGAGAGCAGCAGGGCGATGCCGTCGCCGCCGTTGTTCTCGAATGAACTCGCCCGCGTGGAGCAGGCCACGCTGACGGGCGAGGATTCCTCGACGTGCAGCCCGCTTCCGGTGTTGCCGCTGACCTCGCACCGTTCGAGGCGGAGGCTCGCGCGGTCAGTCGCGGCCGAGGATGCCCAGGAGACGCCATGTCCGGTGTTGTCGACGACGCGCGAATCGCTCAGCGAAGCGTCACACGGGCCCACGTAGGAGATACCGCCTGAGCCGTTTCCATAGGCCCTCACGAAGTGGAAGTCCTGGAAGGAGACTTTTCCCGCGCTCAGGCCGCTGCCCAGCTTGAGTCCGGCGCCGTCGTTGTCGGCGACCGTGACCGCGCGCCCGGATGCGGAACCGGCCTCGACGCCGTCGCCGACGCACCGCACGACGCGAACGTCCTGGAGATGAAGGTCCGTCACGCCTTCGGCATGCACGCCGTCGCCGCCCCACTGCTCCAGAACGCCGTTCTGGACCGAGACGTTATCGCTTGGCACGACGATGATGCCGTGCCCCAGAACCAGCCGATCGCCCGTCAGCGTGAAACCGTTCAAGTCGATCGTCACGTTCGAGGCGGCCACGGTAATGCCGCCCGCCGCGCCGCTGAGGTTGCGGACGACCACGTAGGAGCCCGGCTGGGTGATGGCGAACGGCAGGGACGATATGGGCGTCCGCGGCTCGATCTGGTCGAGGGTCCTCATCGTGGGCTCGGGCGGTCCCGGCGGCGTCAAGGCGCCCTGCGAACGTACCTCGCGGGTGAACATCAGGGACAGGGCGCACAGCGCCAGAAGGGTTCCTCTTGTCTTCATATCTCTTCCTCCTTACATGGCACGTGGGTTGCTCCGACGGCGGCTCGCCGGCAGGGGCTGTCCAGCAGGCGCGTCATCACCTCGCACCCGATGCACGGGAGCCCGGTCTTGGAGCGGCCGGTGCCCCTGTGCTTGCCGCAGGATCGTCCGGAGAGCTGCCAGCATGAGCGGCCCCGTCCGACCGAGTGCGCCGCACAGGTGTTCCGCGCCTCGGCAGGACAACCGGTCAAGCGCCAGCAGGGCTGTGAGGGGGGCGGGGTCTCGACGTGAAGGGCCAGCACCGTCATCAGTTGCATGGCGAAAGGACGCGGCGGTACGCGCCACCCTTGCTCGTAACTCTGAATCGCCCGGGGTGAAACCCCCAGCATGTCGGCCAGCTTGGACTGCGACAGCCCCAGCTTGGAGCGGATGGTGAACACCCATTCGGTCAGATCCTGGTTTGGCATCTGCACAGGTCCCCCGAGTAGAAAGTGACTCTCACGTGGCAGGAGTGTATATCACACTGTGATATAGGCGCAAGCAAGAATATGGGAGGCCAAAAGCCGTCCGCTTCGTGATTGCCATCGCCCCGCCGTCTCGTCATCCTTCACGCCATGAAGACGATCGTTCGGGCAGGCTGCGGCGGCTGGGTGCCGACGCCGCCCGCGAACGGTAGTCCTCCTGACGCGAACGCGGTGTTTGAACAGGGTGTCCAACATTATCCGTAAGAAATCCATCCTGTTGGGGGTGATCTTCCTCGTGCTGGTTGCGGGCGCGACTCTGTGGTCGTGTCGCGCCGCGGTCGTGACGCGCATGGTGCGACATGAGCTGGCGCGGCAGGGCTTTGCAGACGCCGACTTCACGATTCGGACGCTCTCGCCGGGGCATGTCGTGGTGGAAGACATCCGGGTGGGTATGCCCGTGCCGTCGCTCACCATCGACAGGGTTGACGTGCGGTTCTCGATTCGCGAGGTCTTACGCCGCCGCATCGAACGCGTCACGGTGCGTGGGGTCCGGACGCAGGTGACGGTGGACGGCGGCAAGGTGACGTCGCCCTTGTACGAGCGGGTCAGGCCGCTGCTGGAATCGCAGCCCAAAGAAGCCCCCGCCGGATCCTCCGCGAACGCGCGGTTTGTGTTGGGTGCGGCTTCGCTGCAGGATCTGCAGGTGTCGGTTTTTCAGGTCGGTGGACCCAGGCTGGGTTCGCAGGAGGAGTCCCCCCTGCTGACCCTGTGCGGGACGGCGCGTTTTCATCAGACGGCCACGAACCAGTGGTTGACCGCAACGATGGACGCGGACATATCAGGGCGAGCCATGCTGCAGGTGCTGTCGCAGGGCCTTCCTTCGGTTTCGGGCTTGTTCTTACAGGGGGGCACGATTCACGCCGAAGCGGAGCTGGGACGGCGACCACCGGCGCTATGGAGCGGTCAGGCGAGCTTTGAGGCCGAGACGCTGCACCCGTCCGTGCTGCTGGCAAACGGCCGCGCGGGTGCTGGCGCGCTGCGCGTCACCGGTTCCACGGAAATCGTCGACGATAAGCCGGGCGTGGTGCGCGTTGACGGCCGGATGGAAGGCGGCCAAATCCAGCTGCGCGATCTGTCTCTGGAGGGCGGGGCTGACGTGACGCTTACGTGCTTGCCGCCGTACACGTCGGCTTCGGGTGTTTTCAAGGGACGCATGAGCGAGCCGGACTCGCAGCCACAGCCTCAGACATTGTTTCAGGATCGTGCCGTGCCATTCGAAGGCGAGATCGTCGTTTCGGGGCTGAACTCCAATCCCGCGGGGCAAGTGTCGTTGCGCGTTCCTGACTTCGGCCTGTCGTTCGCGCAGGAGGGGGTGAATGTGCAGGCGACCGCCGGAGCGGAAGCAACGCTTCGTGGCAGCGCGACGAGCGTGTCCGCAGAGGGCGGCGCGTGGCTGCGGGAAGTGTCGGCCCGCATAGAGTCCGGGGGTGAAGGGGTGGGGGAGGCGGGAGTGGGGCGGCTCTCGGCCCAGGTGAAGGTCCCGGCCTTCAATCCAACTCTGGCTTCGAACGCAGCGGTGGGTGTGACGGTGAACCTGAGCAACGGGTGGGCGCGCGCAGGCTCATCGGCGGTGTTGGAGGACGTGAGGGGGGCGGTGCCGCTCGCCTGGTCCCCGGCAAAGGGGCTGTCGTTCCTTCCGGAGCAGAGCCTGACGTGGCGGCGGCTGGAGGTTCAGGGCCTGAAGGTCGAACCGGATGCATTCGCCCTGTCAGCAGGTGCCTCCAACGTGACGGCGCGGCTGGGGGCACATGTGACCGGGAGCCGCCTGGGTGTAGTGCTGGCGGCTAGCGTGCCGCTGGATGATCCGCGGCAGATGGTGATCGATGTGACGTTGCCCGAGGCGGAGATCGCGGCGGGCGACGCGCTGGCGGAATGGGTTCGACAGAAGGCGGAGGGGACGGAGGTCTCGGGACGCGTGTCAGCCGAGGCCCATGTTCGGTTCCTGGGGTCACAGCCGCATGTGCTGGGCCGGGTGAAGCTGGCGGAAGGGCTTGTGCGCAGCGGCAACCTGGAGGTCGAGGGGATTGCTGCAGACGTGCCGTTTGAGAGCGGCGTGTTCTTCAGGACCATCGAGCGTCCGCTGGTCTCGTTCAAGCGGGCCAAAGCTGGGAATGTCCGGACGGATCAAGGACGCCTTGCTTTTCAATTGACGGAGCAAGAGCTGTTCGTGGACCGTATGGAGGTCGGCTGGTGCAAGGGGAGCCTGGACGCCTACTCGGTGCACTTGAATCTCAAGAATCCGAAAGACGAGTTCATCGTTTATGCGGACCGGATTGACTTGGGCGAAGCGCTGATGATGCTGTTTCCGGTCAAGGGGCAGATCCAGGGCGTGCTCTACGGGCGGTTTCCGGTGGGCTTCGACAACGGACATGTGAAGCTGTCGACGGGGTTCCTCTATTCCCTGCCCGGGCAGGGGGGGACCCTGAAGCTGGACGATCCTTCGCAGATGGCGGCGCTGCTGGAAAAAGCCGGAATCCAGGGCTCGGTGCAGGCGCCGCTGTCGCGGGCACTGAGCGACCTGAACTTCAGCACGTTCAGGATGGACCTTGAGCAAGGGAAGGGAGATGAGGGCACCTTGCGGATCACCTTGGGCGGCAAATCAAACGACAAAGAGTGGCCCGCGCCGGTGGACTTGAATCTGAATCTGCACGGGCCCTTGGAGGAACTGCTGAACATGGGGCTGGATGTGTCCCGCAAGTAGAGGGTCGGACGGGTGCGGACAGCACCCACCGGGGAAAGGAGAACCGCGAATGAAGGGTGTAAGAGCGTTGATGTTGACGGCGTTGCTCCCGATGTCGGGGGCATCGATCACGGGCGGATGCCTATCGATCAAGACCGAGCACGAGATCAAGCCGATACACATCACGATGGATGTGAACCTGAAGGTCCAGAAGGAACTGGAAGACTTCCTGAACGTGGAATGAGCAATGCTGGGCAGGGAAGGAGCGTGGGGTATGAGGCGGATGAAGATACTGGCGAGTCTGGCGATGGTGATGGTTCTCGGTTCGGCCTGTCTGGCGCAGGCGGACGACATGTCCGATGCAAAAGCGCGTCGCAAAGCGCGGCTCCCGGAGGTTGAGCAGCTGGTGCAGGCTGGCACGCTGGCGGAGGGCGATGACGGCTACCTCGTGGCCACGGGTGAGCTGGACGCGGCGAAGTCCGCGCTGATGAAGGCCGAGAATGCAGACCGCAAGATCGGCTATGAGGCGATCGCCAAGGCGAACGGCAAGACGGTGGAAGAAGTCGGCAAGCAGGCCGGGGCGATCAACAAGGCGCGTCAGGCGAAGAAGTGATTCCCGAGGCCGGCAGAGGGGGCGGGTGCCTATTGGCGGCGCCAGCCCCTCTCAGGTGTGGGAGGCGTCCTGCCGATGCGCGGGGATGAGCGAGGAGCGCTCCGGCTCGCGGTAACGCGTTGCCGCCGCGCCGCGCGACGGCTAGAATGGATCCCATGCGCACAACGGCGGCCAGAGGGTGGGCGGCATGACGTTCGGTCGGCGCCAGATCCGGTGGAGCGTGTTCGGCGTCTGGTTGCTGTGCCTCGGCTGGCTTCTGCGCTATCAGGCGTTCCCGGACTATTTCACCGAGACGTTCAGCGGCTACCGCGGCCTGTTCTCCCAGGATGTCCTGCTGAAGGATTCGTGGATGCGGATCCTCTTCAACGGCCAGCCGATCGGGCTCAACCACTCCACGATGGAGCTGGACGACAGCGAGCCGGAGGCTCGGCATGTGATCCGCGACCGGTTGCAGGCGCGTCTGAACATCCTCGGCTCCGACCAGAAGCTGTACGTTGACGCCACGGTGCGGCTCGATGACGCCTACGAACTGCAGCGGTTCTCGTTCAGCCTGTCCTCGCCCAACTACACCGTGCGCCTGAACGCGGTCCGGGTGTCCGGCGAAACCTTCCGCGTCACCCTGGCGACGGACAATTCCACGCAGACCTCGACGGTGACCGTGCCCCGCGACGTGGTCATCTACTCGCCGATGACCGAGATGGCCATGCGGCGGCTGAAGCCGGGGCAGTCGCTGACCCTGCGCACCCTGGACCCGGCCACCCTCTCCACGGCGCCGCTGACGATCCGCGCGCTGCGGCGCGAGGCGCTGGTTATGGCAGGGGCCACGAACCAGGCCACCGTGCTGGCGTCCGACTACCAGGGCACCACGGCGACGACCTGGATGGACCACGACGGGCGGGTGCTAAGGCAGGAAACGCCCTTCGGATGGGTTCTTGAAGCCTGCAGCATGGACGAGGCGCTGCGGGCCTTCAGCCGCGCAGCCCCCGGCGCCGACATGCTGGCGGCGCTGGCGGTGCCCTGCCAGGGGCTGCCGGCAGATCCGGCCGGCGCCCGCGAGCTGTCGCTGCGACTGGTGGGTGTGCAGTTCGAGCCGGGCGAACTGGATTCGCCCCGTCAGCGGGTGATCTCCCTGGGCACGAACGAGGCCGTGGTCGCGTTCGCCGCCGACACGCTCCCGGCCGGTCCGGTGGCGCCGCCGGGCGCCGGATTCGAAGCCGACCTGGCGCCCACCCTGAGCCTGCAGTCGGACCACCCCGACATCGCCAGCCGTGCCCGCGAACTTACGGCGGGCCTGGAGGATCCGGCGCAACGGGCCCGCGCGATCTTTGACTGGGTGTTCAAGTCCGTCAGCAAGGAACCGACCGTCAGCCTGCCGTCGGCGCTGGACGTGCTGAAGACCCTCCGGGGCGACTGCAACGAGCATACCGTGCTGTTCGTGGCGCTGGCGCGCGCGGCCGGCATTCCCGCCCGCGTCAACGTGGGGTTGGCGTTCCACGAAGGGGCGTTCTATTACCACGCGTGGCCGGCCGTTTACCTCGGCGGCTGGCACGAGTGCGATCCGACGTGGGGGACGCCGGGCGTGGACGCCACGCACGTGGCGCTGGCCGAAGGCGAGTTGAGCGACCAGCTGCGCATCGCCAAGGTAATGGGGCGGCTGCGGATCGTCGCTCTGCCGGCACCGTCGGCGGGAAGCGGGAAGGCGGGGCTCGGGCATGATTGATATTCAGAACCTGACGAAGACCTACGGCACGGTGATGGCGGTGGACGACCTGTCCCTGCATGTGCCCGACGGCGAGCTGTTCTGCTTCCTCGGGCCGAACGGGGCCGGCAAGACCACCACGATCAAGGTGCTGACCGGGCTCCTGAAGCCTACGCGCGGCCGGGTGCTGCTGGACGGCATCGACATGGCCCGGGATCCGGTCGCCGCCAAGCGGCGCCTGGGCTACATTCCCGACATGCCCTATGTCTATGAGCGCCTTACGGCCTCCGAGTTCTTCCGCTTCACCGGCGACCTCTACGGGATTCCGCCTGCCCGGACCGCGGCCGCCCTGGAGCCGGCGTTCACCCAGTTCGGCCTGCTGGAGCATCGGGCCGCCCTGGTGAAGGACCTGTCGCACGGGCTTCGCCAGCGCCTGATCTACGCGGCAACCTTCCTCCACGAGCCGCACATTCTCTGCATCGACGAGCCGCTGATGGGCCTCGATCCCTACACGATCCGCCTCATCAAGGATCTGCTGATCCGGCGGGCGCGGGCGGGGACGACGGTCTTCCTGTCGACGCACATTCTCCCCGTGGCTGAGGATATCGCCGACCGGATTGGCATCATCGACCGCGGGCGGCTGGCCGCCGTCGGAACGTTCGTGGAGCTGCGCGAGCGCTACGGCGGGCGGACGCTGGAGGACGTGTTTCTGAACGCCACCGGCCGTAGCGAGGCGGATCTGGTTGGGGAGTGAGGGGGGGCGGGAGCCGGTGTCCAGCATCCAGTATTCAGTCTCCGGCGAGGCGATTGTCATCCCGAGCGCAGCGAGGGATCTCGTCTTTGTCCACAGCCCTGTTCAGATCCCTCACTGCGTTCGGGATGACGGCCGGGGAGTGCTGTTTCTGCGGCCCGCATTGCTCACCTCGGTGAGGCAGGAGGCATGACGTGGATCACATCGCGGCATTGAGCATCAAGAGCTGGCGGCAGGCCGCCAACGCATCGCTTGTCCTGCGCCAGCAGTCGGTCCTCAAGTGCCTGGTTATCTTTGCCTTTGCCGCGGCGCTGGAAGTGGGGCTCTTCCTCCTGTTTCGCGACGGGCTGCGGTTTCTCGACAACTTTGGCGGCGTGGGGTCGCTCATCATCCGGCGGCTGTTCTCGGTGTTCTTCCTCGGCATGAGCGGCATGCTGGCCATGTCGGGGCTGGCCACCTCGTACATGACCCTGTACCGATCGGGCGAGGTGCCGTTCCTGCTGACGGGCCCGGTTCCCGCCGCGGACGTCGCGGTCTACAAGTTCCTGCAGTCGACGGTCCTGTCGTCGTGGGCCTTCTTCTTCATCATCACCCCGTTCGTGGCGGCCTTCGCCGTGCATCAGCGCCTCTCGATCCTGTTCGCTGTATGGACGCTGCTGTTTTCGGCGCCGTTCCTGCTGGTGTGCTCGGGCGCCGGCACGCTGGCGTCGATGTGCGCGGTGCGATGGTGTCCGCGCGGGCGCGGCGTGAAATGGGCGCTGGGCGTGGCGGCGGCGGCCGCGGTGGCGGCCGGCTGGCTCTACCTGCGGTCCGTCTACCGGCCGGTGGATGAGGCGACGTTCGACCTGGCGCGCCTGGTGCCGGGCTTCCGCCTGGCGGCGCATCCGCTGCTGCCGGGGTGGTGGATGTCCGAGGGCATCCTGGCCGTGTCCCGCGGCCGCTACGGCACCGGCGCCATGTTCTGGCTGCTGCTGGCCGCCAGCGGCGCGCTCGTGACCGTGCTGGTCGAACGGCTGGCGGCGTTCACGTATATGGCCTCGCTGCAGCGCGTCTGGGTCGGGGGCGAGCGCGCCGGACGTCCGGAGGTGCTGATGCCGTGGATGGACCGCGCGCTGGGGGCGGTGCTCCCGGCCGATGTGCGCGCGCTGGTCGGCAAGGATGTCCGCGTGTTCCTGCGCGATCCAATGCAGTGGTCGCAGACGCTGGTCTTCTTCGGCCTGCTGGCGATCTACTTCGCGAACCTGCGCGCCTTCCGCTACAACGCGCTGCCCGGCGAGTGGCGGCACATCATCACGTTTCTGAACGTGTTCAGCGTGTCGGCGGTGATGTGCTCGCTGGGGGCGCGCTTCATGTTCCCCCAGCTCAGCCTGGAGGGGCAGGGGTTCTGGATTCTGGGACTGTCCCCGACGACGATGCGGAGGATCCTGCTGACGAAGTTCACGCTCGCGGCCGTCGCCCTGGTGGCGGTCAGCGTGCCGCTGATGGTGCTGTCGTCCTCGATGCTCAACGCCCCGGCCGCTGCGCAGCTGACGTCCGTCGTGCTGGTGGCCGCGGTGTCCGTGGCGACGGCGGGGCTGTCCTGCGGCCTGGGTGCGGTGTTTGTCGACCTGCGCCAGACCAATCCGGCGGCGATCGTGTCGGGGTTCGGGGGCACGCTGAACCTCGTGTGCAGCCTGGCCTATATGCTGGCCGGCATCCTGCCCTTCGGGCTGCTGTTCCACCTGGACGTCACCGGCGCGCTGCCTGCGGCCCAGAGAGCCGTGGCGCTGGGGCTGGCCTGGGCGTGGCTCGGTGGGCTGACCGCGGTGGCCACCGTGATTCCACTCCGAATGGGCATACGCGCGCTCGAGCGACGGGATTACTGAAGGCCGGGGGCGCGGCCGCGATCCGTTGACTCAGAGCTTCTTGGCGGCCTTGATGAACCGCCCGAATTCCTTGTCCTTCCTGCGTTTCTCGAAGTAAGAAAGATCATGGAATTCGCTCTCCTTCTTGAGCTTGAGGTAACTCCTGTATCGTTCCTCGCTCAAGGTTCCGCCGGCTACGGCCTGCATGATTGCGCATCCGGGCTCTCCACCGTGGGTGCAGTCAGAGAACCGGCAGCTCGCTGCAAGATCGCCCACCTCCGCGAAGGTATCCTTCATCACCTCCGACGTTCCGATGAGGCCCAGTTCGCGCATTCCCGGGGTGTCGATCAGCATGGCGCCGCCTTCAAGGACCAGCAGATGCCGACGTGTGGTGGTATGCATTCCTTCCCCGGTCTCGCTGACCGCCCTGGTTTCGAACGTATCGCTTCCGATCAGCCGGTTGATGAGGGTGGTTTTGCCGACTCCGGAGGACCCGAGCAGACAATACGTCTTGCCGGGAGCAAGGAGCGCCCGGAAGTCATCCAGCCCGGCCCCGTTGGCGTTGCTGAGGGGCAGGATCGGGACAGACATGCCCGCACCGGCAATCTGCGCAAGCTTCTGCTCAAGCTCCACCGGCGAGATCAAGTCGGTCTTGCTCAGGACGATCCGCGCCTCAATGTGCCCCGCGGATGCCATCACCAGGTACCGGTCAAGTCTGCCCATATTGAAATCATAGTCACAGGCTTGAATGATGAAGGCGACGTCGATGTTGGTCGCGATCATCTGGAACTCCACGGTCGTGCCGGGACGCTTGCGCCGCAAGAGCGTCTTTCTCGGAACGACGGCGTGAATCAGCGCAGGACCTTCGGACGCAGGCCACTGCGTACACACCCAGTCCCCCACGCAAGGCAGATCCATCGCTGACTGGGTTTCAAAACGCAGTTTGCCGGCAAGTTCGGCGTAACACTCGCCCCCCTGGCTTCTGATCAGGAAGGCGTTCCTGTCGACGGCCGTGACGCGCGCAATGCTCTGTCCCGGTTGCAGGAGGGATGCCGCGTGTTCCTCAAACCAGCCGTCACATCCTAAATCGGTCAAGTCCATAGTCTTCTCTTGCCCCGAACGCTCACGGCTGTGGCAACGGTCCTCCGCTGGTACCAGCCGCTGGTTGGAGACTTACTGGTGTTGCGCCACGTACAGGTCTAACAGCTTGCGGATCATCTTCTGGTATTGAGTGTGATGCC
>CAZJBP010000074.1:0-17728 GCA_964544115.1 uncultured Victivallales bacterium | reverse complement strand
GCTACACGGGCAAGACCTGCATCGGCAACTTCTGCCGCGGGGTGAAGAACGGCAAGCCGCGCGAGGTGCTCATCTACCAGGTCTGCGACCACCACGCCTGCTACGAGGAGGTCGAGTCCCAGGGCATCAGCTACACCGCCGGCGTTCCGCCGGTGGCCGCGGCTATGCTTGTCGCCCAGGGCGTGTGGGATCCGAAGACCATGGTCAACGTCGAGGAGCTGGATCCCGAGCCGTTCATCGCCATCCTCGATCGCATCGGGCTGCCGACGGAGGTCAAGGAGATCGAGCCCGGCAGCGCGGGAACGTTCGACGGGACCGTCCGCGATCTGGAGACGGAGCTGGCGGCGTCCACATCAACGGTGACGGTCTCGGCCGCCAACCCGCTAATCGCGCTGGACGCACAGGCCCAGGCGAAGGCCCTCCAGCGACTGGCGGGCAAGGCGTAGACGGCGACCGCGGCCACAAAGGGCATGTGCCTCCATGCCCTGTCATGCCGAACGTAGTGAGGCATCTCCGCACGGTCGCAGCCCGCGTCAGGGCTACAGGTTCACATGCACGACTTTCGCTGGCGGGAACCCGTTGAACGGGGTCGATGACGCGTTGCTGTACGCGCCGATGTTGACGCTGTAGAGCAGGTCGCCGCGCTCCAGATTCGCGGGCAGATCCTCAGCCATCGACACCACGTCCAGCGCGTCGCAGGTGGGCCCGAACACCGTGCAGATCTGCCGCGGGCCACGCTTGAACGCCTTGAGGTGGTACGTGCAGTGGTCGAAGATGATGCCCGAAAACGTGTGGTAGACGCCGTCGTCGATGTAGTAGCAGACCTTCCCGTCGCGCACGGCCTTGCCGATGATCTTCGACACGGCCGTGGCCGCCGTCGCCACCATGAACCGGCCCGGCTCGGCCAGGATCTGGACGTCCTTCGGGAACAGGCGGTCGATTTCCGCGTTGATGATGCGCGCCAGGTCCTTGAAGGGCCGCACCGATGCGTCGTACGGCGCCGGAAACCCCCCGCCGATATCCAGCAGGTTCATCTTCGTGTAGCCGCGATCCCTAGCCTCCCGGAACACGCCGGCGGCCAGGTTGATGGCCTGGACATAGTTCTCGAAGTTCGTGGTCTGGCTGCCGACGTGGAAGCTGAGACCCTCGACCACCAGGCCGGCCCTGTCGGCTTCGAGGATCAGGTCCACAGCCTCGCCCGGCGACGCGCCGAACTTCGACGACAGCTCAACCATCGCCCCGGTGTTCGGCACCTTCAGGCGCAGCACCAGGCCGGCGTGCGGCGCATGGGCCTTGACCTTGCAGATCTCATCGCGATTGTCGTACGTCAGCAGCGGCTTGTACGGGTCCAGCTCCGCCAGCGTCTCATTCGCCTTGATCGGGTTCGCGTAGATGATCTTGTCCCAGCTCCAGTCCGGCCGCGCCTTCGCCGGAAGGCCCTTGATCTGCTCATGAACGATCTTGAACTCCGGCAGCGAGGCCACGTCGAAGCTGCACCCGGCCTCGTACAGCGTCTTGACGATGAGCGGGTCCGGGTTGGCCTTGACGGCGTAGTAGGCCTGCACGCGCGGCAGGTGCTTTCGGAAGGCGGCGTAGTTGCGCCTCAGTTCGTCGTGATCCACCACAAACAGGGGCGTACCGTGCTCACGGGCCAACGACTGCAACAGCTTCAATGCCGGCATGCGCATGTCCTCCGGTATCCGCGGGACGGAGTGGAGCGGGCGACGGGGATCGAACCCGTGACGTTCAGCTTGGGAAGCTGACATTCTACCACTGAATTACGCCCGCCCTAGGAACGAACGCAGCGGAATGTATACGCTGGCGCGCGTCAAATCCAGCCCTTTCATCGGTAGAGCTCAGACTGGATCTTTGCATCCGGTTCTAGCCCTTTCGGAACGCCGGTGATCACCATGAGGCTGTCGACGATTTGCTGGAGCTTCTGCGAACTCTCGACGGCAAGGTTGAGCATGTCCTTCTGTGCGCCCGACACATCCCCGAGGCGCCCCGACGTGATCATGGAGATGGAGCAGTTGATCACGGATAGCGGCTGACAGAGCTCCTGGCCGATCTCGGACAGCTTCTCGTAGAGCTGACGGCGCGAGCCGCCCTTTCGCACCGGGCCGCCGGACGCCTCGGCCTCGGTGTCCTCCCGGCGGTACTCCTCGATGATGTCCTGCACCTTGCGGTTCGTATCCACCGCCAGCGCGTCCACATCGACGGCAATCCGCTTGAGGTCGCTCGCCAGCTTGGCGGGATCCTCACCGACCTTGAGCCCCGGGCCTCGCAGTACATTCTCCAACATGAGCAGCCGCTCGGACAGAAAGCGAACCGCTTCCTCCGACCCGCCGGCCCCGGCCAGGCCGCTCTTGACGATCAGGTCGCGCCAGTCGCTGCCCTCCAGGCCCCCGCTCAGCAGGCGCCGCTCCAGATCCGTTTCGTCGATGCCCTCCCGGCCCTTGCGGCGGATGTAGCGCAGGATACGCTCCTCACTCTCGGAAATGGCCTTACGCTTGCGCAGGTATTCGGCCGCCAGCGTGTCCATCTTCAGCTCGTCCCCGATGGCGTCGAACGCTTCCGCTATCTCGTCCGCCGCTCCGCCGCCTTCCGGTGCATTCTCCTTCAGCCAGTCCTGCAGCCGGCCGATGTACCGGGATAGATCCTTCTTTCCCTTCTGCGTCTGGGCGCCCGGCGACTTGACCCAGCAGTCGAACGCCCGACGAACGGCCTCGCCCATGGCCCGCCCGACGTCCGCCGACTCCCGGGCGGCGTCGAGAATAAGCCCCCCCACTCCCGCGGCGTCGTCCTGCGCCCGCGCCAGCGCCTCCGGCGCCACACCCGCGTCGCCTTCCGCGCCCTTGAGAAACTGCACCAACGCCGCGCGATCCCCGCCGCCCGCCGGCACAGCCGCCTCAACACGCGACTTCTTAATGACCACGTCGTCCTCGGCGACTTCACGCAGCACGATGTTGCGCACCACCGCGTGCTCGACGCCGACCTTGGCGGCGAAGGACTGGAAGCCTCCGAGGACTTCCAATTCGGCGGGGCGGGCGCCAAGGATCTCCAGGAGAGGACCGTACTCCCGGGCGGTGATGCTCTTCAGAATCGCCAGGGCCGGCAGGCCGAGCGCGGCCATCTGGCCGGCCACAGGGGCCACATCCGCCTGGGTGGCGTCCAGGGGAATCCCGGCGACGTTCAGCTCGTCGCCCAGCATCCGCAGATACAGCTCATCCGCCGCGGTGGACGCGAACCACGACTCCAGGGCCGTGAAGGCGTGTTCGACGGCATCCCGCTGGTCGGACGCGGAGAGCCAGCGGTGATGGAGCGTGTTGGCGACCACGCGCGACATCGCGGCGACCACGTTGATCGTAACGCCTCGATCGATCGACCGGGGCCATTGGCCCGCGTCACCGGCGCCCATCGACTTGTCGATGCCTCCGTCCATCGCACCCCCCCCCGGACACGCAAAGCCATTTCAGGCCGCTTGCGTTTGGCCAGCTTGCCCGCAGTTTCCCGCCCAATCTCTGTATGCGGAAAAGGATTGCATCCGAACCGGTTGAACGCAAGCCGCAACGGCGACAGCCACAATGGTGGGGCCGCCACTGCGAGGGCCGCGCGGAAACTATTTCAGGACTGACGCGGCGCGCGGACATGCGTAAACTCCTGGCCCCGATGAAGACAGGTCCCGACATAGCTGCCGACGTCCCTGCAGCCCAGGACGCCCCGGCACCCGCTCCCCACCGCCGTGCCGACCACCGTTTCGACCGCTTGACGCGCCTGGTCGGCAGCGACGCCATGGCCCGCATCCGCCGGGGCCACATCGCCGTGTTCGGTTTAGGCGGAGTCGGCAGCTATGCGGCGGAAGCCCTCGCCCGCTCCGCCGTAGGCGAGCTGACCCTCGTGGATTTCGACACGGTCTGCATCACCAACTTCAACCGTCAACTTCACGCGCTCGAGGGCGCCGTCGGGGTGCCCAAGGCGGAGCTCCTGGCGGATCGGATCCGCATGATTAACCCCGCCATCGACGTGCACGGCGTGCGGGAGTTCTATTGCCGCGAGTCTGCCGATCGCCTGCTCGCAACACCTCCGGACATCCTGATCGACTGCATCGACAACATCACCTCGAAGATTCACCTGCTGTCCCAGTGCATCGAGCGGAACATCCCGGTCATCACGGTGCTCGGAGCGGCCGCCCGGCTGGACCCCACGCGCATTCGCGTGGTTCCCCTCACCGAGACCTACGTCGACCGACTCGCCCGCGCGATCCGCAAGTTTGCCAGGCGTCGGCACGGCGTGACGGACGAGCAACTGCGAGGCATTGCAGCCGTGTTTTCCGACGAGCCTGCCATCCTGCCGCACGCGGGCTTTCGCAGCCCGGTCTGCGGCCAGGACTGCGTCTGTCCGGGCGGCGACAACCCGCACCACTCGTGCAGCAGGCGGCACGTGATCAACGGCAGCGCCGTCTTCGTGACCGGCGCGTTCGGCATGGTCGCCGCCAGCGTCGCCGTGCGGCAGATCGCGGGGCTGCCGTGGGCTCACACCCCGCCCCGGGTCGGAGACGATTCCGGCCCCCCCCCGGTGCAACGGCGCACGCGGAAGCGCTAGTGGGCCCCGGCGCAGACGTGCGTCGGGACGCCGCTCAGGCAGGTGGGGTTCCTGTCGATGGCGTTGTAATCGCACTCGGCCCCGGTCGGGCACACGGGACGCCGCCCGCCCTTTAGGTACCCCGAGATCGTGTTGTCGTACAGCGGCTGCCCGATGGTGTCCGGACCGTCGGTCGACTTCCAGCGCTCCGCCAAGGCAGCCAGTCCCTTCGCCGTGGCCATCTGCCGCAGGTTGTTGACGCACGTCACGCGCAGGGATTGGTTGCGCGCGGTCATCGCTGCGGGCAGAACCATGGAGGCCAAGAGGCCGACGATGGCCACGGCAACCATGATTTCAACCAGCGTGAAACCGGAACATCTAAACCCTGACGTTGCTTGACGACCACGCATTGTCTGCCGAAGGTACCCGCTCCAAACACCGCGGTAAAGCCAGATCCCCCGCTCCTCTTTCTTCTAGCTTCCGAGGGTCGTCTGCCGATAATCCCGAGCCCATCGAATCGCTCCGGCCGGCCGACACGGACTGGAGGACCCGGGGGGACACGGATCATGAGCCGCACGTTGCTGACCATCTGCCTTCTGGTGCTGTCCAATGTCTTCATGACGCTGGCATGGTACGGACACCTCAAGCACCTGCAGTCGCGGCCCTGGATTGTGGCCGCCCTGGTCAGCTGGGGCATCGCCCTGTTCGAGTACCTGCTCCAGGTTCCGGCCAACCGCGTTGGCCACACCGTTCTGTCGCTCCCGCAGCTCAAGATCCTGCAGGAAGTGATTACCCTCTCGGTCTTCGTGCCGTTCGCCTTCTTCTACATGCACGAGCCCATCCGCCTGAACTACCTCTATGCGGGGCTCTGCCTGATGGGCGCGGTCTACTTCATGTTCGCGCGCTGACGGGCGCCTCCGCAGGGCGGCAGGTTTGGCACTGGACCTCGTCGGATTTACCGCTATGATTCAACCCGTAACGCTCTGGCGCGGGTGGGGGTGCGGCGGTGCGCGACCCGCGGGGGCCAGGAGGGAGGGCTGACCATGCGACCTCGACTGCTGCGTGCGGCACTGGCTGTCGGCGCGATGTGGGCCATCGCGCTCTCACCTTCTCCGGCAAGAGCCGAGCGCAAGTTTGTGATTGTCGGCGAGGCGTATCCTCCGTTCGAGTATCAGGAGAACGGCCAGCCCAGAGGGATCAACGTCGAACTGGTGACCCAGATCTTCGCCAAGCTGGGCGTGCCGGTCGAGTTCCGTTTCTACCCCTTCGCCAGGGCCTGGATGCTGATGGAGGGGGGGCACGCCGACGCCATCACCAGTGTCTCCTACACACCGGCCCGCGAAAAGGCACTGATCTTCACTCCGGAACAGCGGGCATTCCTCGCCACGGGCTGCGTTCCACGTGACCATCTTTGGCTCACCGAGTACGTGTTCTTCGTCAATTCGGCCGTGCAGAAGGGCCTTCGGTTCGAGTCCCTGCAGCAGATCCATGACGATCGCTATCGTGTGGGGCTCGTCACCGACTACTCTTATAGCCCGGAGTTTCTGAAGGCCGAACTGGACACGCGCACCTACTCGAACCCCGAGGAGGGCTTCAGGGCGCTGGTAGCCGGCGAGATCCAAGTATTTCCCTTCGACCGCACGGTGGGGCACTGGATTCTCAAGCGCGAGGGCCTGCACGAGCGGGTCTCCCTGCTGCCGCGGCCTATCTTCGTGAAGCCCTACGAGTTGGGCTTCTCGCGCCTGTCTGGTTACCCTGACATGGAAGGGCTCTTGCAGGCTTTCTACCGCGAGTTGGCGGACCTGCGCTCCTCGGGCGAATACGACCGGATTTCATCGAAGTACCTGTCGGCGGAAACCGATGCCTCCCCCCCACGCCCGCTGGTGTTTGTGGCCGAGTCGTGGCCACCCTATGAGTGGGCCGACACGAACGGTTGCGTCCGCGGCATCGATGCTGAAATCGTCGGCCGCATTATGAAGCGGATCGGCGTCCCCTACTCCATCCGTCTATACCCGTGGAGCCGGGCCTGGCTGATGATCCAGAAGGGCTCGGCTGATGCCGTGCTGTCCGTGTCCTACAAGGAGTCGCGCGAGGCGGACCTCGCCTACACAGACCTGCAGCGGACACGGGGCGGGGCCAATCAGAGCCCGGATGACACACTGTGGCTCTCCGAGTATGTCTTCTTCGTCAAGAAGCGCGATGTCGGCCGCTTCCGGTTCGAATCCCTGGACCAGGTGAAGTCAGACGGCATCGTCATCGGCGTCAACCGGGACTACACCTACACGCCCGAGTTCCTGGCCGCCGACCTCTCTTCCGTTGAATACACCAGCACGAGGGACGGATTCCAGGGCCTGGTGGCCGACGAGATTCAGCTCTACCCGATAGACCGCACGGTGGGCCAGGCACAACTCAACGAACTGGGCCTGTCGCAGAGCATCACGAATCTGCCGAAAGTTATCTTCTCCAAGCCTTACCTGGCCGTCTTCTCCAAGCATTCCACGTACCCGCATCTGGACACCATCCGGTCCGCTTTCTACTCGGAACTCGCCCGACTGCGCACCAGTGGTGAATACGACGACATCCGCCGCGCGAACATCGAAGCTCAGAGGAAATGACGTCTGTGGCTGTCTCCTCAATCCAAATCGAATCCTCGCGCCGGCACAGTCTGACCCGCTCTCTCTTCCTGTGGATCACCCTATCCGTGGTCGCCCTGGCGACGGCCCTGGCGCTTGTCTCTGTTGCACTGGCCCGACGCCAGGTCACACGGGACCTCCAGAACGAGGCTCGCCAGTTCTCCAAGCGCGCGGCGTGCCTGCTGGTTTCCGACATCTGGAACCTCGACGTCCCCGCCCTGAATGCTTACTTGTCGTCCGCACCGCTGCAGCGTGACATCACCTACGTCTGCATTCGCAATGAGTTCTCCGAGCCTATCGCCCATATTGGTGTCGTCAACGGTACTCCGATCTCCGCCTCGGAGCCTGTCTACAGCGGCGGGGAGTTGATCGGGTTCGTGGATGTCGGCGTGTCGACGCGCGAAGTCGACGCCCTCCAGCGCACGGTGATCGGATACGCGGCGGCCATGGGGGGGCTTGGATCCCTTGGCCTGGGACTCCTGGTCTGGCTGGCCACCGGGGTCCTGCTCAAGCGCCCGTTGCACCAGCTGACGATTGGGCTGAAGAGGATCGCCGACGGCGACTACGAGTCGCAGGTCCCGCCGTCTCGCTACATGGAAATCGACGAGATCAACGGCGAGGTGAACACCATGGCGCAGACCATCGCCCTGCGGACCCGGCAACTGGAAACGGAGGTAAGGGAGCGCCGCCGCGCGGAGACCGAGCTTCGTACCATCGCCGGCAATCTGGAGAACCTTGTCGAAGAGCGAACGCAGGCCATAGCGCAGACCAACCGTCGTCTATCCGAAGAGATCGCCCAGCGGATGCAGGCACAGGACCAGATCCTTGCCATCAGCAGCTACGAGCAGCGCCGCATCGGCCATGACCTGCACGACTCGCTGGGGCAGGAGCTGGCCGGCGCGGCCTTCCTCGGAGGGGCGCTGACGCACGCTCTCCGCAAACGCGCCCCTGAGATGGCGCCCCAAGCCGAGCAGCTGACGGGGGTCCTCTCGCGTGCCGTCTCCGAAATCCGACGCATCGCTCACGGCCTCACTCCCGTTGAACCCGCAACCGGCGGGCTCATGAACTCGCTCCGTGGGCTCTGCTCGGACGCCGCCCACTCGTTTGGTATCGAATGCACGTTCCAGTCCGAGATCGAGTCCTGCGATCTGGACCCAACCGTGGGAACCCACCTGTACCGGATTGCCCAGGAGGCTATTCATAACGCAATCCGTCATGGACACGCCGCCCGCGTGGTCGTGAGTCTTCGAGAGAATCGGAGCTCGGGCTTGAGCGCCCTGTCGATCGTCGATAATGGCACCGGCATTCCCAACGCGGCTGCGGATTCCCCAGGCCTTGGGCTCCGAACCATACGCTACCGGGCGGAGGCCATCAACGGCCGGGTGGACGTAACGGCCATGGACGGAGGCGGAACGATGGTGCTCGTCGAGTTCAGATCCGGGTCTGCGGGGGATCCCCACGAGGCCGTCTCCGGCCCACCCCCCCCCGTCCGGAGTTGAGGGCGCACGGCCTCAGGGCTCGGGCGGAAACAGGAAGACCGTTTCGTTCGTCTTGATCCGGCCGCTCTCATGCCCGGTGCGCTCAACGAAGCCGGGGTCAGCGCCAAAGCGTTCCTGCCTCCGGCGCAGCGCTGCTGTCTCGCCGCGGATCCGCTGGTTCTCGGCCTCCAACCCCATGCGCACCCGCTGCAGTTCACGCAGGTTTCCGTACTTGGGAATGAAGACGAACAAAACGACCGCGGTCACGAGAACCGCGAGTGCGACCCAGAGAACGACCCACCCTATGCGTCGCTGACTCATGACCCACCCGTGCCGCCCGGTCCCTGCGGGCTGGGGCGGCACACATGTCCCTGGACACCTGCGTGACTCAGATCACCCCGCCGTACACCGCATCTTCGCCGAGCGTTTCCTCGATGCGCAACAGCTGGTTGTACTTGCAGACGCGGTCGGTCCGCGAGGCGGAGCCGGTCTTGATCTGCCCGGCGTTGGTCGCCACGGCGATGTCGGCAATGGTCGTATCCTCGGTCTCGCCGGAGCGGTGGCTCACCACGGCCGTGTAGCGGGCCTGCTTGGCCATTTCGATGGCCTCGAGCGTCTCCGTCAGCGTGCCGATCTGGTTGACCTTGACCAGGATCGAGTTGGCCACGCCGGCCTCAATGCCCTTCTTGAGGAAGTGCGTATTCGTCACGAACAGATCGTCCCCGACAAGCTGCACCTTGCTGCCCAGCGCCGAGGTCAGCACCTTCCAGCCGGCCCAGTCCCCTTCGGCCAGACCATCCTCGATGCTGATGATCGGGTACTTGTTGATCCAGTTCTCGTAGAACTCGACCATCTGCTCGGCCGTGCGCTTCGACTTGTCGCTCTTCTTGAAGATGTACCGGCGCGACTTGGCGTCATAGAACTCGCTGGAGGCGGCGTCCAGGGCGATGAAGATGTCCTTGCCCGGCTTGTAGCCCGCGGCCTTGATCGCCTTCATCAGCACTTCCAGCGCCTGCTCGTTGCTCTTGAGCTCAGGGGCGAAGCCGCCCTCGTCACCCACGTTCGTGCTCATGCCCATGCCCTTCAGCACGCCCTTGAGCGAGTGGAAGACCTCCGTCCCCATCCGCAGCGCCTCGCGGAAGCTCTTGGCGCCCTTGGGCATGATCATGAATTCCTGAAGGTCGACCGGGGCATCGGAGTGCGCGCCGCCGTTGAGCACGTTCATCATCGGCACGGGCAAAACCTTGGCATTCGCGCCGCCCAGATAGCGGAACAGGGGCAGGCCACAGTACTCCGCCGCCGCCTTCGACACGGCCAGCGAAACCGCCAGCATCGCGTTGGCGCCGAGGTTCTTCTTCGTGGACGTCCCGTCCATCTTGATCAGCTTGCGGTCAACGGCAACCTGGTCCACCGCGCCAAAGCCCAGCAGTTCGGGCGCGATGACGTCGTTGATGTTGCGAACGGCCTTCTGCACACCCTTGCCGCAGTAGCGGCCCTTGTCGCCGTCCCGCAACTCTACGGCTTCGTTCTCGCCCGTGGACGCGCCGGACGGAACCGCGGCGCGGCCGATAATCCCGCTTTCCAAGTGAATATCGCACTCCACGGTGGGGTTTCCGCGTGAGTCGAGAATCTCGCGTGCATGGACGTCTATGATCGTGGACATTCCGCTCTCCTCTATGTGTGTCTGACGGGCTTCGGGACGGACGAACCGCCGCCCCATGCAACCCGGGTGACGTTACGGAACTCACCGGGGCAATTCAAGCCCCAAGAGGACTCCCGGCGCGATTCGCAGCGCGTCAGAGCCACTCTTCGCGCAGAATCTCGCCCTGCAGGCTGACCACAACCATCTTCACCGGCACGCGGCGCGTGGCACCGTCGGCCGCGCGACGGGCAAGGTTCAGCAGCCCCATGCAGCACGGCACCTGCATGATCATGACGGTCAGGGTGTTGATCTTCGCCTCGTCGATGAGCGCCTGGATCTTGCGCTCGTAGACCTCCTGCCCCTCGTCCAGCTTCGGGCAGGCGATGGCCAGGGCCTTGCCCTTGAGATGGTCTTTATGAAAGTCGCCCAGCGCGAACGCGGTGCAGTCCGCGGCCAGCAGGACGTCGGCGCTCTGGTACTGCGGCGCCGCGGGCGAAACGAGGTGCAACTGGATGGGCCAGTGGCTCAGGTGCGAGGCCCGACGACCCGCGGCACTGCCGGCGGCGTCCTCCTTCTTCTCGAACTGAGCGGCCCGCATGCCGGGACACCCCCCGCCCTGCGCGTGCGCCCCGTGACCTGCAGCGGCGGGCAGCGGGTTCGGGAGTCCCTTCGCCTTCAGCACGGACAGCGCCGTCCCCAGGAACTCGGCCTGCCCGTGTTCCTTCAGGTGGACGAGGTGGGCCTTGATCGTGTTCGGGCCCGCCTTGACGATGTTCTCCATCACCTTGCGCTCGTCATAGGGCTCCGCCTCGCGCTCCTCGACGGCGATGGCCCCCTCCGGACAGTGCCCCAGACAGGCGCCCAGACCGTCGCACATCAGGTCGCTCACCAGCCGCGCCTTGTTGTCGATGATCTGGATCGCCCCCTCGGGACAATTGGGGATGCACAGCCCGCACCCCGTGCACTTCTCTTCGTCAATCCTGATGATCTTCCGCTTCATATCAGCCTCCTGCCCTATTGTCGTGCGGCGCATCCGGGCTCGCTCAACCCACCGCGCCTTTCGATGACCCTACGGTATCACAGTCGCCGCTCCGCGTTCATTGACCCAGGTCAAGTGCCGCGGTAGTATCCCGGACGGTAGTCAGATGTCGTGGCTGCGGCACCAACTTTCGTGAGGGCCCGAGGGATGAAGCTCTTGATCGTTCTCCTCGCTTCAGCGGTGGCCCTGGCCGCCGTGGGGCTGCTCTTTGTGCACATGGACTGCCGGCTGTGCGCAGGGAGCGGGCACACCTCTGCGCCGCACAAGATCCACGAGACCTGCCCGCACTGCGGCGGGCGCGGCATCGACCGCTCCGCGCCAAAGCCGCCTCCGCGCGACGGCGTCCGGCGCATGGGCGATGCGCGGCCCAAGTGCCTCTACTGCCGCGGCACGGGCAAGGTGGAGCGCACGGTGCAGAACGGCCCCTGCCCGGCCTGCGCCGGCACCGGCACTCAACCCCT
This sequence comes from uncultured Victivallales bacterium, assembly GCA_964544115.1. Classification (GTDB taxonomy): domain Bacteria; phylum Verrucomicrobiota; class Kiritimatiellia; order UBA8416; family JADHWI01; genus CAZJBP01. The sequence continues at coordinate 5,894 of CAZJBP010000074.1, read as the reverse complement.
GCTCCGGTGGCTCCTGGACCGTTTTTCTTGAGTTCCAAGGCTCCCCGCGGCTACTCTCCGCCTTCATGCAGTCCGTCGCCCCCACGGTGTCTCTGGTCCGCTGCGCCTCGTACGGCAGCCCTCTGCGTCCCGCCCTGGACGCGGTGCTCGGCCCGTTGGGCGGACTCTCGGCCTTTGTCCACCCAGGCCAGACGGTTCTGCTCAAGCCTAACCTGCTCACCGACCGGACCCCTGAACAGGCCGTGACGACGCACCCCGAGGTGGTCCGACACCTGATCCGCGCGGTGCGCGAGCTAGGCGCCACCCCCATTGTCGGCGACAGCCCGGCGTCGGCGGTCAAGGTGGCCACGGTTCTGGAAAAGACCGGCATGCGCGCGGTCTGCGACGAGGAGCGGGCGACGCTGGTGAGCCTGGAGCAGGCCGGGAGTGACATCGTCGAATCCGGCCCCTACCGGTTCACGATCGCCCGCGCTGTCCGGGAAGCGGACGTGGTGGTGAACCTTCCAAAGGTTAAGACTCACGTCCTCACGACACTGACGGCCGCGGTCAAGAACATGTATGGAGTCGTTCCCGGGTACCAGAAGGCGCACCTGCACTGCAAACACCCATCTCCCGCCGATTTTGGGGGGCTGATCACCGCGATCATCCGCTCCGTGCCTCCCGTGCTGAACATCGCCGATGGGATTGTCGGGATGGAGGGCGATGGACCCTCGGCCGGCCGGCCCATCGCACTGGGTTTTCTCGCTGCCTCTTCGGACGCCTTCGCCCTCGACCGGACGCTGTGCGCGATTCTCGGCATCCCGCCGCGGTCGGTGCCCTACCTTCGGGGTCTGGCGCACACCCCTCTCCCAGCCGTGGTCGGTTGCCTGATCGACACGATCCGCCCCGCCTCCTTCGCTCTGCCGTCAACGCTGCGATCACGCCTGACGCCCGCGTGGCTGGTGAAACGCCTTCGGCCGTTCCTGTGGTTCCGCCCGACCATCGGCCCCGCCTGCGTCTTCTGCGGACAGTGCGTGCGAGCCTGTCCGGCCCAGGCGCTGACGCAGGTTGTCGGCCGCCCGCCGGAACTGCTCACCCAGCGCTGCATTGGCTGCTGCTGCTGCCACGAAGTGTGTCCGGTCTCCGCCATCCGCATGACCCAGAGCCGCCTGTTCAACCTGATCCGGAGAGGAGCGATGCCGTGAGCGCCCGCCGCCCGCCCCTGCTTCGCCACCGCATGGAACTGGCCGCCCTGCGCGGCCTCACCTTCGCCGTACGCCGCATCCCCTATCCTGCTGCGCTCGCCCTGGGGTGGGGGCTGGCGCAGATCTTCCTGCCGCTCTTCCAACACCGCACGAAAGAGGCCCGCGGGCGGATCCGCGCCGTCTTCGGCCCGGGCGTGTCCGACGCCTGGGTTCGGCACGTAGCCCATCGTTCACTGCGCAACATCGTCTTCAGCATCGTCGACCTGCTGCGCGCTCCCATCATCACGAGGCCATGGGCTGACCGGCACGTCGAGGGCGACGCGGCGATCCGCGCGATCAAAGAGGCGTGCGGCGAGGGCGGCGGCATCCTGGCCATGCCGCATATGGGGTCGTGGGAACTGTCCGCCCGTGTCGGGATCCTGCACGGGTTGCGCCCCTTCAGCATTGCCGCCCATCAGAAGAACACCCTCGTGTCGGACTACATCAACGGGCTCCGGAACGAGAGCGGCATGCCTATTCTCGTGCGCGGCGCCGGGACTCTGCGCGAGGCCATTCGCAGCCTGCGCCGCGGGCTGGTCATGGCCATCCTGCCGGACCTGCGCAAGCGCACGCCGGGCATCGCGGTGCCGTTCCTCGGGGCAGAGGCCAACGTCGCCGACGGCATGGCCGCCCTGGCCCGCGCCGCGAACGTCCCCATCGTTCCGTGCTACAACGTCCGCAAGGGTTGGACCCGGCACCTCATCGTGGCCGAGCAGGCGGTTCGCCCCGACCGCCGGGCTGACAAGCAGGCAGACATCGAACGCATGACGCGCGAGGTTTTCAACGTTCTGGACGCGGCGATCCGGGCACACCCCGAGCAGTGGTTCTGGCACAACCGTCGCTGGGTCCTCGAGCCGCTATCGGAAGAGGAACAGCGCACCCCGGATGGCGTCGGGGATCGCGACGGTGACGGGAACCCAGAGTGAAGCGGCCAGTTCCCCGTCCGTGGCCGCGAACTTCAGTCGATAGGTTCCGGCCTGTCCCTCGGACGGGGTCCACGTGACCCAGCCGCCATCCACCCCGTCGGCGACGTAAGCCGCCCCGGCTGGAAGGGCGCTGGCGCTGACCGTTGGCCGCGTGCCGTCGGGATCGAAGGCCTCGACGCGGAGAGCCAGTTCACGCCCGGTCAGAGCGGTCGCTGCGGTCACGGGCACAAAGCACGGAGCCCGGTTGGGGCTCGCCGCCCGCAATTCGATCCGGTACTCGACGACCCCGGCGGGCGCATGGTCGAACACCCCCAGCCAGGGCTCCCACTCCCCCATGGCGTTGCGCCGCACCTCCGTCCAAGCGTTCTCCCCGCGCACGCGCAACCCGTCCGCACGCACGGCCGACCGCGCCGCCACGCCGCCCGCGCTCCAGCGTCCCGGCGGAAGCGGGATGCCGGCATACACAAAGCCCCCTGCCGACGGAAGCCGGACCGTCACCGTGTCTCCGTCGATAACCACACTCGCGGCAGCCGATGCGTCCGCGCAGACACCGTCCAGTCCATCGGACTCGTAGAGCCCGCCGTCGATCGACAGGAAATCGGCACGCGCGTCCCGCCCAGGCAGATCGACGAGCACGTCCTTGCGCAGACGGTGCACGCGGGTGCGCTCGCTTCTGATCAGCGCCGTGACCGTCCCCCCGAGTTCATCGGCATGCGTGGCTCCGACGTCCACCCCCACGAAGGCGCCAGCCAGGCTGCAGGTCATCCACCACCGCACGACGCTCGCGGCCTGCGGGGCGATGTTGCCCGCCACCGCCTGAAGCGAGGGCGAACAATCCGAGCCATTCGCATCACAGCCCCTGAGCGAAAAATCCACAAGCAGACCGGTCTGGTTGTCCGCGATGCGCGGTTGCCCGAGGGATAGCGTCACCCTCGAGGCCGTGCCGGCGCCGGTATTGAGGATTCGCAACCCCACGGGGAAAGGGGGCGACGGCTCCCGCGCCGGTGTGCGAGGGTCGTCGCCCGGGACCCACTCGGGAACGAACAGGTCGAGTTGAAGGTCCGGCATCGGAACGACCTGGATGCTGTCGGGAATCAAGTCGGTTTCATAGCGAGCGCCCGCGAGAGTGTAGGAAAGGCGGGCACCCACCTCGTAGCGCACCCCATCTGCCTGCGCGCCGCCTGCGCCGGGAGACGGAATCAGCAGCCATCGGACCTCGGCCGCCCCCCCGGCTGCCACCCGCCCTGCGCCATCCACCGATGTCACACCCTCCAGCCGGTCCTGCCGTACGAAGAACGCCGCGCCTGTCCCATCAGGGCTCGACGTCCAGGGAACGTCCACTCCAGACGCATCGCGGATGCTGAGAGCCACCGCCAGATCGTTCAGGTCGAGATGCGCGAGGTCGTTCCGCAGCGTCAGCACGGCCACGAAGGCCTGCCGTTCCAGCGCGATGGATTGAGGAATATCGAGCTGAACGGAGGCACAGGCCGCGCCGGCCCAACGACTGGACGCACAGAAGAAGAGGACGCCCAGCGCGAGTGCTATCGCGCCACGTCCTCGAGAACCCAGACCCCGGACTCTGCCCCCCTGCCCCGGCAAAGCCACCCCCCCCCAAGATCGGTGCAACCCAACGACCAAACGACGGTTGGGATATTAGCCGACGGGGAAGGGCGCGTCAACGCACCAAAAATAACACGCACCAAAAGTAACAGGCGGCAGCGAGACGCCGTCGTCTCCCTGCCGCCTGCTGTTGATCTGTCCGCGCGAGGCGACTACTTGATCGCGTCCACACCGGCAGCAGCCTGGGGCACAGCCGCGGGAGGAGGCATCACGGGCTCCTGCGGAGGAAGCGGCACTTCCGAACCGTCACGTACGACGGGCATGATCGGCAGCGGCTTCCCGTCGACAGACTCCGGCAAATGCAGCTTCTCCTGCCCTTCACCCTTTCGGATGTAAACCTCTACGCGACGGTTGAGCGGGTTGCCGAGCTCGGGATCGTTGGTCGCCTTCGGCCGGCTGAACCCGTAGCCCATGGAGCTGAGGCGCGTCGTCTCGATGTGGCCCTTTGTCGCGATGTGATTCAGAACGGCCTTGGCGCGCCGCTCGGACAACTGCAGGTTGTACTTCGCCTTGGACTTCTTGTTCTTATCCGCATGCCCCTCGATACGGGCCGTCGAGCCGAGGTTGCGACGCAGCACCTTGGCGATAACGTCCAACTGCGCATCGTAGCGGCTCTTGATGTCGGACTTGTCGTAGTCGAATTCGATGAACAGTTCGAACAGCATCAGGTCGTCACGGCCGTCCAGCGGGTTCGTGCCGTCTTCCAGGACCTCGTGCCCGTCAGCCACGCCTCCGTTGTCCGTGTCGCGCATCAGCGGGTTCGTCCCGTACTTCTTTACCTCGTCGTACCCATCCTTGAGCATATCGAGGTCCGTGTCGGGGTTGAGCGGATCGGTCTTCCACTGCAGCACTTCCTGCCCGTCCGTCAGCCCGTCGTCATCCGTATCCGGGTCGCGCGGGTCGGTTCGGATCTCGAGCTCGTGCCGGTCAGTCAGGCCGTCGCCGTCGGTGTCGTTCGGACCGCCCACAGCCGTGAACGCCGGGGCCACGCGGGCACCCCAGTTCCAGACCAGACCGGCGTCGACGGTGGCGTTCGCCTCTGTGTCGCCGCCGGCCTCGAAGAACCGGCCGTCGGCCCGCACGGCCCACATATCGTTGAAGTGATACATGAGCCCACCGCCGAAGCGCAACTGCGGGTCCACCGCGTGGTCGTTGACATCTTCGCTGTAATACATGAGTCCGGCGCCGAGGCTCAGGTACGGATCGACGCGCTTCCATCGCGTGACGTGCAGCAGCCCCTCGGCAAACGCGCTGGTGGCCATCGTGTCGTGAACGCCCTCACCCGCCGCCTCCTCCAGCCGCGAGATCGCGACATCGTTCGAATTGCGGAAGGTCTCGTCCAACTTGGGAGCGATCATCACGCCGGCCTCAAACGACCAGCGCTCGGAGTAGTCATACCCCAGCCGGAACGAAACCTGGGCTCCGTCATCAACCGGCTCATCGCCCTCAAACTGCATCATGCCGACGCTCGGGCTGAAGTACCACTTGGCCGCCTCTGCGAACTCGGTCGACTGGGCCGCCGTCGGCTCCTGGGCCCGCACCGTTCCGGTCAGCCCCACCAGAGCACAGAGGCCCGCGGCCACACTCAACACCACCTCGCGTCGAATACCCACTCTCATCGTGTCCTCTCCTTCTGATTGGACCGCCTGGCGGCCCGCACCCCTAAGACTCAGTCGCGAAACTATCGACTCAATAGCGATACGTGTCCAGTTTATAAGGCCCCGAGGGGCGGATTCCAAGGTACTTCGCCTGCCCAGGCGTCAGTTTGTCGAGTTTGACCCCCAGTTTGCCCAAATGCAACCGCGCCACCTTCTCGTCCAGCAGCTTCGGCAGCACGTGGACGCCAACGGCATGCTCACCGCGCTGCTCGTACAGCGCGATCTGCGCCATTGTTTGGCAGGTGAAGCTGTTGGACATCACGAAGCTCGGATGGCCGGTGGCGCAGCCGAGGTTGACCAGACGGCCTTCCGCCAACATATAAATAGTGTTGCCGGTGGGGAACGTATATTTGTCCACCTGCGGCTTGATGTTGGTGCGAACCACGCCGGGGGCGTTGTTGAGCTTGTCGATCTGGATCTCGTTGTCGAAATGACCGATGTTGCAGACGATCGCCTGGTCCTTCATC
>CAZJBP010000073.1:0-18169 GCA_964544115.1 uncultured Victivallales bacterium | reverse complement strand
GCCGTCGGGCGCGTCCTTCCGGGCGGCGGCGGCCGGGCGGCGGCCGGATGAGCGGGCGGCCGGTCCCTGCGCCGTCGGGCGCTGCGGGCGTGGCGGCGGCTGGCGGCGGACGAGGTCGTCGTAGTAGATGAACTCGTCGCAGTTGGCGATCAGGAGGTCCGAGGTGGAGTTCTTCACGCCGACGCCGATCACCGTCTTGTTGTTCTCCCGCAGCTTGCTGACGAGCGGCGAGAAGTCCGAGTCGCCGCTGATGACGACAAAGGTATCCACGTGCGCCTTGGTGTAGCACAGGTCCAGCGCGTCGACCACCATGCGGATGTCGGCCGAGTTCTTGCCCGACTGGCGCACGTGAGGGATCTCGATCAGCTCGAACGCCGCCTCGTGCATGGGCGGGCGGAAGTCCTTGTAGCGCGACCAGTCGGCGTAGGCCTTCTTGACGACGATATTGCCCTTGAGCAGCAGCCGTTCGAGGACCTTGCGGATGTCGAACTGCGCGTAGTTGGCGTCGCGCACGCCCAGGGCGATGTTTTCAAAGTCGCAGAACAGCGCCATGTTGCGGGTTTCGGCGGGGTGTGTCATGGTGTAGATGTACCCGAAGGGGCGGCTGTCACACAAGCGCCGAACGCCGAGAACTGCGCCTTGAGCCGCCGGGGCCGCTTTGGTAGCATCCGAGCGGTGCGGAGCGTTTCAGCGCCGTGTGGAGCTTATGGAAACCGTTCCCAGAATCGTGCTGGTCCGGCTGCCGCCAATTCCCGGCACCGGCATTGACCTGAGCATCACCAACGAGGTTGTGCTCCTGTGGGCGTCGGCGATCGTGACGTGCGTGTTCCTGCTGCTGGCCTTCCGGCGGCGCAGCGTGGTGCCTCGCGGGCCCGTGCAGAACTTCTTCGAGGCCGCCGCCGAGTTCATCGACCGGAACGTGGTCCGGGAGGCGATCGGCCCCGGGGGCGAACGCTGGGGGCCGTTCCTGCTGTCGCTCTTCTTCTTCATCCTCTTCACGGACCTGTTCGGAATGTTGCCCTTCCCCCGCCACGTCAAGGCCATGACGTCGAACCTAAACGTCACCGCGTCCCTCGCGGCGATCGTGTTTGTCCTGACCATTGCCATCCGCCTCGGTCGCCATGGCCTGACGGGGTTCCTGAAGCAGTTCGTCCCGCCGGGGGTTCCGCGGTGGATCGCGGTCGCCATCGTCCCGATCGAGATCGTCAGCTGGATGGCCCGGCCGCTCTCCCTGGCCGTGCGTCTGTTCGCCAACATGTTCGTGGGGCACACCCTCATCCTGACCTTTACGGGGCTGACCGTCGGCGTGGGGTGGCTGCTCAAGCCGCTGCCGCTGGCGGGCGCGGTGGCGATGAGCCTGTTCGAGGTCTTCATCTGCTTCGTCCAAGCCTTTGTCTTTACTTTGCTGGCGGGACTTTATATCAAAGACGCCTTGGAGGCTCACGCCTGACGCGGAGGAGAAGACGCGATGTTACCCGAGGGAATGGCATGGATCGGAGCCGGCCTGGCGATCGGCCTGGCGGCGCTGGGGACGGGAATCGGCATCGGCTTTTTGGCCGGAAAGAGCGTGGAGGCCTCCGCGCGCCAGCCGGAGGCCAGCGGACAAATTCAAAAGACGATGATTCTGGGCATCGCGTTCATCGAGGCGCTGTGCCTGTATGCCCTCCTGATCGCGCTGTTGCTGATTGGCAAGGGCAAGGCCTCCGGGGAAGCCGCGGCCGGGGGTGCCGCGCCGAGCCCGGTGGCGAGTCAACAGTGACCCGTCACCCGTCGTCAGCGGCCAGCGCTGACTGCAGGACCAACACATGGGCAATGCCGACGCAGGTCTGTTTCTGTGGAGCCTGATCACCTTCGGTCTGCTGCTTTTCGTGCTGTCGAGGTTTGCCTTCAAGCCGCTGGCCCGCCTGCTGAGCGAGCGCGAGCGCACCATTCAGGCGTCGCTGGACGAGGCCCGCACGGCGCGTGACGAGGCCAAGGCGGTGCGACTGGAGAACGAGAAGGCCCTGGCTCAGGTTCGCGAAGAGGCCGGCCGCGTGATCCAGGAAGGCCACCGCGTGGTCGAGCGCATGAAGCGCGAGGCCGCCGACGGAGCCCGCCAGGAGGCCGAGGACGTCCTGCGGCAGGCGCGCTCGGACATCGACCGGGAAATGCAGAAGGGCCTCGATGAGCTGAAGAGCACGGTCGTCGGTCTATCGTTGCGCGTTTCGCGGCAGGTGATCGGCGAGGAACTCAACGAGGACCGCCATCGCCGCCTGGTTGACGAGTTCGTCGAGCGGCTGAAGTCATCATCTCATGCCGGAAGCCCCCCAAAAGCCTGACCTGGACCGTTACGCCGATGCTCTGGTGGCCCTGGCCGATGCGTCGGGGTCGCCCGCCCTGATCGAACCGCAGGCCCTCGAACTTGCGCACCTGTTCGACACCCAGGCGGATCTGAAGCGCTTCGTGGGCGACCCGGCGGTCACGGATGCCGGCAAGGCGTCCGCGCTTGAAGAGGCCCTGCGTGGGCGCGTCGCTCCCGTCCTGTTGCACTTCGTGCGACTCATGTTCGACGCCGGCGTGCTGGGGGAGTTTCCCCGGGTGGTGCGGCGCTATCTGGAAAAGGCCGCCCAGCGATGTCAGCGGGCGTCCGGCCTGGTGGAGACCGCGGTTCCGCTTCCGGACGATCTGCTGGCGCGCATCAAGGCGGAGGTCTGTCGCATCATGGGCCGCGAGGTACACCTGCTGGTCGAGCAGAACCCCGAACTGATCGGCGGCATCCGCGTCCGCGTGGGCGATCTGGTCATCGACGGCAGCCTCCAGCGGCACCTGGAGGACTTCCGCCGCGCGATGCTGGGGTAGCCCGCGTGCAGCCTTCCGGACCCGCGCGTGAGCTGATTTTGGGGCTGCCGATTTTGGGGCTTGTCTTGGGCTTGCGCGGTGCGGGATACTCTCAGATCGGCAGCCGGACGGTGTCCGTTGGGGCGCACGCCGAGACCGGTGGTCGAACGGGGGACGCAGACATGACACGTGCGGACATGGTGGCGCATCTGGCGGAACGGACAGGCCTGACCAAGGCCCAGACCGGTCAAGTGCTCGACGAACTCGCCCAGCTGGCGTACGTCGAGGCTCGCAACGGCTTCGTGATTCCCGGCATCGGCAAGCTGGTTCTGGTCGATCGTAGCGCCCGCAAGGGGCGCAACCCCGCCACGGGCGAGACAATCGATATTCCCGCCAAGACCGTGGTGAAGTTCCGCGTGGCCAAGGTGTGCAAGGACGCACTGCTGCCGTCCTGATTCGGGGCGACGGGCCTGGAACATCCGCCCGGTTCGGCGGGCGCGCCTGAGAAGGTGCGCGAGCGAACCGGCTGCGTATCCAGTGTGGCACGGCGAAGCCGGCGAGGGCGCTGCCCCGCCGGTTCGTCCGTGTCTACGCCCGGTCCCTGGGACGTTTGGAGGCGGCTGGCATGCTGAGAAGATGGATCGGTTCTGGAATGGTTCTCGCGGCGGCGCTGGCCGCGGCCGAGCCGACGAACGGCGTCGCGCCCGGGGCGACGCAGGACGCCGTGCGCGCGAATTCGCCCGCGACGTACGCCGAGCCGACGCAGCTGTTCGCGGCGCGTTTCCCGGAAGAGCATCTCAGCGGCGCGCCGGTCGACGACGTGATCTCGCGGCGGGCGTGGACGAACTTCCTGAACGATCTGGACGGCGAGCACCTCTATTTTACTCCGGAGGACATGCAGCATTTCCGCCTGTCGGCGACGAATCTCGACGACGAGGTGAAGTCGGGCGACATCAGCTTCGCCTTTGATGCCTACGAACGCCTGAAGGAGCGGATCCGCGAGCGCGTCACCTACGTTGAGACGCAGCTCAAGGGCGGGTTGACGCTCACGGATGACGAGGTGTTCCAGTGGAAGCGGCGCAAGACGCCGTGGCCGGCGGACACGGCGGCGCGCGATGACCTCTGGCGCCGCAAGCTCGAGAACGAGTACATCCAGCGCATCATCGCCACCGAGAGCGCGCCGGCCACCAATGCCCCGCCGAAGGCGAAAGACGCGGCGGCGCCGAACGAGGACGGCGTGGCCGCCAGCCCGGCCCTCTCGCCGGAGGACTTCATCCTCAAGCGGTACCGGCAGTTCCTGTCCACCATTGTCGACAACGACGGGGAGTGGGTGGCGCAGACGTACCTCTCGGCGTTCGCCCAGGCCTACGACCCGCACTCGGCTTACATGAGCCAGTCGGCCAACGAGGACTTTGACATCGAGATGAGGCTCTCGCTGGTCGGCATCGGCGCGATGCTGCGCGCCGAGGACGGCGCCGCCAAGGTCATGGAGCTGATCCCCGGCGGCCCGGCCCACCGCGACACGCGCGACAGCCGGCTGCGGCCGGGAGACAAGATCATCGGCGTCGGCCAGGACAAGGGGCCGATCGAGGACACGCTGCACTGGCCGCTCTACAAGGTGGTGCGCAAGATCCGCGGCAAGCAGGGGTCGACGGTCGTGCTCCAGGTCATCCCGGCCTCCGACCCCAGCGGCGCGACGCTCAAGACGGTGGACCTGGTGCGCGACGAGGTGAAGCTCGAGGAGCAGGCCGCGAAGTCAACCGTGCGCGATGTCCCGCTCGCCGACGGGCGCACGCGCAAGCTGGGCGTCATCCGCGTGCCGGCGTTCTACGCCAACATGCAGCCGGGCCTGCTGGCCCAGCTGTCCGACGTGCGGCGCTGCTCGACCGATGTGCAGAAGCTCCTGGAAGAACAGAAGGCCGCTGGCGTTGAGGGCGTGGTGCTGGACCTGCGGGGCAACGGCGGCGGCTCGCTCGTCGAGGCCATCAATATGACCGGCCTGTTCATCCCGGCCGGCCCGGTCGTCCAGGTCCGCGAAGGCCGCCGGCTGCGTATCCTGCCGGACATGGATGGCGACGTCGCCTATGCCGGGCCCCTGGTCGTGCTGGTCAACCGGTTCAGCGCGTCGGCCTCGGAGATTCTGGCCGCGGCCCTGCAGGACTACGGGCGGGCGCTGATCGTCGGGGACTCGCGCACGCACGGCAAGGGCACCGTGCAGACCATCACCCAGCTGGGCCGCGACAAGGGCGTGGGGTCGATCAAGGTGACCTGCTCGATGTTCTACCGGATCAACGGCGACTCGACCCAGAAGCACGGCGTCACGCCGGATCTTTCGATTCCGTCCGCGCTGGACTACATGGAGGTGGGCGAGGATAATCTGCCGAACGCGATGGAGTGGTCGCACATCCGGCCCGCCGTCTACATGCCCTCGGGCGAACTGGCCCGCTGGCGCCCCGAGCTGGCCGAGCGCTCGAACGCCCGCCGTGCCGCCGACCCCCGGTACGCCGCGTACCTGAAGCTCCTGGACCGCGTTCGCCAGCTCAACGAGAACGAAACCGTCCCGCTGCAGCTCGAGCGCCGTCGCGCGATGGCGAAGGACGAGAAAGCCCTCGAGGATCTGCAGGCCGATCTGGCCCCCGAGGACTCGGAGGAGGCCGGGGGCGGCGAGCCGAAGGAGAAGCGGCCGGACGTCGTGCTCGACGAAACGCTGCAGATTCTGTCCGACATGGTGACGTTCAACCAGGCGCAGACGCCCGAACCGGCCGCGCAGCCGCAGTCGTCCACCGGCGCGACAGGCCCGAAGGCTATGGCCAGCGAACTGATGGACTGGCTGCGGGGCGTGCCGTGAGGACCCGCTTCCGCAAGATGCACGGGGCGGGCAATGACTTCGTGCTGATCGACGACCGCCACGAGCTCTTTCCCGCCACGGACCGCGGCCTGATCGTGCGCCTCTGCCTCCGTCGCACCGGCATCGGCGCCGACGGCGTCGTGCTGCTGCGCCGCTCGTCGCAGGCGGACGTGTGCGTACGGTTCTTCAACCCCGACGGCGGAGAAGCCGACATGTGCGGCAACGCCATGCGCTGCGCCGCGCGGTTTGCCTTTGAGCTGCAGATCGCCGGTCGCGCCATGACCGTCGAGACCGTGGCGGGCCTGCTGGGAGCCGAGGTCCTGTCCGGTGGCGACCTCGTCCGACTGCGGATGACGCCGCCCACTCAATGGCGGCCTGACGTTGAACTGGAGCTGTCGGTCGGACGGGTGAGATGCGACTTCATCAACACGGGCGTTCCGCATGCGGTGCTCGAGCAGCAGGATCTGCCGCCGGCCGAGGCGGGCGCGGACGCCTTTCTGGCCGTCGCGCCACAGGTGCGGCGTCACTCCGCCTTTGGCCCCGCTGGGGCGAACGTCAACGTCGTGCGCGTCACCGGGGCGGGGGCGCTGTCGGTGCGCACGTTCGAGCGCGGAGTCGAGGGCGAAACGCTCGCCTGCGGCACGGGGGTGACCGCTTGCGCGGTGGTGATGGCGCTGCGCGGCCGGGTGCGGCCGCCGGTCGCGGTGACGGTCGCCAGCGGCGACGTGCTGACCGTTGACTTTGCGCTGACCGACGGACGGGCCGAGGGCGTTACGCTCTGTGGGCCGACGGTCGACGTGTTCGAGGGCGAGACGGTCCTGCCGGACGCCTGAGGCTGCGCGGCCCCGACTCACGCGGGCGCTGGCGCCCTGGCGCCGGGGGTGGGTGAAGTCGTGGCTGCGGTGAGTGGATCGGGTACGCCGGGATGAACGACTGCGCAGGGAAAGATCTCGGGGATGGGCGCGCGCTGACGCCCGCGTCCGTGTCGGCGGCCGTTCTGGGGCTTTTCCTGACCGGCATTTTAACCCAGGTCTACGACCTGCTCATCGGGATCCACTTTTCCTCCGAGCATACGCTGGCCCTGCCGGTGATGTGGGCCCTCCTGGTGATCGGCCTGATCTGCCTGGGGGTGCGCAAGGCAGGGGGGCCGCGCCTGCTGAGCCGGTCCGAGCAGCTCTGCGTGCTGTACGTCATGCTGGTGGCCGCGCCGCTCATGACCCAGGGCATGTGGCACCGCCTGGTTGCCATCCTCGCCACGAACCCGCGGGCCGCCGACTTTGAGAAGCTGGACGCGATGAACGACCGCCTGTGGCCGCACGGCCCCAACCTGCTGCCCGGCGCGCTGGAGCACGACAACCGGGGCCGCCTGGAGACCGTGGGCGGTGTGGAGTGGCGGACCGTCGAGCGCGAGGCGGGCGTCGAGGCCCTGCTGCCGGTCCTGCACAACGAGGGGGCCTCCGGCGTGGCGGCGCTTCGGATCGAGGTCCCCGTCGCCTCGGATTCGGCCCGCGGGATTGTGCCCGGCGTGCCGTACCTGGTCAGCGTCCTGATGCGGGCGCCTGAGCTGGGGCCCCGGTCGGTCTGCTACGGGCGCGCCTACGCCGATGATAGCCCTGTCTACACCGAGCTCTTCACCTGCAGCGATCCGCCGCGCGTGACCGTGCTGCACAAGACCGGCTTCCGGCGGGTCGGCGCCTACGGGGCGACGTTTCCCCACGCCAGCCGGAGGATCACGCTCGAGTTCGGACTGGCGGGCGCCGGGACGGTGGAACTGTGCGACCCCAAGCTCTTCAGCGTCGCCGCCCTGGAGAACGCCTACAAGGGACGACGGGTGGCGAGCGCGGCGGAGGTCGCGGCCCTGCCCCCCGCGGAGCGCGCCAACCTGCTGGTGAAACCCGACACCCTCTGGAGTTGGGCGGGCCTGCGCTACGGCCTGTCGGCATACGTGCCGGTGTCGGACTGGGCGCCGCCGCTGCTGGCGTGGACGGCCTTCGTGCTGCTGGTCCTGCTCGCCACGCTGGCGGTCAACATGATCATGCGCCGCCAGTGGCTGGACAACGAGCGGTGCCTCATGCCGGTCACCCGCATCCCGCTGGCCCTGATCGCGGACGACGACACCTCCGCGCGCGGCCCGCCTCCGATCCTGCGCAACCCGCTGCTCTGGGCGGGGGCGGCCGCGGCGCTGGCGTGGATGCTGCTCAGGGCCTGGGCCGCCAACAACCCCAGGGTGCCCGATCCCACGATCCACATTCGCCTGAGCGACTACCTGAGCGACCCGGGGTGGGGCGCCATGTGGTCGAAGGTGCGCTTCGACGTGGATCCGATCTTCCTCTCCATGGCCGTGTTCATGGAGCTGAACGTGCTGCTGAGCCTGGTGGCGGGCTTCTTCCTCTTCCGGTCGCAGCACGCGTTCGGACAGGCGACGGGCCTGAACGCCAACCCCAGCTTTCCCTTCGCTCAGCACCAGGCAACCGCTGCCTATCTGGCCTATGCCGGCGTGCTGCTGTTCTTCGCCCGCAAGTACCTGTGGGGGGTGCTCAGGCAGGCGGCCTCGCGGACGGAGGGCGCCGCGCGGGGTGAGACGCGCCACTACCGGATGGCGATCGGGCTGCTGGTCCTGTGCGCTCTCGGCATGGCGGCCTGGGCTCGCCGCATGGATATGGCCGCCGGCGGCATGCTGGTCTTCTTCGCGTTCCTCGTGACCATCGGATTCGTGGCCAGCCGCGTGCGGACGGAGTGCGGCGCGCCGTGGGGCTATTTCTCGCCGCAGAACCTGGCCATCTTCATGGGCATGCTGGGCGGCATCTCCGCCTTCGGGCCGCAGGCCATCCTCTTCTGCACCCTCGCCAGTTTCATGCTCGGCCCGACCGTGTTCTTCCTGATTCCCGGGGCCCAGATGGAATGGCTCGAGCTGGGGCATCGGGCGCGCGTGCCGCCGGGACAGCTGGTGGCGGCCACTCTCCTCGGCGTGGTGGGCGGCATGGCGGTGGGCGGCTGGGTCTTTCTCTCCAACGCCTACGCGCTGGGCGGCGACACGATGACCTACCAGTGGGCGTTCGCCCCCAAGGGGTGGTACTTCTTCGACTTCAACCTCGACCTGAGCGCCGCCACCCAGCGCTATCTCGGGCACGGTCCGGCGCAGACGGGGTGGGGGCTGACGCCGTCGGGCGGCGCGGCGGCGCTCGCGGCGCTGGCGACCGTGGCCGTGTCGGTCTTGCGCCAGTTCTTCGCCGGCTTCTGGTTTCACCCGGTGGGCCTCGTGCTGGGCCCCACGCAGTTCCTGGACTACATCTGGGGCAGTGCGCTGACGGCGTGGGCCATCCGCACCCTCGTGCTCAAGCTGGGCGGGGCCGCCGCCGTGAAGAACCGGCTGCAGCCCTTCTTCGTCGGCGTCTTCCTGGGCGCGGCCTCGGGCTACTTTCTGCTGGGCATCATCAAGGCCGTCGCCATGGCCTGCGGGCTCTCGTGGAACGCGCCGACGCTGACTCCGCCATGAAGAAGACGCCCACATATATGAGGCCCTGGATCGGCAGCGCGGCGTTTCTGCTCGCCGCGGCGCTGGCGGCGGCCGCCTTTCTGAGCGCCTTTGCACCGACGCCGGTGGCGGAGCCGGTGCGGGCGGCCGATGCGTGCCCGCCGGCTCCGATGGAGCAGGCGCTCTCGCCCGATGCCGTGCGGTCCAAGCTGGACGCCATCCTCGCCTTCGGCTCGCGCTACCCCGGCCAGGACGGCTTTCGGAAGACGGAGGCGTTCATCCGCAAGTCCTACGCCGCCGCCGGCCTGAAGGTCTATGAGCTGCCGCACGAGGACGCCATTCCCGTGACCGTTCGCCGGGACATCGCGGGCGCGGACGGTCGCGCGCTCGACGGGGTTGAGGTGTTTCCTTTCCTGCCGAACCACTGCCAGCCGCCGGTGACGCCCGCGGGAGGCCTGCGGGGGACGCTCGCCGTACTCACGCCGGAGCTGCTGAAACGGAGCGCATCCTTTGCCGGCCTGATCGCCGTGCTGGACCTGAGCCGCCCGCCGCCCATGGCGGACGTCTCCTGGAGCACTCTCTCCGAGCTGGGCTTCGAGGCCCTCATCGTCACCCACCGGGATGGCCTGGAGCACGTGGCCTGGGACCGTCTCTCCGCCTGCGGCGCCATTCCGGTCAACGTCGTCCGGGTCGCCGCCACGCCCCGCGTGCTGGAGCACGACGGGGAGACCGTGACCCTGCGGGTGCGCGTCGAGTGGCAGCGGGTCGCGTCCACGACCTTCGTCGGCGTCCTTGCGTCTTCCGGCGCTCCGGCGCGCGAGGCGGTCATGAACACGGCCGCCTACGACGCCTGCTCCGTGCTGCCGGACCTTGCGCCCGGCCCGCTGAGCGCCATGGGCCTGGCCGTCCAGCTGGCCATGCTCGACTCCCTGCCCGCCTACCGGCGGGCCGGGCTGCGGCGCGATGCGGTGTTCGTGGCCTACGCTGCGAACGTCATGGGGCGGCTCGCGGCCGACCGGCTGTCGGCCGTGGTCGGCCCGAGCGTGGACCGCGCCGCCGCGGATCGGATCTGGCGCAGGGAGCAGCAGCAGAACGACGCCACGCTGGCCGGCGTGCGCGAGTGCCTGTCCGCGGCCGGGAGCGCGGGCTTCCTGGAGGATCCCGCGGCCACGCTGGCCGGCGCGGCTCGCCTGTCTCCCGCGGCCCGCTCGCTGCTGAGCGAGGAGCTCGCCTACATCCTCAACGACAGGACCCAGAAGCTCGGGGAGATCCAGCTTCTGGCGCGCCTGAACTTCCTTCGCGCCGGCTCGCGCGTGCCGGGCGGCGAGTACGAGACCTACCTCGACGCAAAGCGCAGCCTCGATGCGGCCCTGATGGTCGCAGGCTATCCGCTGGGCAAGCTCGTGGAGGCACGCGACGGCGGCGGGCGGCCCAGCGTGGCGCGCGAGGCGGGACTGTCGCGGCTCTTCCGGCAGCGCATGGCGGCGTTGCAGGCGCAAGGCCAAGCGCGCGACCTCTGGCTGGCCCGTGCGCGGGAGGTGCACGGGGCGCTGCGGCCGTATGAACGGCTGATCGCGACCTCCTCCTGGCTCATTCCGCAGGCGGAGGGCGAGCCGCCAGGGGAGCGGCTGGCCGTGTCGCCCGCCGGGGTCGGAGCCTCCGGCTACGCGGAGCCCCTGGCGGCGTTGAACGACGTGGTCACGTCCGTCGGTCAGAGCCTGACCCTTCCCGCGGGCTGCGGCGTGGACTCCATCGTGCCCCGCCGTCCGGCCGCGCTGCCGGTCGTGCTGAGCGACCTCGCCATGTGGGGTGCGAAAGGCTATCCCGCGTTCAGCCTGATGCACAGCGACCGCGCAGACCGGTACCGCTACATCGGCTATCCGGTCGAGCTGCCGTTCATGCGCAACACGGCCAGCATGCGGTGGGGGCTGCGCGTGTACGGCCGCGTGATGCTGGCGCTGCTCCAGGGACAGGGCCGGTTCGAGGCGCCGCGGCGGTTCGGGCTCCTGTCGTACGGCGGCCGCGTGTATGTCGCCGGCGTCGGCCGCTCGATCGTCCCGAATTTCCCGATGAAGGACGCCCTGATCGGCCACAAGTGGGACCGCAGCGCGCCGGATGTGGCGGGGCAGTACGAGCAGCCGTTCTACTTCGCGGACGCCAGCGGGCGCTATGCGCTGCCGCTGACGAGCGCCGCGCTCGCCGGCGTTTCGGGCTACAGCCCTGAGGCCTTCGGCTTCGGACAGGACGGGACCGTCGCCTACGTCAAGGACGAGGGCCCGCTGGGTCAGGCCGTCTACAAGTCCATGCGGGTCGGCTGGCTGGCGGCGCGGGCACGGGTCAACATGGTCACATTTCGCGCGGAGCCGCTGACGGTGCTGGACAGGGTCAATCCGCAGACTCTGCGGACGTTCTCGAGCGTGGCGTTCCTGCGGCGCGACGGGCTGGATGCGGTCCGGCGGTCGAACGTGTTTGCCGCCGGTCAGGAGGCGGTTCAGGCGTTCCTCGAGCCGGACAGCCGCGTCTACGTCACCTTCCGTTCTGGCGCGTCGGACAACCCTCTTGTGCAAACCGTGCGCGCCTTTTCGCTGAATCTGGATTCGTCCTCTCGCCCGGATCCGGCGCGGGAGATCGATGGCCGGGGCTACCTGTGCGGCGATCGCCCGGTGTTGCGGGACGCCGCCGGTGATATCGCCCGGTCCATGGTCTCGGTCAACGGCCGGCGGCTGGCGCTGCAGGAGCGTTACGCGATGGCCGACGAGCGGACCCGCGAGTTTCATCAGCGCAGCGAGGCGCTGCTGGCCGAGGCGGGCAAGCCCGGCCTCCCGCGGGCCGCACGCGAGCTGCTGCACCGAGAGGCCGCCTGCTATGCCATCCTGAATCACCCCGAGCTGCGCCGCTCCATCGGCGAGGCCGTCGTGGGCGTCCTGTGGTACCTGGGCCTGCTTGTGCCGTTCGTCATCTTCTTCGAGAAGCTGGTCTTCGGCTTCGCGGATATCCGCAAGCAGCTGACGGCGCAGGCGCTCGTCTTCCTGGCGGCGTTTCTGCTCCTGCGCCTTCTGCATCCGGCGTTCCGCATGATCCAGTCCTCGCTGATGATCCTGCTCGGCTTCGTCATCCTGCTGATCTCGAGCGGCGTGACGCTGCTGTCCGCGGGTCGCTTCCGCGAGAACTTTGAGGAGCTGAAGCGCAAGCGCGGCCGGGTGACGGCGGCCGAGGTCAACACGCTGGGCGCCATGGCCACGGCGTTTTCGCTCGGGCTGAACAACATGCACCGCCGGAGGGTACGCACGGGCCTGACCTGCGCCACGCTTGTGCTGCTGACGTTCGCGATGATCGCCTTCACGTCGGCGAGCAGCACGCGCGTCAGCACCTTTACGGCCATCGGCAAGGCGCCCTACCAGGGCTTCCTGGTCCGGCGCGAGAACCTGGCTCCGATGTCGCCCGCCGAACTGCGGGCGCTGCGCGCCCGGTATGCCGATCGCCACGTCCTCTCTCCCCGCACGCTGGTGGTGGGCGCGCCGACCTGGGACCAGCTCAGGAAGAACCCGGAGATCGATGCGGTGAACCAGCCGACGGCGGGCGACGCCGTCCGGGCGCCCGTGGCCAGCGTCCTGACCTTCGGGGCGGACGAGCCGCTCGCGGGCCGGATCGTTCTGCTGACGACGAACGGATGGTTTGCGTCGGGCGCGGCGACGGACGCGGCTGCGCCATCCCCCGTGCTCCTGCCCGACGCCCTGGCGCGTGCGCTGAAGATCCCCGTCGAGGCCGTGAACGCCGGGCCCGTGGTCATCACGCTCGGCGGCCGGAGCGTCCGCGTGCAGGGGATCTTCGACTCGGAGTCGCTCGCCAGCTTGCGGGACCTGGACGGACGCAACCTGCTGCCGTTTGACCTGGAGGCGATGACCTCCTTCCGGGTCGAGGCGGGCGGCGTCCTGGCTGCGGACGACGATCCGCGTCTGCCCGCCGGGGGGATGGTGCTGGCGCTGGAGGGGGCGAGCGACGCCATGGACCTTGGCGGCGGGCAGGTGCGGCTGACCTCGGTGGCGGTGAGCATGCCCGGCGCGGGCTACGCCGAGGCGCGGGCGGAGATCGACAAGGTGCTCGAGCAGACGGGCCAGGTCACCTACGCCGGGCTGGACGGCCTCGCCTACGTCGGCCAGCGCGCGCATCGACGCACCGTCGCCGGCCTGATCGAGCTGCTGATCCCGCTGGCCATCGCGGCCATGACGGTGCTGAACACGATGCGCGGCTCGGTGTATGAGCGGCGCGACGAAATCTTCGTCTACAACGCCGTGGGCATCGCCCCGCGCTACATCTTCAGCATGTTTCTCAGCGAGGCGTTCGTGTATTCGGTCGTCGGCTCAGTGCTGGGCTACATCCTGAGCCAGGGCGTGGGTCGCCTGCTGACGCTGCTCGGCATGACCGGCGGGCTGAACATGACGTACACGTCGCTCACGACGGTGTACGCTTCGCTGGCGATCATGGCCGCCGCGTTCCTTTCGACTGTGTTCCCGGCGCGCTCGGCCATGCGCATGGCCGAAACGGCCGAGGAGTCCGGCTGGCGTCTCCCCGAGCCCGAAGGCGATCGCATGGCCTTCGCGCTGCCCTTCACCTTCCATGCCGACGACCGGATCGCGGTGCTCGCCTTCTTCCACCGCTACCTGGAGGACCATGGCGAGGGCGGCGCGGGAACCTTCCACGCGGGGATGCCCGCCTGCGGGGTGGCCGACGATCCGCTGAACGCCGCCTACGCGCCGACGATGATCACGCGGGTCTGGCTCAAGCCCTTCGACCTCGGCGTGTCCCAGGACCTGACGCTGACGCTGCCGCGCGATCCGGAAACCGGCGAGTTCATCGCCACGGTTGCGCTGGACCGGCTGTCCGGCTCGCGGGAGTCATGGGTGCGGCTGAACCGGAGCTTCGTGCGCGAAGTGCGGCGTCACTTTCTGCACTGGCGTGCGGTGAGCCCCGCACAGCGGGCCGAGCTGCTGGTCGAGGCCAGGGCGATGCTGGAAGAGCCGCTGCGGGAGGGCCTGGCATGAACCTGCACTCATGGCTGCGCGCCGGACGGGCCGCCCGCGCCCGCAACCCGGATGCCGAGCTGGAGCGCTACCGCGGGCTGCTCGACACCCCGACCGAGTTCAAGGACGGCTTCGGCTGGTCCACCGTGGCCGGCATCCTGTTCTGCGGGCTGATCATGATGCCCGGCTCGATCTACCTGAGCCTGATGACCGGCGGCGGCATGGGCTCGGCGGCCACCTGGGTGACGCTCATCCTCTTCAACGAGGTCGCCCGGCGCGCGCTGAAGGCCCTGTCCAAGCAGGAACTGGTCGTGTTGTTGCACGCCGCCGGCGGGATCATGGGCGGGCAGTTCCTCTTCGGCGACTTTGTCTACCGCGCCTTCCTCGTGTCCAGCGAGGCGATTCGTGACGCCGGCATGCGCGATGTGTTCCCGGCCTGGTACGTCCCGCGGCCGGACAGCCCGGCCCTCCTGGAGCGCAACCTGTTCGACTCGGCCTGGTTCGTGCCCATCGCCTTGCTGGCGTTCCTGATGGTCATCGGGCTGATCAAGCGCTACACACTGGGGTACTTCTTCTTCCGGCTCTGCTCGGACATCGAGAAGCTGCCGTTCCCCATGGCTCCCGTCCAGGCGCAGGGCGCCATGGCCCTCGCCGAGGCCGAGGGGGTTCCGGCGCAGGGAGGCGGCGATGCACCGTCCGATGCGGAGGCGGGCCGGGCGGCCTTCCCGCAGGCCCGGCCGGGCGAGCGCAAGGGCAGTCAGCGCTGGCGGCTGTTTGCGCTGGGCCTGTCGCTGGGCGTTGCCTTCGGCCTCATCCAGGTGGGCGTTCCGGCCCTCACGGGCCTGATCCTCGACAAGCCGTTCTTCATCCTGCCCCAGCCGTTTCTCGACACCACGACGCTGACGGAGGGGCTCCTGCCCGCCGTGCCGACGGGGATGACTCTCGACCTGGGCATCGTCCTGATCGGCATGGTTGTGCCGTTCTGGGCGGTGGTGGGCACCTGCGCCGCAATCGTCGGCACCGTGGTGCTCAACCCGATCCTCCGCCACGCCGGCATTCTGGCGCGGTGGCAGCCGGGCATGGACACCATCAACACGACGTTCTCGAACAGCGTGGATTTCTGGATGAGCTTCGGGATCGGCGCGGCGCTGGGCATCGCGCTGGTGTCCATCTACCAGACGGTTCGCGACGTGCGCCGACGGTGGGTCGAGGTGCGCGCCCGGCGGGCGCTCCAGGATGCGAAGGAGCCGCGGCGGGCCAGCCTCTGGGAGACGCCCAACATCGGCCGCGGCGACTATCCGATGTGGATCGCGCTGGCGGGCTACATCTTCACCTCCGTGACGCTCATCGTCCTGTGCGACCACTTTCTTAAGGACACGGGCACCAGCCGCGCCGGCATCCTGTCTTTCCTGATTGTCTTTACGTTCCTCTACAACCCGCTGATTTCCTACATCAACGCCCGCCTCATCGGGATCTCGGGCCAGAGCGTGGATGTGCCGTTTATGAAGGAATCTGCCTTCATGCTCTCCGGCGCCAAGGGCGTCGACGTCTGGCTGGCGCCGATTCCCATCGCGAACTACGGCGCGCAGGCCCAGGGGTTTCGCGTGAACGAACTGACCGGCGTCAGCTTCCGCTCGCTGATGAAGGCCGACCTGGTCGTGCTGCCGGTGATGTTCGTCCTGTCCTGGGTGTTCTGGGCCTTCATCTGGCATTCCGCGCCGGTGCCGTCGGACGCGTTCCCGTCCGCGCAGATCAACTGGGAGCTGCGCGCGAAGAGCGACGCGCTGCTCTTTTCATCCACGTTCGTGGCCGACCCGGCGCAGAAGGAGAGCAACATCCGCCAGAGCCAGTTCATGGAGGCTATTCATCCCAAGGTCATCGCGGCCGCGGCGGCCGTGACCGTGGGGCTCTTCGCCGCCCTCAGCGTCCTGGGGCTGCCGGTGATGTTCGTGTACGGGATCGTGCGGGGCCTGGGGCAGCTGCCGCATTACATGGTCCTGGAGATCGTCGGCGCCCTGCTGGGGCGCTTCTATTTCAAGAAGCGGTTTGGCGAAAAGCGGTTCCTGCAGATCGCGCCCACCGTGCTGGCCGGCTATTTCACCGGCGTGGGCCTCACGGCCATGGCGACCATCGCCCTGCGCCTGATCCAGTCGGCCGTTTCAGCCGCACCATTTTAGGGAATGAGGATTGTCGATTGTCGATGTGCGATTGTCGAATGATGAAGAGGGGCGTGAGCCGCATTGACGATTGTCGATTTTCAATTGTCGATTGACAATGGAAGACGAGAAAAGGGGCTGTCAATGAACAGTGAGGAGCTGAGGAATCGGACGAAGGAGTTTGCGCACCGGTGCGTCCGGTTAGCCTCTGCGTTGCCAAACACGGACTTGGGGCGTTTGATCCGCGGCCAGCTAATGAGGTCGTCGACGTCCGTGGCGGCCAACTACAGGGCGACCTGCCTGGCGCAGACAAAGGCGGTGTTCGCCTCGAAGCTCAGCATTACTCTGGAGGAGGCTGATGAGTCGGCGTTCTGGTTGGAATTTCTGATGGACGAGAAACTCGTAGCGGCAGAGCTTGTGCGATCGTTGCACGCCGAAGCCCTGGAATTGACCCGGATCTTTGCGGCATCGCGCAAGACCAGCATGTGCAAGAAGGTGTGAACTCTGTGCCTGGCGCCCCATTTTCAATAGACAATCAACCCTCTTCAATCGGCAGGCAAGCCTGCCTGCCGCTCTCCGTCGCCCTGGAGGTGGTGCTGCAGGGGATTCGGATTCGCCTCGGGCGCTCGGCCGTCACGCTGGCGGGCGTGGCGCTGGGGATCGCGTTCCTGATGACGATCCTGACGGGGCAGCAGTTGCGGCGCGGCGTGAGCGCGGAGGCCGCCGTGCGGGCCGATCTGTCGCGCATGGCCAGCCTGCTGGCCGCCGAGTGCGGCGTCCTGCGCGGACGCGACGTGGCCGTCGTAGCGGCGGGACCGCTGAGCGATCTGGAAAAGCGCTTCCTCGACCGGCTGGCCCGGGACGGGGTTGCCCACCTCAACGTGGCGGACGGTGACCGGCCGGCCCGGGACGGGGTTACCCACCTAAAGGTAGTGGACGGCGCGCGCCTTGTGTCGGAGGGGGTGTCGCCGGCGGCGGGGCTCCGGCTCCGCCCGGTGCCGCCCTCAGAGCTGACCGCGGGCGTGGTCGCTGTGCTGGTGATGGGGGAGGGCCTGCTGGAGCGCGGCGATTGGGACGGCGGGATGGACCGGGCGCGCCAGAGCGTCGTGGCCGTGACTCGGCGCTCCCAAGGGATCCCGTCCACGGAGGGGGTGCGAACGGTCTCGCTCGAACGCCAGCTCCTCCCCGAAGAGCAGCGCGAGGCCGAGAAGGACCGGCAGCGCGAGCGCGTTCGAACCGTGTGGATCACCGTGATCGCGCTCTGGGTGACGGTCATCGGCATCAGCAACGCCATGCTCATGTCGGTCACGGAGCGCTTCCGGGAGATCGGCACGATGAAGTGCCTGGGCGCGCTGTCGGCGTTCATCCGTCGCATCTTCATGCTCGAGGCGGCGCTGATCGGGTTTGCCGGCTCGGCGGTGGGTGCGGTCCTGGGGTTTCTGGTCTCGGTCGGGGCCTACATGGGCCTCTACGGGGCGGGGTTGGTCCTGTCGGCGCTCTCCCCGCTGCCCGCGCTGGCTGCCCTGATCGGGTGCGTGGCCGCTGGCGTGGGGCTGTCTGTGATCGCCGCGATCTATCCGGCCCGCGTGGCTGCCCGGATGCTCCCGGCCAACGCCCTGAGGAGTACGATCTGATGCCGATCGATAAGGCCAGATTCGACGCGATGGTGGGCGGAGGCGCCGCCGAAGGCAGGCGGGCCATCGTTCGCGCCGTCGATGTGACGAAGGTCTACCGCGCAGGCGGCGTGGAGACGCATGCCCTGCGCGGCGCATCGCTGGAGGTTTTCGCGAAGGAATACCTCTCGATCATGGGGCCGTCGGGGTCGGGGAAGAGCACGCTGTTCAACATGATC
>CAZJBP010000072.1:0-18271 GCA_964544115.1 uncultured Victivallales bacterium | reverse complement strand
CTAGTCCCCGTGAGGCGTGAGCGGACGGCCGCCGGGTACGCGAAGCGCCGGCTCCCGCACTACTGCGGCGGCGGCGGTGGCGGCGGGGTGACGGGGGGCGGAGGGGCGCTGCGGAACACGCGAATGCCGCGGGTGTCCGTCACGACCAGTGCGCCGTCCAGGAGCTTGGCCTGGCTGGTGCAACCGGTCAGCCGGTCATAGCCGGGGGCGAACGGGATCTTCTGCGCTTCCTTGGAAGCACGCGTGGTCCGGTCGAAGACGTCGATGAGGATAAATGGGTTCTGGTACCCGCCGGTGATGTAGGTCTTCGAGTAGTAGTGGTTGGGTCTTATGGGGCGAATGACGTACCAGCAGCGCCCGGCCACCTCGGCTCCCACATGGTCGCTCGGTTTCGGTCCGCCGCCCCGGCTGCCGTTCCAGGCAATTCCGAGGCACGCCGCCTTACGAACGAGGCCTGTGCCCGCCGACGCATCCACGAGCTGGATTCCTGAGATCGGGGACATCGTATAGTCCACGGAGAATGCATCGCCGGTCATTCCCGCGAACTTGATGTAGTTGACGCCACGGATGAACGTCGTTCGATGGGCCGGGTTGTTGCTGTCCCACCCCTGGCAGGTCTGCTGGTTCGTACCGTTCATCGTGGCCGAGGCGATGGGTCCGTACATGAACACATCGTACTTCGCCCACCCGAGGCTGTTGATGTTGCTCATGGACAGCTTCTGACCGTAGTAGGCCTCGATGCCGCCTCCGTCCAGCAACGTGGCGACGGGAGACGTGCCGGCTTCGGGAAGCCCTTTCAAGGCTGTCATGTAGACCTGGGCCGCGGCGCCCCGCCCCTCGAAGAACTTCAGGGTCACATCGCCGTTGCCGGTTTCGTCCTTAAGGCCCGCGTGCGTGTACAGGCGAGAATCGATGCTTGGGGGCGGCGGCGGCTCGACCGACACCGCCGTAAGAGCGTCCGCGCGCTCCCATGACGCGAGAAGCTTGCGGGTCGCCTTCTCGCCGGCTTCGCCCGGGAGCGGGAAGGGGAACTCCCGCTTTTCGCCCGCGGCAACCAAGGCCGGGGGATCGCGCAAATACGTCCTCCCGCAGGCGGCGAGCACACTCAGCCCCGGCCACGGTTTCTCGTTGGCGGGGAACGCTCGCACCTCCTGAAGGGTGCCGGACGACGCATCGACGACGACCTCTGCCGGCTTCCAGCCTTCCTTGCCGAACAGCGCCGTCTGCCAATAGAGCAACAACGCAGGAGGCTGCGCCGGATCGAGCCGCAGGGAGATCCAGCCCAGCGGGCCTTTGCCGAACCGGGGTTCCTGCCCGAACCACCGCAGCCACAGCATCCTTCCGGTCGCGGGGTCAATTGCCGCGACCTTGGCCTCCGTCGACAGTTCGCCCGCGAATAGGACGCGGTCATCACCACCGGCAACGTTGGGGTCGAAGGGGACCTCGAGCGACCAGAGCGTCGCGCCGGTGGCACCATCCAGTGCGGTGAGAACCCGTCCGCGCGCGACCAGGACTCGCCTGCCGTGGAACCCGATGGAGTCCGCCCCATCCGTGAGGAGCGCGCGCCAGGCGAGCGCGCAGCGCGGCTGCGTCTGCACGCATACGAACGACCGGCCGGAGAGCGCGCCGAAGGTGTTGGTCGGCCCATTCCCCGCCACGGGGGTTACCAGCGCTGGATTTGGAAATCCCAACGCCCAGTCCTCGACCAGCGGCACTTGCGGCGGTCCGGAGGCGCCTTCCGCCCTTGCACCGGGCTCCGGCGTGCGTTCCGCTTCCTGGCTCACCTCGACCAGCGCTCCGTCGGGAAGCAGGAGGCGCTCTGTGCCCGGCGCGTTGTCCAGGCTCAGTTCCTCGACAGTGGCTCCGGTTGCCGCGGCCACGCGCTCGATTCGCGTGTGGGAAACAAGAAAGACGTTCGTGCCTGAAACGAATGAGGGCGCTCCGGTCGACTCGTCGACGGCCCGCGTCCAGAGTTCCTTGCCGGTCGCGACATCGGCCGCCGACAGTTCGTTGCCGCCCCTCAGGATGAGGATGTCGCCCGAGGCCCCCAGAATCTCGCCCGAGGGTGTCAAGATGGACTCCCACAGCAACCGGCCGGTGATCCTGTCCAGCGCCATCACGCCGCTGTGGTCGCGCGGCGCCACAAACACGCGGTCGCGCGCGATCAGGGGCGAGGTGCCCTCGCGCTGGAACTGCTCCTGCAGCCGCTTCGGTTGCAGTGCGCTCGCGTAGGTCTGCACCCACTGGACCGTTCCATCCCCGGCGTCGCACCGTGCGATCAAGCCGAGGCTGGTCGCTGCGTAAACGCCCATCTCTCGCACGGTCACGCCGCATCCCCCCCGAGCCAGTTCGCGGATCTCCGGCCTGACGGACGCGACTCCGAGCTTCGCCTTCCAGATCGTCTCACCGCTCTGGCCGTTGAGGCAGGCGAGGTAGAGGGCATAGGTCGGCGCTGTGACCGTGGCGCAGGCCAGGACGTAAACCCGACCTTCGGCCGTTGCCGGCTCGCACAGGGGCTCCAGCCCGCTCCACTCAGGGCGCTCCCGCGTGTGCCAGCGGGTCTGTCCGCTTTGTGCGTCGTACGCCACCACGTCGTACAGAAGGCCCCGGGGCGCGTTGTGAAACAGCAAGCTATAGAGCATTCCTGAAGGGGCGGCACCGCCGACCGCGGGGGCGGAGCGCTCAGCCACGGCTCGGGATCGGGTGCTCCCCAGCGTGATCGTGCGCTGCGCGGCCTGCGGCCAGAGGGACGCGCCTCCTTCTTCCACGGTCGGGGCTCTCGCTGGCTCCCCATCGTCTGAGTCACCATTCTGCCTGTCAGGGTCGGGGATTTCAGGCTGCGCGTCCGAAGCCCGGTCATCGGAAGGCATGTCCAGGCCCGTGTTCGCCTGCCGGGCCCAGCGCAGGGCCAGGGTGTCCGTGCTGAAGCATGCCGCACGCCGCGGGCCCAGGATGTACAGGCGATCCCCTGCCGGCTCGATGCGGGACACGGCCCAGGGCCCGAGTCTGCGTGCCGTGGGCCATGGCCCCATCGGTCGCGGGTCATCTGATGCCAGAGCGGCGGGCAGTTGAAGTTTGAGGCGGCGCAGGGCCGAAAGGGCGTTCAGCCCCCCGGCTCCAGCCTGTCCCGCCGGCCGGATTGCCTGCTTCACGAGGGCCGCGGGCACGCTAGAGCCTCTCCACGGCAGCAGCGCATCGTCGGGAACGGCGCTCATGGCCGCTTCCAAGACCTCGCGCGGCTCTCCGGCTTCACTGAGGGCCAGCCATGACCCTACGCGCGCCTGTACGCTCAGCGCGGGGTCTGCGGTGTGCGTCGCAGCGTCCTGAAACGCACGCAACGCCCGTCCATAGCGGCCATTCCGCAGGCACAGCTCGCCGTAATCGATCAGGCGCTCGTGAGTGCTGGCCGCCCAGGGATAGAGCCGGGCCAGCCGGTCCATCTCGGCCTCGTCCGCGATGAGGTCCAGTTCCTCCACCAGCGGCCCCGCGGTCCGCTCCTGCAGTTCGCGGAGCGCCAGGAGCCCGGCAGGTTCCATGGTCCTGAGCGTCTGGTCCACGGAGATCCAGCACTGCACCCGGTGGGACGGACTCTCGTTCCACATGGCGGCGCCGTCGGAGCACAGTTTCAGGGTTTCCTGAGAGAGCGTAGGTTCCCCGAGCGCGAGATCGCCGGCCCGATTCTTGGCCTGGAGGGCTTGAAGGCGCATCTCGAGATCCCGCGTCGGGTACTTGCCGACGCCTTCCAGGTTGACCGGGCGGACCTCGGCACGCAGCGCCCGGGCCTGGTTGGTCTGACCTGCTGCAGCGTACAGTTCGGCAGCCTGCAGCAGGCTGCCGGCTGCCGCCAGCAGGGGGGCGGCTCGCTCCGCGCCGCTGCCCTGTGAAGGGCCCAGCCGGTCGAGATAACGGCGAGCTTCCTCGTAGCGGCCCGTCTGCATGAACACACCGAGGGTTCGCTGTTGGCCCAGAAGCACGGCAGGGGCGGTGGGGGGGAGTGCGCCGGCCTTCTCCAGGTAGGCGATCCCGCGGGTTGCATAGGCCACCCAGTCCCGAGCGGCCGGCATGGCGTCGGGTGCGTCGGCATAATGCAGGATGTTGGTGTAAGCCTGCACAGCCAGTTCCGGCCGGCCGGGCACATCCTCGGCCAGTCTCTTCATCCACTGCGCGGCGCGCGTGCGGTCGCCGAGGCCGGCGTAAAGGTCGGAGATGGTGCGGCACGCGGCCAGGCGCTGGTCGGTTGCGTCCGGAAAGTGACGGATCATTTCCTCCAGGAAGCGGATGCGTTTGACGGCGACGATGCGATCCGCCGCCTCCTGGAGCTCCGGGTTTGCGGCGATGGCCTGCTTCCATGCCCCCTCGTCATAGTTGGCGGCCAGCGTTTCGTCCCATGTGCCCTTCCATGCGATCGTCGTCTCCGTCCACGTCGCTGGAAATGCGTCCGAGGGCCGCAGGGAGGGCAAGTCCTCTGCTCCGGCGAGCGTCGCTCCGGCCAGCAGCAGGAGGGCCACCAGCGCTGCGGCCGGCCCTTGCCGGCGACGTGGGTCGCGGAAGGACGTGCGTGCCGGCTTCACGGCCTCATGCCGGAACAGTTCCAGATAGTTGCTCATACACAGAGGCCCCGGATCTCCACCAAACCAAGGCCTGCTCCGCGGGCGGCCTTGCCGGTGCCTCACCACGAACCGATCCTACACGAGGCTGAGGCGACGGCATGGTCGCTGTTGCGGCCGCGGAGTTCAAGAGGAACTCGCCGGTTCCTAAAAATGAAGCCTGCAGGTGCGCACCCGCTTCTTGTTCCGATTTGGGCATGGAAACACGTGCCGCGGTGTGTTACATAACGCGGGAGTGATTCGGCCATGAGCGACGAACGGACAGACGCAACCCCACGGATTTACGTCCCGCCTGAGGCTTCGCCCGTGGCGGCAGGCCCCGGGCCTGCCGAGTCGGACCGCAAGACGGTTCGGCTGGCCGTTACCGCGGCGGCACCGGGCGCGACAGCCCCGGCGTCGCTGAGGTCGCATTACACCGTCATCGAGAAGCTCGGCGATGGCGGCATGGGCGTCGTGTACCTGGCGCGCGACCTTAAGCTCGGGCGCCACGTGGCCATCAAGCGCCTGAACCGCGCCGGGCTGGGGGATCCCTCCCTGCGGCGCCGCTTCCTGCGCGAGGCCGAGTCGATCGCGGCCCTCCACCATCAGAACATCGTCCACGTCTACGCGCTGGCGGAGGATGAGGAGGGGCCGTACATCGTCATGGAATACGTGGGCGGCCCGCGCGATGCCTCGCCCGGAAAGACGCCGTCCCGCCCGTTCAGCCTTGCCGACCGGGTCCACGCCGGCGGAGCGCTGACGGTGAACGAGGCGCTGAGCCAGATGATCAAGATCTGCCGCGCCATGGAGTATGCGCACCAGTGCGGCGTGATCCATCGCGACCTGAAGCCGTCCAACATCCTGCTGGATGAAGGCGGAGAGCCGAAGGTCGTCGACTTCGGACTCGCGCACCGCGCGCCGGAAGCGGGCGCGCTGCCGCTGACGGTGCCGGGCGAGCGCATGCTGTCGCTCGGGTACGGGGCGCCGGAGCAGGAGAAGGACGCCTCGCAGACCGACGAGCGCACGGATGTCTACGGTCTCGGAGCCATCCTCTACTTCGCGCTCACGGGGCAGAACCCGCGCTACTTCCGTGAGAAGGACGTGCCCGAGGCCCTGCGCATCCCGATCGTGCGGGCGCTGGAGACGGACCCGGGCCGGCGCTGGGTGCGGGTCTCCGAGTTCACCCAGGCGCTGCTGGCGGTCCATGCGCCGTCGTCGATCGAGTTGCCGTCGGCCAAGACCACGTGGCGGTGTAAGTGGTGCGACACGATCAACCCGGTGGCCATCCAGTACTGCGGCCGCTGCGGATGGAACGGCGGCGAAGTGTGCGCCGAGTGCCGTGCGGACACCCGCTTCGGGATTCAGTTCTGCGGGACCTGCGGCGCGGATGCGCGCGAATACGAGCGCGTGACGGTACTGCTTCGCGCCCTGCAGGAGCGCTTCGATGCGAAGGGATATGAGTACGTCGAGCGGCACGCCGGACAGGTCGCGTCATTCAAGCCGGCCGGCCCTAACGGGCAGTGCCTGGTGGACCGCGGGATTCGCTTGAGGGAAGACGCCTTGCGGGCGCTCGAACGGCGGAAGATCCTTAAGGCCGCGATCGATCGCGAGTCGAAGCAGGAGAACTACGAGCGCGTGCAGAAGTGCATCGCCGAGTACAAGACGCTGAGCGACGACGCGCAGTTTGACGAACAGCTGAGGGAACTGCCGGAGCGGGTGGCGGCGCGGGATCTGAGGCGCGCCCGTGAAGCGATCCGCAGCGGCCAGCTGGACTATGCCGAACAGTTGGGGCGGACGATCCTGGGGCAGGTGTCGCCTGGCAACTCGGAGGCGCACGCCGTGCTGGCGAAGGTGCGCCTGCGGCGCAGGGCGCGGCGCGTCGGCCGCGCTGTCCTGATGGCCGCAGTGGCGATGCTGTTCTACGTGCTCAGCGCGGCACCGGCGTACATCCTCATGGGCAAGCCCAGCGGCGGCGTCTATGAGGGGGTCTACGGGCCCGTGCTACAGCTGCATGATCACACGGCCCTGCAGACGGTGCTGGAACAGTACGCGGCGGCGTTCGGCGCCGATGGAATGTTCAGAAAAGAGGCGGCCGGTGCGGCCGGGGAACCGCTGCTTTGAGAACGGCCGGCGGCCCGAGGGTCGCGGACCTGGTCAACTACCGGGTGGCCGACCGCGATCTCAAGTACTACGTCTTCGACTGGGATGACAACATCCTTCGGATGCCCACCCGCATCCACCTCGAGCACCGCACCCCCGAAGGAGCATGGGAACCCCGCGCGGTGTCTACGACTGTCTTCACGCTGGTTCGGAACGACACGGCCAACTATCGCCCCCCCGGCGGCGACTGGGACCGGGCGTTCGTGGAGTTCCGCGACTGCGACGAGGATGGCGGCGAGAGCCGCTTCCTGAAGGACACCGAGGCGGCGGTCGAGGCCGTCATGTCCGGCCGGGAGCCGCCCCCGCCCAGCTTCGAGCGGTTCCGGCTGGCGCTGATCGAGGGCCGTCTGTTTGCCATCGTCACCGCGCGTGGCCACCGGCGCGAGACGATCCGCCGGGGCGTGGAGTATTTCATCCAGCGGGTCCTGACCGCCGGGGAGCGGTCGGCCATGGTGCGAAACCTGCGGGGGTATCTCGATTGTTTTGAGAACCGGGCTCATGAGATGACCGACGCGGAGGTTGTGGACTATTACCTGGGCTTCAATCGCTACCACCCCGTGACGTCACCCGAGTTCAAGTCCTCCGTGGCCGGCCCGGCATCGGCCTGGAGCCCCGAGCGCGCCAAGCAGCTGGCCGTGCGCGATTTCGTGCACCACATCGTATCGATCCTCCGGCAGGCCGGCATGAGCCGGCCGGTCAGCATCGGTTTCTCCGACGACGATCGGCGCAACGTGATCGCCGTTGAGGATTACATCCGCCGTGAACTCGCCCGCGAATTCCCCGGGGTGTCATTCGTCGTCTACGACACATCCGATCCCTCGATGCCGTCCGGCCGCAAGGTTACGGTCAGCGGGCAGCTGAAGCTGAGCCTGTAGGCGCTGTGAAGCGCTTGCCTTCAGGCAGTGCGCAGGCTATCGTTCGCGCACATGACGCGGGCAGGCATCTTCGATCGACGGGCGGGGCGCTACCGGAGCGCCGTGGCTGCCGCGTTTGACCGGCCGGACTTCGTCGAGTGGCTGTCCGGTATCCGCGCGCACCTGGACGATCCGAGCGCTGTCGCGCTGACCTCCGGACGCAATCGGCTGGTGCGGGTGATCGCGCCCGTTGGCGGCGTGCTGCGCCCGGTGGTGGTGAAGGCGTTTGGTGTTTCGGCGCTGGCCTCGCCCATCGCGTGGGTCCGGGGTAGCAAAGCCGAGAGGACCTGGCGCGTGGCGACGGCCCTGGCCGCCCGGGGCGTGGGGACGCCTGAGCCGTCGGCCTGCCTGGAGCGCTGGACGGCGGCGGGGCGGCTGGCCGAGAGCTACTACATCTGCTCCTACGAACCCGGCGTATCGACCTTCAAGCATGAGCTGATCCGATTGTTCCGGGAGGACCCCATGTGTGGGCGGTTCATGGCGCTCATGGAGGCGGTTGCCCTGTCCGTCCGCCGCTTGCATGACGCCGGCCTTCAACACAACGATCTTGGAAATCAGAATATCCTTGTCCGGCGCGACGGGAGCGAGGGGTGGCACGACGTCATGTTCGTGGATCTGAACCGGGCGCGGGTCCATCGCACACTGTCGCTGCGCCAACGGGCCCGCGACCTATCACGCCTCTACCTTCCGTCGGACCTGCTGCGCGTCTTCTTCGAAATGTACTGGCATCCCGACGTGCCGCCGCCGGGGTTGCTGAACTGGGAGCGCAGGTTTCGGCGTGCCTACGCGCTGCACTGCGCGACCCGCGCATGGCGTCATCCGCTGCGGGACCGGTCAAAACGCGTAGAGCTGCCCTCGGAGAGATACCCGGCCGAGTGCGACATGTGGATCTGGGATGAGCGTTCCGGCCAGGCGATCAGCGCGCTGCGCTCGCGCGACCGCAAGCGGTTTCAACCTCTGGGCGGATTCGTGGAGCAGTGCGTTGCCGTCCTTCGATCCGCCTGCGCCGTGCGCAGGCATTACCGGCGGCTAAGGGCAAGCGCCTTCGGCAGCCCGGTGCCCATGGCCGGCCGCTTGCGCGTGGCGGCGGAAGGCGTGCCGGAGACGGTGGCCCTGGAAATGGCACTCCTGGCGCGGCTAGGAGACGGCGTGCCGGTTCATGTGCGGCTCTACCACCATGAGGGGCAGGAACGGCTGGCACAGCGGTTGGAGGTTGCGCGGGCCCTGAAGGCGGCCGGGCATGCGGTGTCTGCGTCGCTGGTGCAGGACCGGCGGGCGGTGCTTGAGCCGGCCGCATGGGACGCGTTCGTCGGGCGGTCGTGCGCCGGGCTGGCCGGCGTGGCCGACTGGGTTGAGGTTGGCCATGCGGTCAACCGGGTGAAGTGGGGGCTATGGAGCCCCCACGACTACGGCCGACTGGTCCGCCCGCTTGTGGAGATGGCGCGGCGCTACCCCAAGCTGAGGTTCACCGGACCGGCGGGAATCGACTTTGAATACCCCTTCGTGCTGGCCGCGCTGCGCGAGGTTCCTTCCGGAGTGAGATTCTCCGCCTTGTCCCACCACCTCTATGTCGACCGCCGCGGCGGGCCGGAAAACAGGCAGGGCCGGTTCTCGACGCTGGAGAAGTTGGCGTTGGGCCGCGCGATTGCGGCGGCCAGCGCGGTGTGCGAGGAGCGGTACATCGTGTCGGAGGTGAATTGGCCGCTGCTCGGGACCGGGGTCTATTCGCCCGTGGGCTCTCCCTATGAGTCTCCGGGCACCCGCACCAATGACCCCAGCGTGAGCGAATCCCAATACGCGGAATACATGGTGCGATATCTGGCAATAGCGCTGTGCTCCGGGATGGCTGACGAGGTGGTCTGGTGGCGCCTGGCCGCACACGGCTACGGGCTGGTCGATGATCGCGCCGCCGATGGCGCCTGGCGCGAACGTGAGGCGTTCTCGGCCCTGGCGCTGTTCATCCGCACCGTTGGGCAGGGGACGTTTGTGCGCCGGATGCCGCCGGAGGAGTGGGGGGGCGGGGGAGGCGATGCCGTGGCCCACGCACTGGTCTTCACGCAATCGGCCAGCACCGTGGTTCTGGCCTGGACCAGCGGCGAGCCCGTTGCCTTCCTGCCGCACGACACGGTGGCGAAGGCCTTTGACGTCGCGGGGGCATCGGTGCCGTCCGAGGGGTCGGGTTACACACTGACCGGTCGCCCGATCTATTTTGTGATGTCGCCACGCCGCTAGAGGTTCAACGTCCACACAGGGGAGCCATATGAAACTAAGCTACACGATTGAGCGTGCCACGCAACCCCTCGGCCGACCGGACGCGGTCGTGTGCAGCCCGCTCTGGGCCCGCACACCGGTCGCTGAAGTCGCGAACTACCCCTGGCCGGACTCCGGCCATCGCCCGCGCACGCGGGCTCGGCTGCTCTATGACGACACGTGGCTGGCCGTCCGCTTCGACGTCGAAGACCAGTACGTGCGGGCCGTGGCACAGGCCTTCCAGGATCCCGTGTGTCGCGATAGCTGCGTGGAGCTGTTCGTGTCTCCGGACCCGGCCTCTCCGGCCTACTTTAACTTCGAGATGAACGCGGGAGGCGTGATGCTGCTCAGGCGCTGCGGGAGCCGCCACATGTACGGTCCGGTCACCGACGAGGACGGCGCTACGATCCGGGTCAGCCATTCGATGCCAAAGCAGATTGAACCCGAAATTGCCACGCCGTGCTCATGGTCCGTGGAGTACCACGTGCCCTTCACGCTGTTCGCCAAGTATTTCGAGGTCCCGGCGCCGAAGCAGGGGACGCAGTGGAAGTGCAATATCTACAAGTGCGGGGACGATACGTCGCATCCGCACTGGGGGACCTGGGCGCCGGTGCAGGCGGAGCGCCCTGATTTTCATCGCCCGGAATCGTTCGTGCCGCTGCTCTTCGGGTGATCGGCCGCAGCATCCCTGAACAGGGCGATCATGCGGTCAATCGTGGTGCGGATGTGGAAGTCCCGCCCGATGCGCGCGCGCGCGGCGGCTCCCATGGAGGTGCACAGGGGCCGGTCCCGTTCGAGACGCAGCAGTGCCGCGGCAAGTGCGGCCGGGTCTCGCGGCGGGACGACGAGTCCGGACACGCCATCCTGAACCAGCTCCGGCATGCCGCCAACGTCGGACACCACCGGGCAGACGCCCTGGCACATGGCCTCGATCACGCCGCGGGGCAGGCCTTCGCGTTCGACGGATGGCATGACGTAGGCGTTGCACGCCCCGGCCAGCGCCGCCGCGTCTTTCCGGAAGCCGGTGAAGACGAGCCGGTCGCGCACGCCGGGCGACGCAGCCAGTTGCCGCACGCCCTCGTCGCGGACGTCGCCGATGAGCAGCAGGCGGATGCGTGAATCGGCCGGCAGCAGGCGGGCGGCCTCGATCAGGACGTCGACGCCCTTGACCGGGCGCATGTTGCCGGTGAAGGCGACGCTGAAGTCCTGGGGCGTGAATCCGAACGGGGCGAGCGAAGGCGGCGTGCCGGCGTACCACTCGGGATCGTGGCCTTTGTAGATCGTCACCAGCCGCGACGCGGGCAGGCGGAAGCCGAGAAGGTAGTCGCGCACCGCATTGGACACGCAGGCGATCCGTGCGACCCGGGGGTTCAGGTACGCCAGCCAGGCGGCCGGATCCCAGCGGCTGATGTGCCCGCAGGTGCCACGGTAGCCGACGACGCGCGTGCGCCGGCCGAGGGTGGCGAGCAGGCTGACGGAAAGCGTGCTGTTGCGCGGGGCATAGATCACGTCCGCCGGCGCGTTGTCCAGCAGGCGGCGCAGGTGCGCCACCGCGCGCAGGTCAAGCCGGTTGCGCACCGGCCACGGGCTCACGCGGACGCCGGCGCGCGCGAGGGATTCCTTGGCTCCGGCGTCTGGAGAACACACCACTTCCGTCTCAATGCCCGCCGCCGGCAGGGCCGAGAAGATGGCCTGCTCCGACCGGTCGAACGATGTGCATACCACTACAAGGCGCAAGGTCGTCTCTCCATGGCTGCGGTGTGGAACTCTCGCGCCGGCGGTTCGCGCCGTCTACAGCTGCCACAAGTACATCAGGCGCGTTCCAATCCAGGGGCGCAGCAGGGCGGCGACCTCCTGTACCGGTCCCTGGGCTCGGAAGAGGTCGGAGATGTGGAACGGCTGCTCGTAGCGGTAGACCTTCACCTCGTCCACATCCAGCAATTCGGCGGTCCGATCGACCGCATCCTGCCAGTGGCCGATCTCGTCCACGAGGCCGAGTTCAACCGCCTGCGTGGCCGAGAAGACGCGTCCGTCCGCGAGGGCCCGAACCTGCTCTTCGGGAAGTTCGCGGCCGGAGGCGACAATGCCCACGAACCGGGAGTGCAGTTCGTCAATGACGTCCTGCAGCATCTTGGTCTGCTCCGGGTTCAGATCCTCAAACGGGTTGAGGAGATCCTTGTTCTTGCCGGACTTGATGGTCACGTCGCGCACGCCGATCTTCCCCGCCAGTTCCTTGATATTCCAGGTTTGCAGCAGCACGCCGATGGATCCGGTCATCGTCGTGGGATGCGCGACGATGCAGTCCGACGCGGCGGCGACGTAATAGGCGCCCGAGGCGGCGACGTCGCCAAAGAGGGCGACGACGACACGGTCTTCATCGGCGGCTCGGAACTCCTCCAGGGCGTTGTAGATGATCTCGCTGGCCGTGATGCCACCGCCGCCGCTGTCCACGTCGAGAATCAGGCCTTTGACCTCGCTGTCATTCGTGGCGCGCCGGATGGCCGCCAGCGCAAGGTCGGCCGTGCCTGCGGCCGATGAGAAGACGCCGTCGCCGTCGCCCAGCATGATCGTGCCCTTGATGGGGACCCGAACCACCTTGGTGTCGCCCTGGCCGCACGACCAGACTTCCTCCAGCGACGGGAAGTCGTCCTCCCCCATGGCGCTGAGGTCGGTCTTCCACTTGCCGGCGGCGGAGTGAATGGCCAGGGCGCCGATGGTGCCCACCACGCCGAGCAGCAGCAGGAAGCCCTGGAAGATGATGACGGCCCAGAGGCAGCCGGAATGTGATCGCGTCTTACGTTCGGTCATGGTGTGCGGGCCCCGATAGAGGCGGCGATGCGTCAGCGCGTCGCCACGCTCCGTCTTTTCGCGGGCCACGATACCAGATGGCGCGGGGGCAATCACCCGAAAAAGATGCAAGCCCCGGTCTTCATGTGACGTCGGTCTGAAGGGAGACCTTCTGGATGCTGATGGCGTCGACGGGGCACGCTGCGACGCAGGCACCGCAGCGGATGCAGTCTTCCTGGTTGATCCAGATCAGGTGAGCGTCCTGAGTGCGGGCGGCTTCCTTCCATCCCGTAATGCGGCCGGCGTTGTCGTACTCCAGGTCGCGTACGCGCAGGATGCACTTCGGGCGCGGCTTGACCTTGATGCACCAATCGCAGGAGATGCACGTGTCCGCATCAATCTCGAACTTGTAATGGCACCGGTAGCAGCGCTGAGTCTCCTCGGTGGCGAGGGCGCGGTCGTAGCCGGTTTCGACCTCGGCCGTGGCGTCTCGCCGGTTCGGCGGCTCCGCCGGCATCGGCTGCTGTGGCACTGCATCCATCTCGCGGATGCGGCCGGTATCGGTGGCGTCGGCGATTTCCACCCGGTCGGTCAGGCGCGTGGATCCCATCAGGTAGGCATCGACGTCGCGCGCCGCCTGCTTCGCGTGGCCGATGGCCTGGATGAGGGAAGCGGCGCCCTGCGCGAAGTCTCCAGCGACGAAGATCCCGGGGACGGCCGTGCGCGCCTCCTTGCCGCTCTTCAGCCAACCGTTCTCGCCCACAAGATCCGGCCGCAGTCGGCCGCTGATCCACGCGGTGTCGGGAAACTGGCCGGTGGCCAGCAGGACCGTATCGACGGGTATCTCGAACTCGCTCCCCTCCACCGGTTCGGGCCGCCGCCTTCCATCCGGGCCGGGCTCGCCCATGCGGGTGCGGACAAAGCGCATGCCGGTTACGCGGCCCTGTCTGCCGATGTAGGCTATGGGGTTGACCATGAACTCCATCGGGATGCCCTCGTTCTCGAGCTCTTCGAGTTCGCCGGGGGTGACGAGCATCTCGCTGATGGATCGACGGTACCAGACCCGCACCCGGTCATCAGGCATCCGCAGGATCGAGTGCTCAACCAGGTCCTGCTCGCTCTCGACGTCGAGTTCCACCGTCCGGGCTCCCATCCGCCGGGCCGTGCGCGCGCAGTCCATCGCGGTGAATCCGCCGCCAATGACGGCGACGTTCTCGCCGACGTCCGCGCTTCCGCTCTCGTTCACCTCCAGCAGAAAATCCAGCCCGTGGCGGATGCCGCTCAGCCCGTGCCCGGGCAGGTCCAGCAGGTTCGGGCGGAGCGTTCCGGCGGCCATCACGACGGCGTCGTACCCGGCCTGCAGCGCTTCAAGCGAGACGTCGCGTCCCACCTCGACGCCGCAGCGGATTTCAACGCCGAGGGCGGCAATCTGCGCGATCTCGCGGTCGATCACGTC
Source organism: uncultured Victivallales bacterium (assembly GCA_964544115.1). Classification (GTDB taxonomy): domain Bacteria; phylum Verrucomicrobiota; class Kiritimatiellia; order UBA8416; family JADHWI01; genus CAZJBP01. The sequence continues at coordinate 4,118 of CAZJBP010000072.1, read as the reverse complement.
GCGGGGCAGGCGGAACACGGGAATGCCCTGATTCATCATGCCGCCGGCGCGGACATGCTTCTCGAACACGACGACGGTGTGACCGAACAGGGCCAACTGCCTCGCCGCGGCCAGCCCCGCGGGCCCGGCTCCAACCACGGCCACGCGCTTGCCGCTCGGCGCGAACAGCTTCGGGAGCACGCACAGATCCTGGGGGCGGTGATCGGCCGCCGCACGTTTGGAGTGACAAATGGCGACGGGCTCGCCGAGCCCGTCCCACCCATGCCGGCAGGCCGGTTCGCAGGGGCGTGCGCACACGCGGCCCAGCACGCCCGGGAAGACGTTGTCGCGAAGGTTGACGGCATAGGCCCTGGCGTAGTCCCCCTCGAAGATGGCGGTCAGGTACTCGGGGATGTCGGTCGCGGCCGGGCAGGCAGCCTGACAGGGAACATTCCGGGCGGACCAGTCGAAGTCCTTGGGCTCGCAGGCGGCCCCGCAGGCCCGCGAGAGGGCGTTGAAGCGGTAGCGCGAGGGCTCAGGCTTCCGGCTGTCCTTAAGTCCGCGTAGCGATCCGGTCGTGTTTGTGCCGGCTGTGATCTCCTGGCTCGTGGCGGGCGGCTCGGAGTCCTGGAGGAGCGCGTCCATGCGCGGGTCGGCGGATCCGTGTTCCTTTGCTCGCAGGGCAAAGAAGCGGGCTGAATGGCGGTCGCCCCGCTCATCGCCTCGGAGGGCGTAGGCGCGCGCCAGGAGGGCGCAGACCTCGGCCGTGTCCGGCACCCCGGCATCGCACAGGAGGCGGATGGCTTCGACGGCGCGCCCCTCGTCGATCAGGCGAGCTGCTGTGACCAATCGGTCGCGCATGGAGGAACCTGCGTCTGCCTTCACAGCGCCCCCGACTGGCCGGGGCCATAAAGCGCCTGCCGGAACGCATCGAGCGGCGTCCGGGCGGAGAACGCCGAGAACCGCTCCGCCGGGGTCTCGCGGCGGCTCACGTAGAGGCTGACGATCCGGCGGACCGCCTCCACTACCTCTGTCCCGGCGGCGTCGCCGACGAGTTCACCGATGCGGCCAGCGCCGGCGAGCGATCCGCCGACATACAGGTCATACCCGTCCACGCTGCCGCCGCCCTCGGTGCGAATGCGTTTGCCGCGCAGTCCGATGTCGGCCACCCAGGCGTGGGCGCAGTTGTTCGGGCAGCCTGTGATGTTGATGCGCAGCGCCCCGACCGACTCAAAGAGCGGTCGATCCCCGACGAACGCATCAAGGAGGCTGCGACAGGCGGCGGGGGCGTCGCCGGCGGCCATGCGGCATAGCGTGGTGCCCACGCAGGCGACCACGTCGGGAAGGCGTTCGTGCCCGCTGGTCCGGAAGCCGGCGGCATGGATCGCGGCCAGAAGGGCGGGCGTCCGCTCCGCGGGGACGTGGCGGATCTCCACGTTCTGGCGATTGGTGAACATGATCTCGCCGCGGCCGTAGGCGTCGGCCCAGTCGGCGAGCTGCTCTGCCTGCGCGGCGCGGAGCTCCGAGCGCGGCACCTGGATGCGCACGGTGCACAGCGCGCGGTCGCGCTGCACGAGGGTCTCCTGGCCGTCGAGGAAGGCCGGCGCCAGGTCCGGCTGCGGGTCGGCGGCGGGGACGATCCGGTCCAGTCCGGGCACCCCGCGCTCCCTGAGGATCGAGAGCACCGAATCGCCGAAGCCCCGGGCTCCCATGAGGTCGACGACAATCTTCAGGCGCGCGTGCGTGCGGCGGCGGCGGTCGCCGTGCCGACGGAAGGACTCGACCACGGCCTGAGTGACGGGCAGCGCCAGCTCGTGAGGCACCCAGTCGAAGACGCGCTTGGCCAGGTAGGGGCGGGCTCCGAGGCCGCCGCCGGCGTAGAACTGCCAGCCTTCCTCCTCCGCCCCCCCGGCCGCGGTGCGCGTGACCGGTATCCATCCCTGGCAGTTGATCAGGGTTTGTGCGCAGGCCCGGCCGCAGCCGGCGACGGAGATCTTGTGCTTGCGCGGCAGGTTGCGCTGGCGGTCGCGAATCTCCGGGTCGGTCGCGATGGCCCGGATCAGCTCGCGCACATGCGTGCCGACCTCGTGCGGGCAGACGCCCTGCAACGAGCAGGTCACGACATTCCGCGTCACGTCGCCGCAGCCGTTCTTCGTGGTCATGCCCACGTCGGCCATGCCATCGAGGATCTTGTGGATGTCCTGCTGGCGGATCCAGTGGAACTGCAGCGTCTGGCGGGTGGTGATGCAGAGCTCGCCTTGCCCGTAGTCCCGGGCCAGCGATGCCGCCCGGCGCAGCTGGGCCGAGGTGATCAGCCCGCCGGGCGTGACCAGGCGAATCATGAAGAAGGTCGGCTGGAGCTGGTGGTACACGCCGGACCACTTGAACATGCTGATCTCGTTTGGAGTCAGCGACTCGAAGGGCCGGCGGGCGATCTCCCGGAAGTCAAAGTCCGGATCGATCTCCAGCTTGTCACGCTCGACGGCGCTCATCTGTGGTTCTGCAGGCATGGGGCCCTCCGGGGACGGTGATCAGTGACCAGTCATCAGTCATCAGTTATCAGTGAACAGTGGTGCTAGATGTAATACTCGGCCAGAACGTTCAACCGGTTGAGTTCCTCCAGGATGGCGCGGACCGAGGCCGCGTGATCCTGGCCCCCGGGGATCCGGACGTCCACGTCCCCGGGGCTCAATGCCGTCTCGCCGATGGCCGCAATCACAAGCTTGTTCGGCGAGCTCAGCAACCTCAGCTTCTGCAGATCGTACGCATCCATGTCGTCGAGCGAGCTGATAAAGATCAAGCCCGCGTCCGTCATGATCCGGAACAGTTCTCCGGTTCGCCGGACGTGCTCGTCCCGGTCCCAGAAGCTGTCGCCCACGTCGGCGTCGAGGCCCTCGATCAGGTTCGACACGCCGAGATAGTAAGCGTAGTAGCCCGCCTTGAAAAGCCGCAGTTCCAGGTGCCGCGCCAGATCGCGCTTGCCGGTGCCGCGGGCGCCGGTGATGACGATGGCCTGGCCGCGATGCTGGTTGCGCGCGACGCGGTTGGCGGGGGAGACGAGACCGCGCTCCCAGAGGAACTCGCGCCGGTCGACGTGCTGCTCCAGCGGCGTGCGCGAGGAGGCGTCCCCCTCGTCGCGGCTGCTGCCCGGCTCGGACGCGGGATGCTCGACGATAAGCCCGGCGGCGACGGTGGCGTTGGTCACCGCGTCAATGACGATGAAGCCGCCGGTCTCGCGGTTGCGGGCATAGGGGTCGAAGAACAGCGGCTGGTGCGTGGTCAGAGTGGCCAGGCCGATCTCGTTCAGTCCGAGCTCCTCCGTGGGGCTCTTCTGCAGCGTGTTGATGTCGACCTTGTAGCTCAGGGACACGAGTCGGGCCTTTGTGGTGCGCGAGGTGTGGCGGAGGACGTAGGAGGCGCCCTTGCGGCTCGGAGCGTCGGCCATCCAGATCAGCATCGCCTCCACGTGCGTCGCCGATTTTGGAAGGCTGTTGGCGTGCGCGATCATCTCGCCGCTGCTAATGTCGATCTCGTCTGCCAGTTCGATCGTCACGGCCTGAGGCGCAAACGCTTCGACCAGATCGCCATCGGCGGTCACAATGCGGCGCACGGCCGATTCGCGCAGGGAGGGCAGGGCCTTGACCCGATCGCCCACCTTCACCGTGCCGGACACGACCGTGCCAGAAAAACCGCGGAAATCCAGGTGCGGGCGGGAGACCAGTTGGACCGGGAACCGGAAATCGGTCAGATTGCGGTCGGCCGCCACGTCAACGTCCTCCAGCGCCTCCAGCAGCGACGGGCCCGTGTACCACGGCAGGCGGGCAGACCGTTCCACCACGTTATCGCCCCGCAGCGCGGACAGCGGAATGAACCGAAGGTCCGGGAAGCCCAGCCGCTCCGTGAAGGAGGTGTAGTCCTGTCGGATCGCGTTGAAGGTGGCCTCGCTGAAATCCACGAGGTCCATCTTGTTGACGGCCACGATCACATGCCGGATGCCCAGCAGCGAGACGATAAACGAGTGGCGTCGCGTCTGGGTCAGGAGCCCCTGCCGGGCGTCGATGAGGATGATGGCGAGGTCGGCGGTCGAGGCGCCCGTGGCCATATTGCGCGTGTACTGCTCGTGCCCCGGCGTGTCGGCG
>CAZJBP010000071.1:0-18621 GCA_964544115.1 uncultured Victivallales bacterium | reverse complement strand
GCCTGCTCCCACTCTAGGCCGCCCGACCACGGCGCGCAAGGGATTACGCGCGCCCAAAGAGCGGGCGCATCCGCGTTTCGGTGCCTATGGCGTCCCTGCGCGGGCCGGCGCCTCGGAGAGGCGCGGCCTACTTGATCGCAAACGACCGTGTCCCAGGACCGGATGCGCATGGGTAGGGCGGCGCTCTCCGAGCGCCAGCCCCATATGCGGGGTGCACTGAAACGAGGATGCGCCCCGTCAACGGCGGCGCGTCAAATGCGGCTGCTTCACGCTCTGGGCAACGTGAGCGTCACGCATGTGCCCTGGCCAGGCGCGCTGCGCACCCTCAGTTCGCCGCCAAAGAACTCCGCGCGCTCTCGCAGCCGGAAGAGCCCAGATCCGCCCGCGGGGACAGCAGTTGTGTCGAAGCCCCGGCCCTGATCCTTCACGTCCAGCTGGATCACGCTGCCCTCGCCCAGTCGCAGGCTCGCCTGCGCGCTCTTCACCCCGGCGTGCTTGAAGGTGTTCAACAGGATTTCTCTCGCCGCCTGGTAAAGGAACGTTCGCTGCTCTTCATTCGCCGGCTCGGCCGCCGGCTCGGACTGCACCTCCAACTCGACAGCCAACGTCCGCTTCACCTCGTCGGCCAGCCATGCCAGCGCCGCCCCCAGGCCAGTTTCGTGCAACACGGGCGGGCGAAGGTCCATGCAGAGGGAGCGCATGGCTTCATTCGCCTTCTCCAGCACGCCGCCGACTTCGTCCACAACAGCCAGCAGTTCCTCGACAGAACGGCCCTGTCGCAACCCGCCGAGCATGAACCTCGCGCCCACGATCGTCTGCTGGATATCCTCATGCAGCATCCCAACGATGCGTTCCCGTTCACGCGCCTCGGCACGTATGAGTTCGGCCGCCAGGGCCCTCAACTTGGCCGTGCGCTCCTGGACCTTGACCTCCAGCCTCGTGTGGGCCTCGTGAAGTGCCGCCTCTGACTGCTTGCGTCCAGTGATGTCCCGGGAGATGGTTTGAATGCACGTCCTCCCGTTGAGGCGTACCACTTTTGGCCTGACCTCAACGTCCAGCAGGGCCCCGGTTTTCGTTCTGTGCCTCGTTTCAAAAACGGCCCCGCCATCCGACAGCATCTGCCTGGTGCGCTGCTTCACCTCCGCGGCGGTTTCCGTTGCTTCGATGTCGGAGACCCGAAGTGCAGCGAATTCCTCACGTGTATAGCCGAGGGTCTGGCATGCCGCATCGTTGAAGTTCACGATGGCCGTCGTATCGGCGTCGACAACCATAATCGGGTCTGCCGCCTGCTCGAACAAGCTGCGGTAGCGCGCTTCGCTCTCCCGCAGTGCGTCCAAGGCCTTCTTCCGTTCGGTAACATCGCGAACGACCGCCAGAACCCGGTTCTTCCCGCGGATGGGCGAACAGGTGAGCGAGACTTCCACGTTGAAGAGCTCGCCGTTTTTCCTCTTTGCGATCCACTCGAACACCTGGGGCGAGCCGGCCACCGCCAGATCGTTCCGCCGCTGGGCTTCTTCCTGGGTGTAGGGAGGGACGCACTCACTGAGATCGCCGATGGAGGCCGCGAGCAGCTCCTGCCTGGATGCGTAGCCATACATCCTGACCATCGGCTCATTCACGTCCACAAATACGCCGGTTTCCGTGTCCTCGACCGCAATGGCTTCGGTCGTGGCATTGAAAATCTCTCTGTACTTCTGCTCGCTCTCCCGCAGCTCCCGCACGAGGCGGTCTTGCTCGGCCTCCGTCCTCGCCCGGTTCTGGCTTCGATCTGCGCCCACGGCCCCCTCCAACCCGCTTCAGCCCCACCTAAACGATTTCCAGCCCATTGCGATCCGGCAGCTGCGGAAAGCGCGCGGTCGGCAGCGTCTGGTACCAGTAGGCCACCGAGCAGATATCATGCTGCCCGGGATAGTACCGCCCCTCACTGCGCCAGCCCAGCGCTTGAATCGTGACGCGGAGATCCTGCTGGAATCGGATCGGGTCCATGACGTGCCACCGGTACATCGCGTGCCGATGCTGCGCGGTATACGTGCCGTCGGGCTTCATGACTTGATGCATGCCCAGAAACGGCGTGCTGTACGTGTGGTACTCGCCGCCCACGTCCCAGTTGTAGGAGCCCCCGAAGTAGTCCTCGGTGCCGGTGCCGCAAATCGTGGGAAAGGCGCCATCTCCATCCAGGTAGAACTTGATCTCGCCTTCGCCCCACCAACCATTGTTGTTGATGCCCCAACCCATGGACGTTCCCACGTATTGCCCTCGCCCGGTGATGCCCTCCACGATCGTGTAGACTTCCTTGTACGGGAGCGGATTGACCCGGCGATACTGCGCATGGAAATAGGCGCAGTCGTCTGGAACCTCCGTCAGGACGTAGTTCACCTGATAGTAACATGCTTGGGCATGTTCCGGGCCGATGTTCTGAAGGGTGATCCTGCACTTCTGGCGAAACGGCATTTCCCAGAAGCAATTCAGGCCGCTCTTGGGCGCAACCGTCACGGGAATGGAATTCACGCGAACCGAGGCGTCCCGGCCGTCGTTCCGGTACGTGGCGCCCCATGGCAATGCGAAGAAATCCGGCAGGGGCGCTTCGATGGAAGGGTGCGCCTGGTCTTCCCAGTAGACGCGAAGAATGAAATCCCGGCCCGTATAGCCGGACAACCACATGCTCTGAATGGCGCCCGGCCCGGCGATCTCCGCCAGCGTGGCCGTCTCCCCGGGCTTGATGGTAATCGACGGGCTGATCTTCCATCCCCGCCCAAGATCCCTGGCGCAGCCGGAGCCGGTCCCTTCCGCGGCCATCCCTCCCTTGCCCTTTTCCCCCGTGAAATTCTCCGCGCTGATCGATCGCGTCCGCGCATCCGAAAGACGGGACAGATTCCCCAGCGTCATCGCAAGTCCATTGAACTTCGTCACCTTGTTTCCCTCCTGTTCAAGCCTCCTCGGAGACACGCGGGCCGCAGTCTATCAGACGAGCCCGGGCTGAGAAAGCGATGAACAACCGCCCCCGCCGAAGAGCGCTGCCGGCCGCCGCGAGCAGCACGGGGCCGATAAACAGGCCGATGAAGAGCACCGACAGGATGATATGCGTGATGTCGTAGGAACGGGAACCGTTCTCCGTCTTCACCGTAGAGCGCCTTTCTGATATCGGCGAGCGCACACGCAGCCGGCTGTCGCTCACGCCCGTACGCCTCGCCCGCATCCATACGCCACGCGCTGAACTCACTATGCCATCATGCGCCAACGAGCGGAAGACTAACCTGTCCGGCGAGAGGGCTGAAGGCACCCGAATGCAACGCGGGTCGAAGCAGCACGCTCGACATCCAGGTGCGCCACCCTCATACTCCGCCGCTTTTCCACGAAAGCTCCCATGCCCGATCAAGCACTTCGAAACATTGCGATCATTGCCCATGTTGACCACGGGAAGACCACCTTGGTGGACCAGATCCTCAAGCAGGCCAACCTGTTCCTGAAGAAGGATGCGTTCCGGGACTGCTTCCTCGACAGCAACGATTTGGAGCGCGAGCGCGGCATTACGATCCTCTCCAAGAACGTCAGCGTCGAATACCGGGGCACCAAGATCAACGTCATTGATACGCCGGGCCACAGCGATTTCTCCGGCCAGGTCGAACGGGTGCTCAATCTGGCCGACGGGGCCCTGCTGCTCGTGGACGCGGCGGACGGCCCCATGCCCCAGACCCGCTTTGTCCTGGCCAAGGCGCTGGAATTGGGGCTCAAGTGCCTGGTGATCCTGAACAAGATCGACAGGCCGGATGCGCGGCCGGCCGCCGTGCACGACAAGATGTTCGACCTGTTCGTCGAGCTCAACGCCAGCGACGCCCAGCTGGACTTCCCCATGCTCTATGCCAGCGGAAAGGAAGGCTGGGCGTCTGCGACCCTGGACGGAGATCGTTCCTCCATCCTTCCGCTGATGGATGCGATCCTGGAGCATATCCCCGCTCCCCGCACGCAGGACGGCCCCGTCCAGATGCAGGTCGCTTCGATTGAGCACTCCGACTACGTGGGCCGCACCGGGGTCGGCCGCGTCTATCGCGGCTCCCTGGATTTGAAGACCCCAGTCGTTCACATGAAGCGGAACCGCGAGGTCGCTCCGGTGCAGCTCAAGCAGTTGTTTGTCTTTGAAGGCCTGTCCCGCCGGGCCGTGGACCGCGTGTCGTGCGGCGATCTGTGTGCGGTCGTCGGCATACCGGACATCGACATCGGCGACACCCTGGCGGATGCGGAGAGCCCGGAGGCCCTGCCGGCCATTCACATGGACGAGGCGACGCTCTCGATGATCTTCCGGATCAACGATTCGCCCTTCTTCGGCCAGGACGGGGTCTACGTCACCAGCCGCCACCTGCGGCAGCGGCTCCTGCTGGAAGTCCAGCGCGACGTGGCCCTGCACGTGGAATCCCTGAGCGACGACTCCTTCAACGTCAGTGGCCGCGGCGTGCTACACCTCTCCATCCTGATCGAGAACATGCGCCGGGAGGGGTTTGAGCTGACCGTGGCCCAGCCGCGCGTGATCTACAAAGACATGGACGGGCAGACCTGCGAACCCTTTGAGCTCCTGACCGTGGACGTGCCGGTCGCCTACGCCGGCAAGGTGATCGAGCTCGTTGGCGCGCGGCGCGGCGAGATCGTCCGCGTCGAGCAGCAGGGCGACCGGCGGCTCCAGGAGTTCCACATCCCCACGCGCGGCACCCTCGGGCTGCGCAGCAAGCTGCTGACCGTCACCGCCGGGGAGGCCATTCTGCATCACAGCTTCGTCCACTATGCCCCCGTCGTGCCCGAGTTCGGCGGACGCAACAAGGGGTCGATGATCAGCATGGGCAGCGGAAAAGCCGCGGCCTTTGCGATCGACGGGCTGCAGATGCGCGGCTCGCTTTTCGTGGCGCCCGGCAAGGAGTGCTACGAAGGCATGATCGTCGGGGAGCACTGCCTGGACTCGGACCTGGTGGTGAACATCCAGAAGGTCAAGCCGTTCACCAACATCCGGGCGGCCGGCCGGGACCGGAACACCGACATTGCCCCGCCCGTGCTCCTGAGCCTGGAAGAGGCCATCGAGTACATCAACGATGACGAACTGGTGGAGGTGACGCCCAAACACGTCCGCCTGAGAAAACGACTCCTGCAGGAGTTCGAGCGGAAGCGCGTCCGCCGTCAGGCCAAGGTCTAGCTATCGGTCATCGCTGTGGTCGACGCGGCCCGCTCGGTTACGGGCTGTCCTCGTTCCTGATCGCCGCCGTCGCGACTGCGGCTCATCACGATGAAAGAACGCGACATCCACCCCGGTGCGGTCAACGATCCGCCGCTCCCCGTGAGCCGGTCCTTCGCGGGAGAGAGACCGCGTGTGGAAGCGCGGGGTGTTAAGCGCAACCTCGCGATCATCGTCGTCTTCACACTCCTCTTCCTCGTCATGATTCTTTCCGTGACGCTGACGATCCCGTCCCTGCTGGCGCAGGCATCTGAGCTGGTCGAACAAGTGCCCGCGCTTCCGGGGCAGCAGGAGCAGGTCGCACATGCGGAACGGCACGTCGCGGACGAACGCGCGGAGGAAGAGTACGAGCGCCGGACGGAGGGCGTGCCCGCGCCGACGCGCCTACGGCAGGCAGGCGGAGAAGAGCCCTGATGCTTGCCGTGTAACGTCCCGTTACCCTCTGTTGGTGCGTCCATTTGCCCCTACGCAAGGACCACGGCAATCACTTTCCGGCCTCGTACACGCGCAAGTCCACAAGGTGGATGGCGGGGTTATCGCTGTTCTTAAGCATGTTCACCTTCACGTAGCGGGCCGTGATCGGATTGAACGTGTGGGTATAGCCTGCCTCCGTTCCCGGGTCGGTGTTCTGCGAGGCATCGACGACCTTTGTCCACTCCGTCCCGTCCCCGGACACCTCGATCGTGTACTGGTAGTAACGCTTGTGGTCCCAGTATGGCAGAATGGTGATTCGATCTACCGTGAACTCTCCTTGCAGGTCGACCTTAAGCCACTGCGGGGCCGGTATGGTTCCCCAGAACTTCTTGATGTCGCCATAGCCGTCCACCGCAAACTCAGGCTTCTCGTTCGGGTTCACGGCTCCCGAGGTTTCCACCGGCTTGCCGGTGCACACACTTTCTTCGAGCGTGAAGCTGTTGTACCAATCGTCCGTGCGGAACGGACTGGCCGGCAGGCCCGCGCCGTTGCACAGGTTCGGGTTGGGCGTATTGTGCCAACCGAACCGGACGGCCACCGGCTGGGTCACGCCGGGGGCCGTCACCACGACCGTGTCGCCCTGGACTACGGCCTTGGCCGACACGAACTTCTTGTCCGCCCCCGCGATTTCGAACTCCGTGAGTTCCTGGCCATCGCGGCTCTTGAGCCCATCGGCGTGATCGAAGCTCAGGACGGCCTTATCGCCTTCCACCTTCATGGCCTTGTACAGCGGGCCGGAGTAAACGACATCCTTGCGCCCGTAGGTCTTGGCCAGCGCCCACAGCGCCAGCCGCGTACCGACGCTCTGCTTGTCCGTCGGGTGAATGTCGTTGACGTCGCCGGTGACGTCCGTGATGACGGCCATCCCCGTGCTGGGGATCTTCAAGCTATCCACCTGGGCCTGCCAGGTCTTGGGTAGCTCGCCATACTCGTAGCCGATCCAAGGCGCCAGTTGCACAAACAGGAACGGGAACTCGCCCTGCCCCCATGCCGTGCGCCAGCCGCTGATCAAGGCCTGCAGCCGCATGGCGTAGAGCGGCCCGTCGCCCTGAATGACGTTGCTCTCGCCCTGATACCAGGTGACTCCGCGAATGGCAAACGGAAGGATCGGATGGATCATCCCGTTGAACAGCACGGTCGGGTCCTGGCAGGAGGGTGCTGACGCTTCACCGGCGGCCACCTTGGCCATGTCCGCTAAGGATTTAAAGTCAGGCCGGGCCTCCAACGCCTCCAGCGGCGTCCACGGCTCGATCCGCGTCCCGCCCCAAGCCGAGGCGATCAGCCCCGTCGGCACCTTGAGATCGTTGTGCAGGCGGCGCCCGAAATAATACAGGACGGCCGAAAAGCTGCCCACGGTCGATGGCGAACACTCCACCCACTGGCCCAGGACATCGTCGGCGGGCACCTTGGCGATCGCCTGGCGCACCAAGAACAGCCGCATCGCCGGATACTGTGCCGCGGCGGTTTCCGCTGCACCGTCCTTCGACCCACCCACCGCCATCTCCATGTTCGACTGACCCGACCCGACCCACACCTCGCCCACCAGCACGTTCTCCAGCATGATCTCGGTGTCGCCCTTGACGATCATCTTCTGGGGGTTGTCGTTGGCGTGAAGCTTGTCCAGCACGACATTCCACCTGCCGTCTTTTCCGGCGGTCGCTGTCTTGTTCTGCCCGGCAAAACTGACGGTGACCTTCTCGCCCTGATTCGCCCAGCCCCAGATCGGCAACGGCGCCTCGGCCTGGAGCACCATGTTGCTGCCGATGATGTTTGGCAGTTTCACCGCGCCGCCCGCCGGGATCGCCGTCGCTGCCACACACGCCACCAGCGCTCCCATTACACCTCGACAGAGACCTTTCATCTTCCAGTTCCTTTCACTGAATTCACCCGAGATTCTGCGGCGACGTGTGATCGTCGCGTAATCCGAAACCCGTATGCAAGTATTCTACCACGCTGGTTCTGCTCTGCGCCTACAGGCGGATGTGAAAGCCTACTACGAGGTGCCGGAGGAGTATGTCCAGCGCGCCCCTCTATGCCCTGCGCCTCATCACCCTCGCCTGCACCCCCCAGGCCCGGCCGTGGTTGGTGGCGAGCGCGAAGCTGATGCGATTCACACCCTTCCTCCACGAAACAGGCTTCATATATTCCCCGATGCGTCCCGGGTTTGTGGCATGCGGCCTGCAGTCAACGGTGCGGCCGTTCACCCACACCTTCACAGGACCGTCCGACCCGTACGCCAGCAAGCCGCGATAGGCGCGGTCCAACGTTACGTCCGCCTCAACGTAGATCGTGCCATCGGCTCCGCCATGGATGCCGCGGACGTCCGCCAGTTCGCATTCCGGCATGAAGGGCAGAACCTTGCGCGGAAGGCCGGCCCGCGGAGGGCGGGCCTTCGCGATGTCCGCTACCGGGGGCTGCAGGCGGCTGGCCTTGAACTTTCTGACGACCATTGGCCAGGCGGGATCCTTGGGCAGGTCCTTCAGTTTGCGAGCCAGAGCCTTCGCATAGGCCTTGTCGATCAGGCCGCGCTTTCTGACGCGGTCCAGCAGTTCACGAAGATGGACGGCCTTCGGCCCGTCGGGGTTCGCTTCCAATTCCTTCTCCGCGCTTTGGCAGGCGTCGGACAGTTTCTCCTGCCGGCTCACGGCGAAGGCAAGCATGGTGTCCGCTCCTTCCATCGTGGACGCCTGCAGCATTCCGGGCTCAAGCGCTTCTGGGGATGGCACGCACCACAGGCCCTTCTCCAGTGCCGCACAGTGCTCGTCCACCGAATCCCAGATCGATCGCATCTGCCAGACATCGAGCTGTTTCACCTTCGCCTGGCCTGACTCGGCAAAGACCCCGACGTCCACGGCGTTGATATCTTTCGGACGAATTCCTTCCGTCACGCACACCTTGCGATTGGCGTAGACCTCAACGATGGATCTATCCAGAAACACGCGCAGCGCCAGGTCTTCGCCCGGCTCCAGCGCCAGCGGGATCGTGTGACCTGCGCATTGGAGAGCCTTGGTGGTCGCATCATACGTGATGCGCAGGAGTTCCGCTGTGTCCCTGATGACCAGGCCGCACCGCTGGGCCGAACCGGGCGCAAGGACGACGTTCAGTTCAAGCTGCATCCCGCGACTGTTCTTGATCGGTACCGACGCCTTCCCTACGGTCAGATTCTCTTCCCGGCAATGCTCTGCCCGCAGAGACTCCAGTTCCGGAGCCGGGTCAAACCGGAGCGTATGGTCCTTTGCCAGCGACATCACTCGCGGCAACGTTTGCGCTCCCGCCCAACCCGCAGGACGCTGTGCATCACGTTCGCCGGGGTTGGCGTTCCAACCTATGGCCCAGCCCCACATGATCCGCCTGCCCCTGCCGTCCAGCACCGTTTGCGGCACGTAAAAGCGGCCGTGGTCCAGCCGTCCGCGCTCCTCCGGCACAAATCGATGGTCCTTGAAGGTTCCCGTCATCCAGGCTGCCTCCGCGGACAACGCCAGAACATATTTGTCCCCCAGCGGGAAGAAGAACGGACACTCGCAGAACGTGGAATCACCTTTGGAGGCATCGCCCTGGTAGAGCGGGTGAAGGTACTGCCAATGGATCAGATCGGTCGACCGGTAAAGGGGCAGCACGAAGCCCTTGTTGTCCTTCATTCCTGAACCCACGGTCAGGTACCAGGCATCGGGCTCCTTCCAGACCCAGGGGTCGCGCATCTCGGCCAGGACCCCAGGCTCCGGCGGCGGGCCCTTGATGACGGGGTTGGCGTCCTGCTTCTTGAACGCGCGCAAGTCGTCATCCGTGCTCGTGCTGGTCCAGACGTCGAGGTTCTCGATCGTGTAGATCGCGGTACCCACGCCCTGGTGATCCACCAGGCAGCCCGACCAGATGTGCCGGTCCGCTGCGATGCCATGATCCTTGGGTGTAATCGCCGGCGGCAGGTGTTCCCAGTGCACCAGGTCCCTGCTCATCGCGTGGCCCCAGCAGTGCGGGCCGCCGTACGGGTCGTTCGGCAGGAATGAGTACTGGTAAAAGACGTGGTAGGCGCCCTTGAAGAAGATCGGGTGCGGATCGTTCATCCATCCCACCGGTGGCGCAAGATGATACCGCGGATAGTGCGGTTCGTTCAGCATGACGATAGTCTCCCTATTGCCGCGCCTCATCAATCATCGCGAGGTATGATTCAACCGGAACATAACTCGGAGTCGAGTTATCCGGCACAATTTGTTCAGCCGTGTCGCGCCGGCGATTTGAAAGCGGGCTAGAAGGCCCTACAGACAGAGCGCCTCACGAATCTCGGCCCTCGCACGCTTCATGGCCGCCACCGCGAGTCCGGCCTTCTCACGCGAGCTCCCTTCACCCGGATACCGGCACAGGACCGCATACTGGGAAAGGCACTCCATGTCGTCCCTGTTGGCGGCCCATAATGGGTATCTCTCGACACAGGCCTTCAGGAGCACCGAAAGATCATGCGTCTTAGCAAACGGCAGGCCGTGGAGTTGCAGGACGCCCTTCAGGTACTTCTCAATGCACTGCTGCGCATGGAAGCAGACCGCGTCGTAGTTCGGCTGCTTGCGGGCGCGGAACTCACGCAGCGCCGTGCAGTAGTCACCTTCAGCCTTCTCAAACCACTGTTTGACGAGGTCGTTCATACAGGATCTTCCCCGCCTCGAAGATCGATGACACGAAGGCGTCATTCTGCCTCAGCCGCTTGCGGGTCTCTTGCGGCCCCTTCACGATCAGATCCAAGGGAAACGCCCGGTCAATCCGACGACGAATCTCGAGCGCCTGTTCGACAGCATCGCCGTCGTGCTGCATGACAACGAGCAGATCCACATCACTGTCCTCTGTGGCCTCGCCGCGCGCGTACGAGCCAAACAGGACCACGCGTTCGGGCTTGAACTCCCGAGCGATAGCGCTCACGAACCTGCGGATTTCTGACACCTTAACCACGGCGCGATGATGCGTTGAACGTTCCTCAGCATCAAGCCGAAACGCGAGTTGCACGAGTCCACGCAGCAAGGCCCTGCCTCCGCCTCACTCGTCCTTCGCGCGCCCTTCGATCTTCTCCAGCGCCAGGGCAGACTTCTCCCAGAGCTCCGTGAACCGCTTGATCTCTTCTTCGATGTGGAGGAGTTTGCGGTTCAGGGCCATGAAGTCTTTGACTTGCGCGGGATTGGCAAGCTGCTCCAGCACCTTGGCCCGCTCGGGCTCCAGCGCCGCCACCTGCTGTTCCGCGCGGCGCACGTCCTTCTTCAGATCCTTGGTCTGGTCGTACAGCGCCTGTCGCTCGGCCGCTCGCTGCTGGCGGAGCTCCTTCTTGTCGACCTTGTCCTTGGTCTGCGGCCCAATGTCCGTGGTGCGCTTGACGCCTTCCTTCTGCCCTTTGGCGTCCGGATTCCTCCCACCGCTCACCGATGACTGATCACTGGTCATCTTCTCATGATAGTAATCGTACCCGCCCGGGTAGCGCGTCACGCCGGGCGGGGTCATGGCGATGATGCCGGTGGCCACCTTCCTCACAAAGTCGATGTCGTGGCTCACGAGGCAGAGCGTGCCGGTGTACAGCAGCAGCGCCTCCTCCAGCGCCTCGCAGGCCTGGATGTCGAGGTGCGTGGTCGGCTCGTCGAGGATCAGCAGGTTCACCGGCTGGACCAGCAGGCGCGCGAACGCCAGGCGGATCTTCTCGCCGCCGCTGAGCACGTTGACGCGCTTCTCGATCGCATCCCCGGAGAACCCGAAGCCGCCGAGCTGCGTGCGCACCTGCTGCTCCGTGAGGTCCCCGGCCACCGAGCGCACCGTCTCGAACACCGTGCGGTCGGGGTCCATCGTCTCCGCGAAGTCCTGCGACTGGTACCCGACGACGACCTTGTGCCCCAGCACGCGCCGGCCCTCGCTCAGCGGCAGCGCCCCGGCGATCATCCGCAGCAGCGTCGTCTTGCCCAGGCCGTTATAGCCGACCAGCGCGACCTTTTCCCCGCGGCTGATCGTCAGGTCCAGCCCGCGCAGCACCCAGCGCTGACTGTCGTAGGTGAGGCCGGCGCTGTCCAGCCGCACGATCTCCACGCCGCAGTGCGGCGGCGTGCGCAGCCGGATGCGGCCCCGCGTCTGGACCGGCCGGATGACCTCGATCTTTTCCATCTTCGCCAGCTGCTTGATCCGGCTCTGCGCCTGCGTGGCCAGCGTGTTCTTCGCGCGGAACCGCTCGATGAACCGCTCCAGCTGCTCGCGCTTGCGATCCTGGTTCTGGCTGGCCGCCAGCTGCTGTCGGTAGCGGCGCTCGCGCTCGACGGTGTAGAAGTCGTAGCCGCCGGCGTAGCGCGTCACCGCCAGCCCGCACACCTCCACCGTGAGCGTCGTCAGCGAGCGCAGCAGGAAGCGGTCGTGCGAGATCAGCAGCAGCGTGCCCTTGAAGTCGCGCAGGCACTTCTGGAGCCACTCGATCGCCGGCATGTCGAGGTAGTTGGACGGCTCGTCCAGCAGCAGGAGGTCGGGGTCGGCAATCAGGGCCCGCGCCAGCTCGGCGCGCATCCGCCAGCCGCCGCTGAAGGTTCCTATGGGCTGGCGCAGCGCGTTCGGGTCGAACCCGAGCCCGCACAGCGCCACCTCCGCCCGCGCCATCAGCGAATAGCCCGCCCGGTGCTCGAACGACGACTGCACCTCTCCGAGCTCTCGCAGCAGCGCCCGCTGGGCCACCTCGTCGGCCTCCGCAAGCCGGTGCGACAGATCGGCCATGACCCGCTCCATCTCCGCGAGGTCGCCCGCGCCGGCGCAGACGAAGTCCACCAGCGACTCGTGGACGTCGCAGACGGGCAGCTGCTGGCGGACGTACCCCGTGCGGCACCCGGACGCCACCGAGACGTCGCCGCGGTACGGCAGCAGCTCGCCGGTGACCAGTCCAAACAGGGTCGATTTGCCCGCGCCATTGGGGCCGACAATGCCGACCCGCTCGCCGCGGTTGACCTGCAGGCTGACATGTTCCAGCACTTCCTGCGTGCCGAAATGGATGCTGACGTCACGAATTTCTATCATGGCAAGGGCGGCACGATACCACGCGCACCGCGCCTCCGCAACTGGCACAGCGGGCACGCGCTCCCGTCAACCTCGAGGCTGATCCCCCCACACACACACTCCGACACCAGCGCGTTCGTAGCCCGCGCTGTACTGCCGACCTGAACCCCGAGCCCTGAACCCTTCCCTCCTTCCTCGCCTCGGCCCTCCCGGCGGGCTTGACATCGCCGCGCGGCGTGGGGCAGGCTCGCCCGGCACTTTTTACAGGAGGGCGCCCAGCGTGAGCCAAGCGTACGACATCCCCGGAATCGTCCAGAGTTTCGACATCCACGGGCGGCTGACCGAGCACGCCCCCTACGGAAGCGGGCACATCAACGACACGTTTCGCATCGTCATGGAGCACAACGGGCGGCAAACGCCCTATATTCTGCAGCGGATCAACCATCTCATCTTCCGCGACACGGACGCCCTGATGGCGAACATCGTCCGCGTGACCGCGCACGTGCGCGCCAAGCTCGGAGGCGCGCCGGACGCCATCCGCCGGACGCTGACCGTTATCCCCACCCGCGCGGGCGGGGTATTGCATCGCGACGCAGACGGCAACTCCTGGCGCGCGTACGTGTTCATCACCGGCGCCCGGACCTACGACACGATCGAATCCCCGCGCCAGGCGTTCGAGGCGGCCCGGGCCTTCGGCGCCTTCCAGGCCGTCCTCACCGACCTGCCCGGCCCGCGCCTCCACGACACGATTCCCGACTTCCACAACACGCCCAAGCGCCTGGCCGCGCTCGAGGCCGCCATCGCCGCGGACGCGGTCAAGCGGGCGCACACCTGCAGCGACGAGATCGCCTTCGTCCTGCAGCGGCGGGAGACCACGCGCGTCCTGTCGGACCTGCAGCGCAGCGGCGAGATGCCCGAGCGGATCACGCACAACGACACGAAGCTCAACAACGTCATGCTGGACGACGCGACCGGCGAGGGCGTCTGCGTGATCGACCTCGACACGGTCATGCCGGGGCTGGCCCTGCACGACTTCGGGGACATGGTCCGCTCGGCCACCAACCCGGCGCGCGAGGACGAGCGCGACCTGTCGAAGGTCGCGATGCAGTTTCCCATGTTCGAGGCGCTGGTGCGCGGGTTCACGGCTTCGGCCGGCGGCATGCTGACCGCGGCGGAGAAGCGCCACCTCGCCTTCTCCGGGCGGCTCATCACCCTCGAGATCGGCATGCGCTTCCTCACGGACTACCTCTCCGGCGACACGTATTTCAAGACGCACCGCCCGGGCCAGAACCTCGACCGCTGCCGCACGCAGTTCAAGCTCGTGCAGTCCATGGAGGAGCAGCGCGACGCCATGGAGCGCCTGGTCGAGCGCGTCCTCGCCGGCGGGTAGGCGGCGGGCGGCGTCCAACGTTGAGCGTTTGGCGTTGAGAGTTGAACGTTCAACGCGTAACTCTCAACGTTCAGAGTTGCGGGACCGTGAACGGGATGGCGGACGCCTCGACCGCCGTACACGTGCCCGTGCACCTACACGAACTCTCCGGCACGTCGTGAACGCGTACGGGTACGCGGACGACAATCACGGCTGCGGGAGGCGGCCACTCACAAGCGGGTACGCCCTTCCTTTACCGCCCCGCCCGCAGGGCCGGGGCGGTGGCGACCGTGGCGCGGATCGGGTTGCGGCGTATCCGACTCTCGAAACTGGACGCGGAAGATCGGTCCGGATGCAAGGCGACGAGGGGGGCGCCAGACTTCCTGTCTGCGCCCCCCGAAGGCAACGCGGCAGACGGGCCGATATCACGCGCCCGGTTTCGACCCGATCCGCGACACATCCCGCGAGAAGAACGTTCAACTCTCAACGTTCAACGCGTAACGCTCAGAGACAGACTTGAACGGTGTTCCGCGGGTCTGATATGGTGCCGCCCATGCAGAATCCGATTCTCCGCATCAAGAAGCTGACCCCCGACGCTCACCTGCCCCAGTACGCCCACCCGGGCGACGCCGGGCTGGACCTCTTTGCGGTGGAATCCGTGGCGCTGCCGCCCGGCGAGGCGCGGCTGGTCAAGACCGGCATCGCCATCGAGCTGCCGGCCGGAACCGAGGCGCAGGTGCGCCCGCGCAGCGGGCTGGCGCTCAAGCACGCGGTCACCGTGTTGAACTCGCCCGGCACCATCGACGCGGGCTACCGCGGCGAAGTGGGCGTGATTCTCATCAACCACGGCCGCGAGGCCTACGCCGTCGAGAAGGGCGCCAAGATTGCGCAGATGGTGATCCAGCCGGTTCTATCCGTCAGCGTCGAAGAACACGCCGAGTTGAGCGACACCGCGCGCGGCGCCGGCGGTTTCGGTTCAACGGGCATGCGAAGGAGCTCCCCATGAGTGTGGCAAAGGATCTGTTGGCGAAAAAGGGACCGGACGGCACGCTGGAGAAGGCGCGCCAGGTGGCCCGCGACTACACCTACCGGCTGCGCAGCGAAGGCCGGATCTCGTTCTCCGATCCATCCCCGAAACATTTCCCGACCATCCACGTGTGGCGGCGGACGCTGCCCGAGGTGTGGGAGGACACGATGATGGCCCTGCTCGGCATCGGGCAGGAGATCCACACGCACTACGACCCGACCGACAAGGGCGGCCACTACACCAGCTTCCCGAGCCTCGAAGCCACGGTGATGATGCACATCGAGGAGCCGTTCGGGGAGCCGCGCTTCCATAAGCACTACCTCGGCGGGTGGATGGGCTTCGGGGACTACAAGGCCGAAATCGAAGGCGTGAAGGACGGCTGGATGATCCAGCCCGCCGCGGTGTCCGAGAAGATCCGCGCCGGGACGTTCGACGAGGTCAAGGGCGACGAGCGCTGGAACTACACGTACAGCCAGCGCCTGCGCGCTTACCCATATTACGACCACACGGGGGCCTTGCGCACGGTCAACCAGCTGGCCTCCGTGATCCGCAACCTCAAGAACAACCCGACCAGCCGCTCGGCACAGTGCATCACCTGGGACCCTCGCTGGGACCACAACGACGAGCAGATGGGGCCCTTCAAGTGGGACGCCTACCACTCGCCCTGCCTGCAGCGGTTCTGGTTCCGGCTGCAGCCGGCGACCGAAGGCCAGGGCTACATCCTCAACGTCAACGGTCACTGGCGCTCGCGCGACCACCTCAAGGCCGTCCCGTCGAACGTGTTCGGCATCACCGAGGGCATGCACGAGGAGGTGCGGCGCGGGCTGGAGGCGGAGCTCGGCGTGCCGGTCAGCCGCGGCAGCTACACCGACATCAGCGACTCGCTGCACCTCTACGGGCATTACTTCGACCCGCGCCTGCAGGGCCTCGACGCCGAGGGCTACCTCGAGGACGTGTTCCGCATCGCGGCCGGCGAACCCATCGAGAACCGCGTGATCCAGCCCGGCACGACGATGTACGAGATGATGCTGGAAGACATCGAGCGGGAGTACCGCTTCCGCAAGGACAACCCCAATTTTGGCCGGGATATGTGAAGGGGCGGCCAGGGCTCGGGGCCAAGGCTGTAGCGGTTTAGACTGTAGGCCGTTAGTACCTTAACCATCCGGATCGCTGATAAAAAACAAGATGATTACCACGGATAACACGGATAGCACTGATATGAAGTGGGTTGTGCTTTGTCATGTTGGCTTCCCCATCCGTGCCATCAGTGTAATCTGTGGTTGATTTTGGGTTGTGGGCGTAGCCCACTTTGGTCTGTCAGGAAGACCGAGATTCGACGCTTTCACCTAATAGCCTGCAGCCTAAACCGCTAATAGCCTTGCGGCCCTGTGGGGCGCCAGTGGTAACCGATCACTGATAACTGATGACCACCCCGTCACTCGTCGCCGTCTCCGGAGCCACCGGCCTGCTGGGGTCGGCCATCACGGCGCGCCTGTCAACGGATCTCGGCGTGCTGGCGCTGGCCCACGCACACCCGCGGCCCGGAACCATGCCGATCGACCTGTTGACGCCCGAGGGGCTGCGTGCGATGGACGACGCCCGATGGGACGCGCTCGTTCACTGCGCCGCGATGCGCAGCCCGGACCAGTGCGAACAGCAGCCCGATCTCGCGCGCCGCTTCAACTCCGAGCTGCCGGGCCGGCTGGCGGCCCTTGCGGCCCGTCGCGGGGCCCGCATGATCCACATTTCCACCGACTACGTGTTCGACGGCACCCATCCGCCGTACCGCGAGGACGATCCCACGGCGCCGGTCAACCTCTATGGGGAAACCAAGCGCCAGGGGGAAATGGCCGTTCTGTCGGCCGGCCCGACGGCCCTGATCCTGCGGGTGCCCGCGCTCTACGGCGAGCCGCCGCCGCCGGTTGTCTCGCCGATGGTTGAAGAAGGCTGGGCCGCCGCCATGTCTGCGGACGAGACCTTCCAGGACGACCGCCTTGTGCGGATGCCGACGAACACCGCCGACGTGGCCGAGGTCGTCCGATTCCTGCTCTCCCGCCCGGACACCGGGCTCTTCCACTGTAGCGCCCCTCAGGCCGCCACGCGCTACCAGTGGGCCTGCGCATTCGCCGCCGCGCTGGGGCGCAGCACCGACCACATCCGCCGGATGGAAGGCGACCCCACGCGCAAAGCCCGCCGCCCGCCGGACGCCCGCCTCGACACCTCCAAGCTGGCCGCCACCGGCGCCCCCCTGCCGCGCCCCTACAGCGCCTGGCTGCCGGAGATCGTCCGACGGCGGTTGGGCGGCTGAACAAGAGGAAGGCGAAGGAAGCGATGACGGCACAGAAACTGGCCCTCGTACTCGTCTGCGTATGCACATGCTGCGGGTGCGTCTCGTATAGGGACTACCATGACCAGATGCAGGTGCGCGACCGCCTCGGCATTCCTCGGGAGTCCTATCGCAACTGGCGACTCTTTACAAACCAATCGCACCTTCATGAACTGTATCTGGCGCTCCTTAAGATAGATAAAGCCAAGGCCCTGGCGGAACTCGGAGCCGCTCAGGCAGAATGCGACCAGCAGTACAAGATCGCCTGCATGACCCGCGGAGCCACGAACGATATGCTCGTCTTGAACGCAAGCCGCAAAGAGGAAAGCCTCGCCTTCGAATTCCTCATGACCCGCACAGCTTCTGCGCTTCTGGTCGTGTGGGAATCATGGGGGGACTTCGTGTACGCCGAGGAGTATTTCCGCTCTCGAATGACTGCCGCTGAGGCCCCTCCCCGCGCCGCATACCGAGCCTTCGCCCTTTCTGACAAGCATCGGCGCGGCATCGGCCAGATGGAAGCAGCCCTGAGTGACCGACTTGGGGGCGGACAAAGCGACATCACAGAAGAGCGCGATAAAGCGAACCGTTTGCTGACCTCCCTCCAGTCTGACCCGACGCTGACCCCTTTCGCCAAGAGGCTTTGCGGGTTGGGTCGGGAGGAACTGCGCCTTTCGGATACCGCCATGGCGGATCAGCGTACTTCGAGTGCGGCGCAATGGGTGCGGGATGCGTGGGTGACGGCACAGTCTGCACAGGCGCTCTCCGAAATGGAGCGTCGACGTAATGAAGTAAGGATGCCCGGCAAGTAGGCGCGGTTCCGGGGTTCGGGCGCGGCCCAACCATGACCCATGTTGCAGCGCCCAAGCACACCTGTCATCCCGAACGCAGTGAGGGATCTCGTCTCTGTGCGCGGCCCGCTTCAGATCCCTCGCTGCGCTCGGGATGACAAGAACGCTGAACGCCCAACGCTCAACGCTCAGAGATGCGGGACCATGATCCGGACGGCGGGCGACTCCGACCGCCCTGCCGTACACTTGTACGAATTCTCTGGCACGTCGTGTACGCGTACGGGTACGCGTACGACCATCACGGCCGCCGGGGCCGCCGGCCTGCCTGCATCCCCTGCGAAAGGCAGCGGGAGGGGGCAAGAAACAGGCGGGTCCGCCCTCCCTTTACCGCCCCGCCCGCAGGGCCGGGGCGGTGGCGAACGTGGCGCG
>CAZJBP010000070.1:0-18729 GCA_964544115.1 uncultured Victivallales bacterium | reverse complement strand
CGCCAGGGTAGGGGGCGGCATCTCCATGGACGGAGGGGTCGTCTTGGATAGCACCGTTCGAAACAACACGGCGACGCTTGGCGGCGGCGTGACGATTCAGGAAGATGGCGTGGTCAGCAACTGCGTGATCACCGGTAACGACGTCGGCGTTGCCGACGCTGCTAACGGCGTCGGTGGCGCTGGTGTCGCGATTGAAGGCGGAGGCACGCTGCTCTCCTGCACGATATCGGGGAATCGACCGTCGTTCCCGTCATTTGGTGGCGGCATCCAGATACAGATAACCGGATTCGATTCGGGTCAAGTGCAGATCCTGGACTGCACGATCGAAGAGAACTGCGCGACAATAGGAGGCGGAGTCCACATGGTCACCACGGACCCTCCGAACCTTAACGTGCTCATGGGCCGATGCCGAATCGTGAACAATCAGGCCGAGTGGGACGGAGGGGGGCTGCACATTTCGGGTTCGTCGTCGAGTGTCGATGGCGTTCGGCTGACCGACAGCCTCATTGCGGGCAATACGGCAACCGATGGTGGCGGCGTGGCGTGCTCGTATCTGGGAGTGCAGAACTGCACGATCGTCAACAACACGGCGACGGGAGTTGGGGGTGGCATAGGCGTGTTCCGCAGCTCTATCGCCAACTCGATTATATGGTCCAACCAGGCGACGACGTATGACAATTGGTGTCCCCAGTCCGATAATGCCGGCTCTCTCTCACACTGCTGCACGCTACCTGTGCCTGGCCCGGGCTCCGTGACCAACGCGCCGGACTTCATGGACCCGACGGCAGGCGATTACCGCCTGAGGGCAGGTTCCCCCTGCATCGATGCCGGGACCAATAACGCGACCGTGGCCGCGACCGACCTGGCCGGATCGAGCCGTGTGGTCGACGGCGACTGGGACGGTCTGGCCGGCGTTGACATGGGCTGCTATGAATACGATCCCGCACGCGCGGACAGCGATGGCGACGGGTCGTCGGACAGCCACGAGCGGGCCGCCGACACGGACCCGCTCGACGCCGCATCGCGGTTCGTGATTCAGGCCCTGTCCGGCGAGGATCCCCTGATGCTCGTGTTCCAGTCCTCGTCCAACCGGGCTTACGGTGTGGCGGCGTGCAGCGAGCTGCCGCCCGCGGGCTCGTGGTCGAACCTTCCCGGCTATGCCGGGATCCCCGGCAATGGCGGGCTCAAAGGCATCGCGATCACCAACGCGATCTGGCGACAGCATTACTTCCGTTTGGTCGTGTCTGAACCGTAGCGGAACGATTCAAGGCCGGTCCGGCCGACCTCTCAACGCATCGGCGCCGGCGGAAGACGCCGGACAGGGGTGCACGCCGAACCCCGCGGCCCGGGCCTGGTTCACGAATTCACGCTGGCGCGCGGGCGGCGGGATGCGTACCGTGGGCTCGTCAGCCGGGGAGCGGGGCCGAACAGCAAGGACGTAGCGTGGACCTGACGTTTGCATACTCGCCGTGTCCCAACGACACGTACACCTTTTGCGGGATCGCCTCGCGTCGCGTGACGCTGGCCGACCGCGGCATCACCGTCAGCCACTACGATATCGAGTCCCTCAACCAGCTCGCGCTGAGCGGGACGTATGACGTCACGAAGCTGTCCTTCCACGCCTGGTTACGGCTCGGGGGGCGGTATCGCCTCCTGAAGGCCGGCAACGCGCTCGGCTACGGCAACGGCCCGCTGCTGGTGTCGCGCCGCCCCGTGGCGAAGGCCGATCTTCCCGGGCTGCGGATCGTCCTTCCGGGCGAGCACACCACGGCGCACCTCCTTCTGCGGCTCTATTGCCCGGAGGCCGGGCAGCGGGTCTTCACGACCTACGACCGGATCTTCGACGAGGTCCTCAGCGGGCGCGCCGACTGCGGCGTGGTGATCCACGAGAGCCGCTTCCTCTACGAGCAGGCGGGCCTCACCCGGGTGTGCGACCTGGGGCAGTGGTGGGAAGAAACCACGCAGTCGCCCGTTCCGCTCGGGGCTATTGCCGTTCGCAGCGACCTGCCGGCCGCGCTCGACGCGCCGCTGGAGGACCTGATCCGAAGAAGCCTCCTGCTCGCCCGACGGGAGCCGGAGCTCACGCAGTCCTACGTCCGGGACATGGCGCGCGAACTGGACGAGGCCGTGATCGCCCGGCACATCCACACGTTCGTCAACGAGTTCACCCAGGATCTGGGTGAGGCCGGCCTGCGCGCGGTGGAGCAGCTCAGGACGCGGGCCAGAGCGGCGGGGATCGTGCCGTGACCGGCATCGTCATCGCCACCGCCCGCGAAGCGGCGCCCTTCCTGGCCCGGGCCGGAATCGAGTGCGCCCGGGAGCCGGAGAGCCCGCTGATCTGCGACCTGCGCCCCGGCCGGCCGCTGATGCTCTGCATCTGCGGCATGGGCCCGGACCGGGCGCGCGCCGGCGCAGAACGGCTGCTGAACTGCGCGGCGCTGACGGCGGTGGTCAACGTCGGGGTCGCCGGCGGCGTCGGCGAGGACGTGCAGGTGGGGGCGCTCTACAGGATCTCCGAGATCAGGCGATGGCCGTCGCCGCAGACCCGGTACCCGTGCCGGGCAGACCGATGGCAGGACCTGCCCCCGGCCGTCGTGGCAACGGTGGACGAGCCGGTGTTCGACCCCATCCGTCGCGGCGAGATCGCGCGCGTGGCCGACCTGGTGGATATGGAAGGCGCGGCGATTGCGTCGGCGTGCGAGGCCAGGGGGGTGCCGTTCTACGCCCTCAAGGGCGTGACCGATCTGGCCGGGCGGAACGATCGTGAGCGGCTGCTGAGCAACCTCGACCGGCTATCCGCGGCCCTGGCCGAGGCGGTCTGGCGGGAGCTCGTCGAAGCGGCCGGGGAGAGGCGGGGCCGAGCATGAATCTGCTGCGTTCATTGGCGCGCTTCACCAAGCTCGAGCACACCGTGTTCAGCCTGCCCATCGTGTTTGCCGGGGCGTGGCTGGGCGCGGGGCGCCACATGCCGGCCGCCGGCAAGCTCGTGCTGATCGTGCTGGCCGCCACGGGCGGCCGCACGCTGGGCATGGCGATGAACCGCATCCTCGACCGCGAGATCGACGCCCTCAACGCGCGCACCCGGGGCCGCGAATTGCCGTCTGGCCTGCTGTCCCTGCGCAAGGCCTGGCTCATCGCGGCCATCGGCCTGGCGGTGTACCTCGTCGCGTGCGCCCTGCTGGGGCCGCTGATCCTGGCGCTCTCCCCGGTTCCAGCTGTCTTCCTGATCGGCTACACGCTGCTCAAGCGCTTCACGTGCCTCTGCCACTACGGCATCGGGCTCGTGCTGGGGATGGCGCCGCTGGCCGCCTACGTGGCTGTGCAGGGACGCATTGCGGTGACGCCGGACATCCTTCTTCTTTCCGGCTTCGTGTTGTTTTGGATCAGCGGCTACGATATCATTTACGCGCTGCAGGACCAGGAATTCGACCGCCAATACGGCGTCCACAGCATTCCGGGCCGGTTCGGGAGCGCCGTCGCACAGGGCGTGGCCCTGGCGTCGCACGCGGTCGCCTGGCTGCTGCTCGCGGCGTTTGCCGCAGGCTGTGCCGAGGGGCGGCTGGCGTGGGTTCCGGTGGCGTGCTGCGGCGTGACGCTGGGCTTGTCGTACATGCCGTGGATCCCGCTGCCGGTCCGGTTCTTTCCGCTGTCGGCGATTGCGAGCATCACGGGGTCGCTGGTCGTCTATTTCTAGGAGAGCGGTATGCCCAATCTTGTGCTGGCGTTGACCGGGGCCACCGGGGCCGTGGCGACCCGGATCCTGATCGACACGTCGCCCTGGCCGGTCACGCTCGTGGCCAGCAGATGGGGCAAGACGGTGTACGAGAAGGAGTGCGGGCCCTTCTCGGAGCTGGCCGGCAAGGTCGCGAAGGTCTACGACGATGACGACCTGGCCGCGCCGATCTCCTCGGGGTCGGTCGCCACGGTGGGCATGGTGATCCTGCCCTGTTCCTGCAACACGCTCGGGGAAATCGCGTCCGGCGTGTCATCTACGCTCATCACCCGCGCAGCGCACTGCCACATGAAGGAGCGGCGGCCGCTTGTGCTCTGCCTGCGGGAAGCGCCGCTCACGCTGATCGACCTGAAGAACGCCGTGTCGGTGAGCGAGGCCGGCGGGATCGTCATGCCGATCAGCCCGCCGTACTACATGCTCGATACGGCCCGACCGGAAGCGGTCTCGCTGCGGCAGGTGCTCGACGTCTACATCGAGCGCGTGCTCTCCCTTCTCGGCCAGGCGGCCGGCCGGACCTGGGAGGATGTGCGGTGAGCTTTCCGGATCTTGAAAGCTTTGTTCAAGATCTGGAGGCGGCCGGCCAGCTGGTCCGCATCCGGGAGGAAGTCGATCCGCGCCTGGAAGTCACCGTCATCCAGCATCGCGTGCTGGCTCAGAACGGGCCAGCCCTGCTGTTCGAGAATGTGAAGGGCTGCCGCACGCGGCTGGTCACCAATCTCTTCGGAACCCGGGAGCGGGTCGACCGCGTCTTCGGACGCCCTCCCGTGGACGTCGGCGAGCGGCTGGTCGGAATGGCGACGGACCTCGTTCCGCCGCGATTCGGAACCCTCTGGCGGGCCAGGGGCGAGATTGGCCGCATGCTCAAGGCGCGGCTCAAGACCGTGTCCCGCGGGCCTGTGCTGGAGGAGATGCACGAGCCGCCGGATCTGAACGCGCTGCCCTGCCTGACGTGCTGGCCGCTGGATGGCGGGCCGTTCTTCACGCTGCCGCTCGTGCATACGCGTCACCCGGAAACCGGCGTCGGCAACCTCGGCATCTATCGGCTGCAGCGGTTCGATGCGGTGAGCACCGGCATGCACTGGCAGATCGAGAAGGGCGGGGGATTCCATTTCCAGAAGGCGTGCGAGCGGGGCGAAGCGCTGCCGGTCAGCGTGATCCTGGGCGGCCCGCCGGCGCTCACGCTGGCGGCGATCGCCCCGCTGCCGGAGGGCGTGGACGAACGGATCCTGGCCGCGCTGATCATGGGGCAGCCGCTCGAGGTGATCACGCGGCGCACGACGGGGCACCAGGTGCCCGCCCGGGCCGAGGTGGTCATCGAGGGAGCCGTGTCGCCGGGGGATTGGCGCCGCGAAGGGCCGTTCGGCGACCATCTCGGGCACTACTCGCATTCCGCCGACTTCCCGGTGTTCCGGGCGCAGCGCGTCCTGTGCCGTCGCAATGCCCTCTATCCGGCCACCGTCGTCGGCAAGCCGCCGCAGGAGGATTTCTACATCGGCTGCGCCCTCCAGGAGATGGCGCTGCCGATCCTCCGGTTCATGCACCCCGGCGTGAAAGACCTCTGGGCCTATCCCGAGACGGGCTTCCATCCGCTGGCCGTGGCCTCGGTTCAGGAGCGCTATCCCCGCGAGGCGCTGAAGCAGGCGTTCGCCATTCTGGGTCAGGGCCAGCTCTCGCTGACCAAGGTCCTGATGGTGGTGAACGGCGACACGGAGAACATCCGGGATTTCCGGCAGGTGAGCCGCAGCCTGTGGCGGAATCTGGACGCGGCGGACGGCATCCACCTGATTGCGCCGACGGCCCAGGATACGCTGGACTTCACCGGCCCGGCCATGAACACCGGCAGCCGGCTGATCCTTGTGGCCACGCGCCGCGAGCGGCCGCTGCGGGTCGCTCCGCCGCCGCCCCCGCCGCCGCCGGCGGACGTTCATCCCGCGATCCTCCGGTTTGCGCCGCTCGGCGAGGCGTTCCTGATGGTGCAGGTGACGCGCTCCGGTGACCGGGACGCGGTGATCAACGCCCTGCGCGCCCATCCGTCCACCGCCCCGTGGCTGTTCCACGTCCTGGTCTCGGAGGACGTGGCCATGGATGACCCGATGATGCTGCTCTGGGGCTGGTTCACGCGGTTTGACCCGCTGGCCGACCTTCATCCCGCCGAGCGCGTGCCGGACGGCAACCGGCTCATCTTCCGCTTCCCCATCTGCATCGATGCGCGCTGGAAGCCGGGCTATCGCCTGCCGGTGGAGTTCGATCCGGCCACGGTGGCCGCCGTCGACGCGAAGTGGAGCCGGCTGGGCATCCGGGGGTGCGACTGATGCCCGCGGCGCTGGACACGATCCTGCTGAAGGCCGCGGAGTGCCGGCGCATCCCGCGGGGCGAAGCGCTGGCCCTGGCGTCGGACCCATCGGTGGACCGGGTGCACGCCCTGGGCCAGGCCGCGCTGGCAAACCGCACTCGGCGGTTCGGCCGGGACGCCACCTATGTGCTCAACCTCGCGATCAATCCCTCGAACATCTGTGACGCCAAGTGCGAGTTCTGTCACTACCACGCGGAAGAGGGCGATGCCGACGCCTACGTGCTTTCCGAGGATGACATTCTCCGGCGCATCGCCGAACTGAGCCCCAGAGAGGTCCACATCACGGGCGGGCTGAACCGATTCTGGTCCTTTCAGAAGGCGTGTCAACTGATTGGCCGCATCCGGGAGCTTCATCCGGCCGTCTACATCAAGGCCTACACCGCCGTGGAGATCGACCGGTTTGCGCGGGACGAGGCGCGTGCTCCCGGCGACATTCTCCTGGCGTTGAAAGCGGCGGGGCTGCAGTCGCTGACCGGCGGCGGCGCGGAGCTGTTCTCCGAGACGATGCGCAGCCGCTACTGTCCCTCCAAGATCAGTGCCGAGGAATGGCTGGAGATCCATCGCGCGGCCCATGAACGGGGGCTCAGCAGCAACGCGACGCTGCTGTACGGGCTCGGGGAAAGTGCGGAGGACGTCGTGGACCACCTCCTCCGCATCCGGGAGGCCCAGGACCGGAGCGGCGGCTTTTCCTGTTTCATCCCGCTGGCCTATCAGCCGGCCAAGGACCGCCCGCAGGACAGCCGGCCCGCGCCGCTGGACGCCCTGAGAATCACGGCGCTGTCCCGCCTGCTGCTGGACAACGTTCCGCACATCAAGGCCTACTGGCCCATGATCGGCGTCGAGACCGCGGCCGCCGCCCTGTCCTGGGGCGCGGACGACCTGGACGGCACGCTGGGCGGGGAGCGCATTGCCCACGCGGGTGACACCCGCAGCCCGAGCGCCCTGAGCGCCGAGATGATGAGGGCCACGATCCGGCTCGGCGGCTTCACGCCCGTCGAGCGCGACGGCCAGTTCCATCCCGTGGCGGAGTCGGCGTGACATGAGCGCGAACATCTCCATGATTCCCTACGCGAACATGGCCCCCGTGCGGACCCTGGGGCGTCCGGAAGGCTTCGAGTTCATCTACCTCACGCCGCGGCGGTCCGTGGAGGCCCTGATCGCCGGACGCGTCGTTGCGGCGGCCCTGCCGACCGGCGCGCTGCTCGAGGCCGCGGAGCAGGTGGAGCCCCTCGGGCACTACGGCGTGGCGGCTGGCGGGGCGGTGGGCTCCGTGCTGTTCTATTCAAAGAAGCCGATCGAGCGGCTGGGGCCGGCCGACCGGGTCTACCTCACGGGGCAATCGGCCACGTCGGTGCTCCTGCTCTATCTGCTGCTCCGGGAGGGCCGGGCGCCAGCCGGATGGCCCCGCCCCACGGAGGACCGGGACGAGGCGGATGCGGCGCTGCTCATTGGCGACGAGGCGCTGATCGCGGCCGGAATGAGCGCGTATCCGTTCCGCTACGATCTGGGCAGCCTCTGGTTCGAGCGCTTCAAGAAGCCCATGGTCTTCTGCCGATGGGTCGTGCGCCGGGATGCGCCGGCCGATGTGAAGGCGCGTCTGCTGGCGTGGCTCGGGGCGCTGGATCAGAGCGATGACGCGCTGGTGGAGCAATCCGCCGCGAACGAAGCGCGGCGCCTCGGCATTCCCCGCGACCAGATGGTGGCCTACCTGAAGGGCATGCGCCGGGTGTTGAACGAGGACGACCTGGCGGGACAGGCCTGCTTTGAGGATGCCGTCGCGGGCGTGCTCCCGGATTACCTCGCGTGGCGGAAGGGCTCCGCGCCTCGGGCGGGTGGGCCTTCGCGCAGCGCCCCGGGGGGGCGTATGGATCGCGCGGCCGCCCTGCGCCTGCTGCGCGATGTGCCGCTGGGCGAGGTGATGGCCGCCGCCCACGCCGAGCGCATGCGCCGGCATCCCGGCGGGCTCGTGCCGTTCGTCATGGACACGAATCCGAACTACACGAACATCTGCACCACGCGCTGCACGTTCTGCGCGTTTCACCGGACCGCAGATTCGGACGAAGCCTACACCCTGACGGCCGCGGAGCTCGCGGCGCGGGTGAGACGGGCGGTGGACCGCGGCGCGACGACGGTCCTGCTCCAGGGCGGCTCGCACAGCGGCATCACGCTGGCGGCGATGCTCGGCTACATCCGCGAGATCCGGGCGGCGTGCCCCGGGGTCCACATTCATCCGTTCAGCCCGTCGGAGATCGACGCCGTGGCCCGCCTCGAGGGCAAGCCCGTCGAAGTCGTGCTCGGCGCGCTGTGGGATGAAGGCGTGCACACGATCCCCGGCGGAGGCGCGGAGATCCTCTCCGACCGGGTGCGGCAGGTGGTGAGCCCCGCCAAGTGCAGCGCCGGCCGGTGGCTCGACGTCATGGAGGCGGCGCACCGCATCGGGTTCAGGACCACGGCGACGATGATGTACGGCCATGTGGAGACCGACGAGGATATCGTGGAGCACCTGTTGCGGCTGCGCGACGTGCAGGACCGGACCGGCGGCTTCGCGTCGTTCATTGCATGGTCGTTCAAGCCCGGGCATTCGCCCCTCAGCCGCACGGTGCCGCATCCCGCCCACCCGGCGCTCTACGTCCGGATCATTGCCGTGGCGCGGCTGGTGCTGGACAACTTCGACCACATCCAGTCCTCGTGGTTCTCCGAGAGCGAGAACGCCGGCAGCCTGGGCCTGATCGCCGGCGCGGACGATTTCGGGGGCATCCTGGTGGAGGAGAACGTGCTCCGGACAACCGGACATGACCGGCGCACCACGACGGACGAAGTGAAGGCGCTGATCCGCAGGAGCGGCTTCGTTCCCGCGCGCCGGGATTCGGATTACCGGATCGTCGAAATCTTCGACGCCTGACGGCGACCCGGACAACGCGGCATCGCCCCGCCGGAATGGGCGGCCGCGGGGTGCAAGAGTTGGCCGAACAGATGAAGACGAGAAGAAGCTGGATCGTATGCGGAGCAGTCATCCTGCTCCTGCCAGTTCTTTTCGCGGTTGTCATGCATAGGGAGGTCGCCGGAGGCGTTACGATCTTTACCGTTCGCGGAACGGACCTCCGAGTCTACCAAAGCGACTCAGGCAATCTGGCTTTCGCCCTGCGGCCTGAGAGTGAGAGACTGAGCGAAACCGATTGGCTCGTGACCAGAAGGAGCAAGGCGGCGTGGTGGGCCGTGAATGCCTGCGCACTCTACATTGAGTTTCCGTTCCTCGTGGTCGATCTTGTGAACCCACGGGACTGAAAAGTGGCAGCCAACATCGGTGTGCAGGGCGCGCGCGAGCTCGCGATTCTGCCGCCAGGCGTTGTGCATGAAGATGCTTGAGAAAAGCAAACTACAGTGGTGGGTTCCGATGTCCTATCAGGCTGAACAGGCCAGACGCGACCTATCCAAGATCTTTTCGCCTGCTGCTATCGCCCGAATCATCCTTGCAGTGGTGCTCGTCTTTGCTGCTGTGGCCTTTCTGCTGACGCAGAGAATCCCTGATCTTCAGTTTGACTGGTTATCGGCCTTCCTGAAATGCATGGGTGCCCTCTTCATCATCTTGAGCATGTGCTGCGCCTTGGCCTTCATCCCTCCCATGGTGATGGTCAATGCCAAGGGCATAGCGATCTCGCAAGCTCAGCATTGCCGACGGTACCCATACGCGGAGCTTGCAGAGCTCCGCATCGAGGATACGGCCTCACCTTATCCAATGCTCCTCCTGCGGATGCGTTCGCAGAGCGAACCGGAACGTTACCCGATCTCTCCCAGGATCATGCTTGATGATCTGCGGGCCTTGATCGATCAATACACGCCAAGATGACACGTTGTTGTCTCCGCGCTGCTCCCGCTCCTCCTCAGGCTTGCCATCGGAATGCTGCTCACATTCCGTACGGCTCTCGTCGCGGCATGGCTTGGGTCGTCGTCGCCGGAAGAAGAGCATTGAGCCTGTATCCCATTTGCGCTACACTCTTCGTGGAAATGGAGATGACCGTATGAGCAAGAGCGCAATGGTGCGGGCGCGAGTGGAGCCCGATCTTAAAGACCATGTCGAGGGTGTGTTTCGCCGTTTAGGGCTGAATTCCACCCAGGCCATCACGATGTTCTACAGGCAGGTTGAGCTTCGCGACGGACTGCCTTTTGACGTGGTCGTGCCGACGGACACAACCCGACGCACGTTCAAGGCCACCGATGCCGGTCGCGATCTGGTCGTCTGCGAGGACGCAAACGACTTGTTCGCCAAGCTGGGGATCTGATGTATACCCCAGTCTATACCCGGCAGTTCGAGAAGGATGTGAAGCGATGTCAGCGTCGCGGTAAGAACCTGGACAAGTTCAAGATTCTTGCCCGCACCCTCCTTTCCGGACAACCGCTGGACTCCATCCATCGGGACCACAAGCTCACGGGCAACTACGTTGGCCGGCGCGACTGCCATATCGAGTCCGATTGGGTGCTGATCTACAAGATCGCCGCTGACCAGTTGATCTTTGAGCGCATGGGAACCCATTCTGACCTGTTCAAGAGGTAGAAAGGCGCAACCTGGGCCATCCTGCGGTACGGCGATACCGCGCCCTTTATGAACGCCAGCGTTCAGTGTGCCGGGCCATGAAGGAAATCGTCGACGACGCAAAGATCGAGACCTTCCTGGGGAGTCTTTGGCATCCGAAGACATCCCTCGGGCAGCGCGTCTTTGCGGCGTACTTCATTCGAGCCCATGGAGAGGCGATCGATCAGTTCATCAGCAACAAGATCGCCCTCTCCGGCGCCAACTACAGCACGGTGCTCTGGGCGAAGAAGACGAAGAGGCTTCTGAAGAAGTTCCAGAAGGGGCCAAGGGGCTACGCCTACAATCCCGGAATGGGTACGCTGGAGACGCTCTACCCGGAGGCCAGAAGCTTCCGGCTGTCCGGCGGGCACCACGAGTCGCTCACCCTCTCCTCGAGACGGCCGGCCGTTGTGATCACCGGCTACGTGATGGCGTGCCTGGCGATCCTCGTTCTCCTGTGGATGGGATACACCGTGAAGAAGGCCTTGGAAGAGGCGGGCGAATACTGGATAGGGCCTTACCAAAGTGTGCTCGCCGAATAGGCGGCGCGAGGCGTGGTGGTGACGGAACTGGCCGGGTCGAGGAGAACGCGCCACAGATGACGGGGTGTCGCCCTGCCGGAATGGGGGCCGAAGAACGAGAATCCGCCGCCCAATGGAGGTGTTGGCGTTCCGCACGCAACGAACATTGACGGCAACGTCTGCGCTGCATACACTGTATGACAGAACAATGCAGAGCGAGGGATTATGAGCACGGCAGTGTCGATTCGTTTGCCTGACATTCTGGCGCGGGAACTCGACCACATCGCGGATGAGACGGAACGGCCCCGGTCCTTCCACATTCAGAAGGCTCTTGAGTCATACATCGAGGACTTTGCGGACGTCCAGATTGCCTTGGATCGCCTGCGCGACCAGAAGGACGCCGTCATTTCCAGCCGCGAACTGAGGAAGTCCCTTGGCCTTTGACATCGCCTACAAGAAGAGCGTGGCGAAGGACTTGGCGGCCCTGGGCAAAGCCGAAGCCAGGCGAATCCTCGACAAGATCGAGAAGGACCTTCGCCAACGTGCGGACACCTACCCGGTGCTGAAGGGGCCCTTCTCAGGCCTACGGAAGCTCCGGGTGGGCGACTACCGGGTCATCTTTGCGATCCTCGGTGACCAGGTCCTTGTGCTGCGCATCGGACACCGACGCGACATCTACGAGAGGTGATCGAGCCCTGTGGGTTGGGAGCCGTGAGCCGAGTTGCGTCACGGTCCCCCCAGTTTTTGATGGGCTCTAAACACCGCCCCTACGCCGGGCACGTGAGCAGGTGCGCGAGCAGGTCGTCCAGCTTGCACGTTGCCAGGCCCACGTACATGTCCGCGCCGCCGTAGTAGACGAACAGCGTGCTGTCGATCACGACGCTGCCGCAGGGGAACACCACGCCGTTGTAGTAGCCCTTGCACTCGTAGGGCTCCTCGGGCTGCAGGATCCAGTCCGTCGTGCGGTGCAGGACGCGGGACGGATCGTTGAGGTCGAGGAGCATGGCGCCCAGTCGGTACAGCCAGTCGGGGCCGACGCCGTGGTGGAGGAACAGCCAGCCGTGCTTCGTCTTGATGGGCGGCGTGTTGCCGCCGACCTTGTTCTTCTCCCAGTCGTAGACACCCTTGGCGAGCAGGCGGCTCTTGCGGAAGTTCAGCATGTCGTCCGCGAAGGAGATCCACATGGCCGGCTTCTCGGTGCCGTACTCGGGCCCGACCCAGCTCATGGGGCGGTGGATCATGACGTACTGGCCGTTGACCTTCTCCGGGAACAGGATGGCGTCCCGGTCGTCGACCATGGGGTCCGTCAGTCGCCCGGCGCGCCGGAAGGTCTTGAAATCCTTCGTCAGCGCCAGGCCGGTGGCGGTCCAGTTGGTCCGCAGGGTCTTCGGAGCGTCCGGCGGGTAGACCGGCCCGCGGTAGGTGTTCTCTTCCATCGAGAGCCAGTAGCGCCCGGGGAAGCCCGCGCGGCAGGCATAAGTGATGTAATAGTAGTCGTCGATCTTGACGATGCGGGGATCCTCGATGCAGCCGGCGTCGAACCCGTCCTTGCTCGGGCTGAAGACGGGCTGGTCGGACGCGCGCTTGAAGTGGATGCCGTCCTGACTGACGGCCAGGCCGAGGTGCACGACGTGCTCGATGTCGTGGCCCGCGGCGCGGTAGAGCATGTAGACGGTCTTGGTCGCCTCGTCGTACCAGGCGCCCGGGTTGGTCGTGACCGCGCTCTCCCACGCGTTCTTCGGATTCGGGGACAGGATCGGGTTGCCTTCGTAGCGCTTCAGTTTCATCTGTATGTCTCCTCGGCCCGTCGGTCTGCCGCAGTCGTCCGGGCGGCCTCCGCGCCCCCGGGGGCGCATGGACGTGGGAGCATCAACTTTCGTCCCCGGGGAGTCAAGACCGCGCGAGGACGACGACGAGGACGAGGAGGAGAACGAAGGGAACGCAGGAATCGGAATCGGGGTCGCTATCGGTATCGACCTCGGGCGGCCGTCGGTGCGCGAGTCGGCCTTGAGGCTGCCGCGGGATGTGTCGCGGATCAGGCCGAAAGCGGGCGCGTGATCCCGGCGTGTCTGCTGCGTGTCTGCTGCGTTGCCTTCGGGGATGGTGTAACCGCAAAGAACGCAAGGAGGGTTGGCGGTTGGCACACGGCCGAGAGCCCCCTCACACGCGTTCGGGCGGCCATGGCGCCCCCTCGCCCCCAGTTGCGCATCCTCCTTCCGCTGTTCCTCGCTCCACCGCCGTCCTGGCCGCCGCCGAAGCGGCCCTGACCCTTCCGACCAGCACCGCCTCCTGTGCACCCGCTTGAACCGCCATTTCCTCTCCCTCTGCCGCCCCCCGGGCAGACGGCTCTAACTCCCGCTTTCCATCGCGCCCACTTCCATCACCGATCACTGATCACTGCCCCCGCCCCCCCCTCGACGGCCCCGTCTCGCCTCCCCACCCTTGATTCGTCAGTGCCAAGACAGTACCCTGACGCGGAAATGGCGACGGCATACCGTAATCCGGGTACCCGTGGGTGCGGATCCCTGTATTAGCGAAATCAAGCCGTCTAATACGCGTGTTCGGACAAGAGAGACGGGCATGATTCACCCATTCAAAGTCGGACAGAAATGAAATGAGGAAAT
The DNA here is from genome assembly GCA_964544115.1 of uncultured Victivallales bacterium. Classification (GTDB taxonomy): domain Bacteria; phylum Verrucomicrobiota; class Kiritimatiellia; order UBA8416; family JADHWI01; genus CAZJBP01. The sequence goes on along the minus strand of CAZJBP010000070.1, from coordinate 4,928 downwards.
CAATTCCATGGGTTGTCGCAGGATCCTGCATTCTGATTGCGGTCTGGGCCGTTGGCACACGACACTCGATCATTCGCCGTGTTGCCGATCGGATCGAGAAACAGGAAGAGCAGATCACCCAACTCCAGCATCAACGCCGCCAGGACGAGGAACTCAGAGCTACACACGCCTCATCCGAACGGATCCTCGCCCAGCAGGAGAAGCGTCTTCATGAGGTGTACACCAATCTCGTATCCTTCGAGCTGGTTCATGCAAACATGATGCTCAGTCCTGGCTTTGAAATGACGGTGGTTCCACACGTCCGTTCAGCGGACGTAGTGATCAAAATTGGGAATGCGAGCCCCGACCAAGCCTGGTGGCCCCCTCGATACAAGATAGGGTTTCTCAATGCAGACGGCTTCGTTTCTGGCCAGATTGACTCAGGTCGGTTCGAAACGTGGGTACAACCAGGCACGAACCTGACCCATCAATACCGGGTCTCGTTCGATTTCGGAGAACCAGTGTATTGCACAGTGGAAACAATGCGGCAGGGAAGCAGAAATCCATAGCTGTCGCTATCAAGCCGCTCTTGGCTACCGGCTTCGCCGTTGCCAGAGCGGCTGACGGTAGGTTGACTACCGGTATATTGGAGGTATACTATCAGCATTATGGAGTTTGAATTCGATCCGGACAAAAGTGCCGCTAACTCGCGCAAACACGGCATCGACTTCGTTGAAGCCCAGGCGCTGTGGGAGGATCCCGATCGCCTCCAAGTGCCAGCACGCACGCAGGGCGAGCCCCGCATGATGCTGGTCGGTCGCATCGGTAACAAGCACTGGTCGGCGGTCTTCACAACTCGGAAAAACAAGATCCGGATCATCTCGGTACGACGATCCCGGACCAAGGAGGTTGAGCGATATGAAGAGTGAAGAGTTCGATAAGAAGTTTGATGATGGCGAGGATGTCTCCAAGCACCTTGATTTTTCCAAGGCCACTCGCCCCGGCCGGGAACAGAAGCGAGTCAACGTGGACTTCCCTGTCTGGATGATTCAGTCTCTTGACCGCGAAGCCAAGCGGCTCGGCGTCCCAAGGCAGTCTGTGATCAAAGTGTGGATTGCCGATCGTCTTGAGCACGCCAACGCCTGATCGACATTCGAAAGCCGGTGCTAGAGCCGGTGCTAGGGACAGGTTCGTAGTCCGCGATAAACCGCGTCCCTTGGGCGAGGGGCGATGAGTGCGCCGCTCGATGCCGCTATTCAGCCGCTTCCCCGCGGGCACGGGCCATGATGGTCTTCACGAAGATCTCCGAGGAGAACGAAGGGAATGCAGCAATCGGGGTCGGCGTCGGTATCGGAATCGGGATCGACCCCGGCCCCCGCGTTGTTGCCCGGCATCTTCCCTCGTGACAAGGAAACACCGAGGGCCGTAGAATCCGCGGCCGATGGACACGCCGGAGCGCTCCTGCTCCTGAACAAGGCGGGGGGCTGCAGCGGGCCGGAGCAAGAAAGAAGCGGACCATGACCAAGAAGATCCAGACCTCTCAACCCAAGGCCCCTGCGCGCCGCGCGGCGGCGAAGGGCATGTCCGGGCACACCGTGAAAGTGGGCCTGCACCAGGGGCGCACGACGATCCTGGTCGATGGCCAGCCGCTCCCCGGGGCGGCGTTCCTCGGCCCGGTTCCGTACGAGTGGGAAAAGGCGATCACCACCAGCTTCGAAGAAGTCGTCATGGACGGTATCCGCATCGTGCTCGTGGATGCCGGCGTCTGCACCTGGGACGGGCCCGGAAAATGGAATTTCTCGCGCTACCTGGGCAAGCTGGAGCGCGTCCTGCACCTGGAGCCGGAGGCGTGGCTCGTTGTCCGCCTCTACGTGAACACGCCGGGGTGGTGGGGCGCGTCGCATCCGGAGGAGTGCGTGCACTACGCCGACCGGCCCAAGCCCGAGCTGGCGGCCTCCATGGGCTCGCAGCGCTGGATTGCCGACTCGTCGGAGTTTCTGAGCGAATTGGTACGCGCGGTGGAGGGGTGGCCCGTCAGCAAGCGCATCCTGGGCTACTCGCTGATGTGCGGGCACGGCGGCGAATGGATCCACTGGGGCGCCGGCGAGGGGCGCGTGGGCGACTACAGCCAGCCGGCGCTGACCTACTACCGCAACTGGCTGAAGCGCAAGTACGGCAACGAGGCGTGGATCGACAAGGCTCAGATCCCCACGGAGGACGAGCTGGGCCGCACGCTGCCGGCCATGCTCCGCGATCCGCAGCTCGACGCACGCGCCATCGACTACGACGCCGCGTTCTCCGACATGATTGCGGACAACCTCCTGGCGCTGTGCCGGACGGTGAAGCAGGAGACCGCCGGGAAGCGGCTGGCTGGCGTGTTCTACGGATACCTCCTGTGGCAGAGCGGGCTGGTGAACCCCGTGGCCACAAACGGCCACCTGGCCCTGCGGCGCGTGCTGGACAGCAAGGAGGTGGACTTCCTGACCTCCTTCCCCAGCTACGACGTGCGCGAACACGGCTCGGCCGGCCCGATCCTGCTGCCGGTGGAGAGCGTGCAGCAGGCCGGCAAGCTCGTGTTCAACGAGTGCGACCACCGCACGCACATGTGCAAGTCCGGCTACAACACGCGCTTCCACGCCGTGCGCGACCAGCGCGATCCCGCCGACGGCCCGCAGCTGTTCAGCGGCATGTTCAACATCGTCCCCGGGATGGAGTCGGCGCAGATCTCGATCGACGTCCTGCGCCGCGACTTTGCCCACCACCTGATCCGGGGGGCGGCCTGGTGGTGGTTCGACATGTGCGGCGGGTGGTTCTCGGGCCCGGAGATATCGGCCGAGTTCAAGAAGCAGTCGGAAATTGCCCGCCAGGCCCTCGACTGGGACATGTCGAGCTGCTCGGAGGTCGCCGGCATCGTCAGCGGCGAAAGCTGCGCCTACCACTCCATGCGGCGTATGTTCGACTGCGATCCGCAGGCCTCCCTGGTGGAGCTGCACGCCGACATGTCCACCCGCGAGATGTACAAGGGCGGGGCGCCGATCGACTGGCTGATGCCCGAGGATCTGCACCGGCCGGTCATGGACCAGTACAAGGTGCTGTACTTCCATAACCCCACCTTCCTGAGCGACAAGCAGCAGAAGGCGCTGGCGAAGCTGAAGAGCAACGGGCGCACGATCATCTTTGTGGGCTACCCCGGGCTGGTGTCCGACGGGCGGCTGGACGCGGAGGCTGCGTCGCGCACGGCGGGCATGCGCCTCAAGCTGGTGACCACGAGCGCGGCGGCCCGGTTCGCGCCGAGGGACTACAACGTGCCGTGCCTGCAGGGGGCCGTGTCGCAGACCGTGATGGGCACCGGCGCGATCATCGCGCCGCGCCTCATCGTGGATGACCCCGAGGCCGAGCCCATCCTGCACTGGGCAGACGGAACCCCGGCGGCCGCCATGAAGCGGCATGCGGATTGGACGGCCTACTACTTCGCCGTGCCGCCGAACAATGCGTACGTGTTCCGGGCCATCTTCAAGGCCGCCGGCTGCCACATCTACACGCCGCAAACGAACCGCTACGTCGTGTATGCCAACCGGTCGCTCCTGGCGACGCACACGAACCACTACGACCAGACGGTCGTGCTACCGCGCCCGGCCAAGGTGACGGATCTGTTCACCGGCCAAGTGGTTACGGATGGTGGCACCCGGTTCAATACGGCCCGGGCCTGGGTGGGCTGGACCGGCGCCACCCGCCTGTACCGCGTGGAAGAGGTCTGAGAAGGGCCTGCCGCATGCCGAGGGGCCTTTGCGGAAGCCGTGTCATTCCCTATGATGTGCGGTTCCAGAACCCGTGCGTGCAAGCAGCATGATATGAGGAGCAGGATGAGCAACGTAAAAGCGATCGGGATGCGATGGGTCATGGCGTGGCTGTCCGTGGCGGCGTGCGGCGTGGCCGGCGCGCAGCAACTGGTGGACACGACCTCGGGAGACGCGGCGGCAACGGAACTGCTGGCCGGCAAAAAGGCCTGGGTGAAGGGGCAGGAAGTCACCGGCTCGATGCCGAATAACGCCGCGGCGGCATTCAAGCCCGGCCCGGCGCGGCAGCCGATCCCGCCGGGCTTCTACAACGGCTCGGGCTATGTCGATGGCGATGCGGCGCTGGTGACCGGCAACATCCGGGCGGGAATCACGGTCTTCGGCGTGGCCGGTAAGACGGAGGTCGTGGACACGACCTCAGGCGACGCAGCGGCCGTAGAAGTGCTGACGGGCAAGAAGGCCTGGGCAAAGGGACTCGAAGTCACCGGTTCGATGCCAAACAACGCGGCGGCGGCGTTCAAGCCCGGCCCGACGCGGCAGCCGATTCCGCAGGGCTTCTACAACGGCTCGGGCTTTGTCGAAGGCGACGCGGCGCTGGTGACTGGCAACATCCGGGCGGGAACCACGGTTTTCGGCGTGGCCGGTAAGACGGAGGTCGTGGACACGGCTTCGGGCGACGCGGCGGCCGTGGAAGTGCTGGCCGGCAAGAAGGCGTGGGCAAAGGGACTGGAAGTCACGGGCTCGATGCCGAACAATGCCGCTGCGGGGTTCAAACCGGGCCCGACGCGTCAGCCGATCCCGCTGGGCTTCTACAATGGCTCGGGCTTTGTCGAAGGCGACGCGGCGCTGGTGACCGGCAACATCCGGGCGGGAACTACGGTTTTCGGCGTGGCCGGCAAGACGGAGGTCGTGGACACGGCTTCGGGCGATGCGGCGGCCGTGGAAGTGCTGACGGGCAAGAAGGCGTGGGCGAAGGGGCTGGAAGTTACCGGCACGATGCCGAACCACGCCGCGGCGGCGTTTACCCCCAGTCCGGTGCGTCAGCCGATCCCGCAGGGCTTCTACAACGGCACCGGCTTTGTCGAAGGCGACGCGGGGCTGGTGACCGGCAACATCCGGGCGGGAACTACGGTTTTCGGCGTGGCCGGCAAG
>CAZJBP010000069.1:0-18781 GCA_964544115.1 uncultured Victivallales bacterium | reverse complement strand
ACCGCCGCAACCCGATCCGCGCCACGTTCGCCACCGCCCCGGCCCTGCGGGCGGGACGGTAAAGGGCGTGCGTACCCGCTTGTTTTGGCTTACCTCCCGCAGTCTTTCGCGCCTGGGGTTGCGTGGAGATAGGCGTGCACCCATCCGGCGTGCACCGAAACGCAGATGCGCCCGTCGGCAGCGGGCTCGCACAAGAGGTCGGGCTGATCAGAACGACCGGCTCTTGGAGATGAACTCGACGATCGGGGTCGAATCGTCCAGGCCGTGAGGGTGGTGTCCGACGCCCGGCTTGTGGATGACCGTGATGCGCCCGCCCAGCGCCTTGTAGCGCTGCTCCATGATGGCCGTGTTCTCGGCCACCGGCACGACATCGTCGGCATCTCCCACGACGTGGAACAGGGGGATGCCGGCCTTGGCCAGCGGCGCGAGGCTGTCGATGGGGTTGTTCGGATACGCCAGCGCCTCGGCCTCATTCGCAAAGCCGTAGCAGCGGATCAGCTCCTGCCAGTCGCCCGCGCTTCCGACGCCCTGGCCGCGGCCCGCGGGCCAGCTCTTGAAGTCGCACACCGGGGCGTCCGCATAGATGCACGCGACCTTGTCGGGATTGCGCGCCGCCCAGTTGTAGGCGTACAGCGCGCCGCGGCTGATGCCGATCAGCGCGCCCTTCCGCGCCAGCCCGTGCTGCGTCACCGTTGCGTAGAAGGCGTCAAAGCGCTTCAGCGAGTCCGGGCTCCCGAAGGTGTTTCCGACCGACATGTGCAGGTGGTAGAAGCCCTTCGCCAGCAGTTCCGGCACGCCGGTGCGCTCCGTGAACGCGTCGGGAAACTCCATGCACCACGTCCAGGGATTCCCCGGCAGGGCCTGCTTCGGCTCCACGACCCAGCAGGAGACGCCTTCGACCCGGAGAAAGTGCCGGCGATACCCGCGCCAGGTGTCCACGCTTTCGGCCGACCACGTAATGGCGGGCGGCGTGTTGGTCCGCGTGTCCGCCGTGTAAACGTCGTTCGACAGGATGTCCATTCCAGCGGCCCCTCTCCGGTCAGTACCAGCCGTTCTCGTAGGCGGCATCGTACATGGCTACCACGTTCTCGGCCGGGCTGACGACCTGCAGGTTGTGGCAGGGCGCCAGGATGTAGCCGCCGCCCTGGCCGAGGATGCGGATGTTGTCGAGGACTTCCTGCCGCACCTCGTCCACGGAGCCGAACGGCAGCGTGTACTGGTTGTCCACGCCGCCGTGGAAGGCGATGCGGGCGCCGAAGTCGCGCTTGAGCCCCTCGCGCTCCATGCCCGTGCACCGCCATTGGATGGGGTTCAGCAGGTCGATGCCGGTGTCGATCATGTCCGGCAGGATGTCCCGCACCGCGCCGTCGGAATGGTGGAAGACGTGCACGCCGGCCTGGTGCGCCAGATCGATCATGCGCTTCATCCGCGGCAGCAGGAACTCGCGGATGTGCGCGGGCGACATCAGCAGCCCTTCCTGCGACCCGAAGTCCTCGGCGATGTAGCTGTAGACCAGCACCCCCGGGATCTGCTCGTAGATCCGGCGCGTGTTCTCGTAGGCCAGGCCGAAGAGCTTGTCGAGGCAGTAATGGACGATCTCCGGGTTGAGGCTCAGGTCCATGAACGCCTGCTCCATGCCCCGCAGGAGCGTGTACATGAGGAAGGGCTCCGAGCCGCCGCCGCTGATGGGCAGGTGCTCCTTGCCCTTCACCTCGTCGCGCAGATGGGCGTAGCTCCACGAGTCCGGGCTGGGCCAGGTGTAGCCGGCTTCGATCTCGTCGACGCTGCTGAACTCAGCCAGGGGGTGGTGGATGCACTCCGAGTAGGCGCCGCCGTCGTGCTCCGCGGTCCGGTGGCGGCAGCCGAAGATGTCTTCGCCCGGCTTGGCCGCGGGGCCGACATACCGGCCGCCGACGCCGACCACGTAATCGAGGTGCAGCCGCTTCCGCACGGCCGCCCAATCGGCGAGGCCGAGGTGCTTCATCAGTTTCTGGCTGGCCTCGCCGGTGCCCCAGTAGTCGAGCGGCACGCGGTCGGGAATCTCGTGGCGCAACACGGCGAGCCAGCGCTCGCGGGAGGTCAGGGTCTCGGTAGGCATGGACGACGTCTCTTTCCAAAGTGGGTTGCGCCCACAACCCAAAATCAACCACGGATTACACTGATGGCACGGATGGGGAAGCCAACATGACAAAGCGCAACCCATTTCATATCAGTGCTATCCGTGTTATCCGTGGTAATTATCTTGTTTTTTATCAGCGATCCGGATGGTTAAGGCACTAATGCCGTCCGGTGACCGCGAAGGACAGTACCCAGTCCATCAGCTCCTTCATCTTCGCCGTGGCCACGCAGCAGAGCGCGTCGGCCGCGCCGTAGTACACAAACAGCTCATCGCCGAGTTCAACCGCGCCGCACGGGAACACGACCCGGTTCACGGCGCCTTCCAGCTCGAACGGTGCTTCCGGTTCGAGGATGAAGCCCGGCGGCCGGGAGATGATCTTAGACGGATCTTCGAGGTCGAGCAGCATCACGTTGGCGCGGTAGGCGTTGCCCTTGCCGTCGGGGTTGCCCACGGCGTGATAGATCGTCAGCCAGCCCTCGGGGGTGCGGATGGGGGGGGTGCCGCCGCCGATCCAGCCGAGGGGCGGCGGGCCACCTTCCCAGCGCTCCTCCGGGCGCGCGAGCACCGTATTGCCGGCCCATGTCTTCAGGTCGGTGGAATACGCCAGCCGGATCGCGGCGTACTGGAAGCCGGGGAAGGTTTTCTCCGTGCGGTCGATGGGCCGGTGCATCATGACGTACTGACCCCCGATCTTTTCGGGGAACAGAACGACGTCGCGGTTGTCGATGTCGTCGCCGGTGCAGGGCCCCAGCCGCTCCCAGTTGCGCAGGTCCTTCGACCGCGCGATGCCCGATCGCGTCCAGTTCTCGGTCCACGTGCCGGTCTGCGCCGGAAGGTTCTGGCGCTTGCGGCCGGCCCAGTGGGCCATCGGGGGATGGGCCCGGGCGGCGTAGGTCATGTAGTAGGTGTCGCCCATCTTCACGACCCGCGGATCCTCGAGGCAGCCCGCGTCGAAACCGTCCGCGGACGGCGCGAGGACCGGCTCGTCCTGCACGCGCTCAAAGTGAAAGCCGTCGCGGCTCTCGGCCAGGCCGATGTAGATCACGCAATCCGGGTTCGTGCCCGAGGCGCGGTAGAGGAGGGAGACCTTCCCGTTGTCGTAGTAGGCCCCGGGGTTGAGCACGCCTCCGCCTTCCCAGTAGCTTCCGGGGCGCGGGTGGAGGATCGGGTTCTGGTCCCATTTCTTCAGGCGAAAGGTTTTCATCGTGACGGCGTCGTGCTCCTCTCCTGCGGCGTGCGCGGGCGCTCTACTTCGTCCCCGCGATCAGTCGAAGGGGTTTGTTCCGGCGAAGGGCGACCGAGATATAGCGCGGCCCGAGTGGCGAACGCTCCGCCACGCGGCCCTTTGGCCCTCCGATTCTGGCGCACTTGAACCCCGGCGGCAGCTTGATCTGCACGTCCTGATCGGTCCGGCTCGTCAGCGTCGCGATCACGCGGCGCTTCGGCGCGTCCCATTCCAGGTCGAGCGTGATGGCGCCGCGGCACAGCATGCCGGTGGCCCGGCCGCTCGGCCACGTCTTCGGCACGGCCGGCAGCAGGCGGATCAGGCCGGGCTTGCTGAACGCGAGCATCTCCAGCACCGCGGCGCTGAAGCCGAGGCTGGCGTCGATCTGGAACGGCGCGCTGCCGCCGATCCCGCCGATGGTCAGGCCCATGGCGCGGCGGTCATGGCAGCTCAACATCAGGTTCGCTCCGGCGCAGGCGCGCACGAGGAGATCCAGGCACTCCAGGGCGCGGTCCGGGTCGCCCACCCGGGCGAAGACGTTGGCCATATGGGCCAGCGACCAGCCGGTGTGGCTGTTCAGGCCGGTCAGCAGGCGCTTCTCAATGGCCACCCGGCTCGCCGCGTACAGGCGGGGGTTGGTCTCCTGGGTGATCTCGAAACCGGGGAAGAACGGGTAGAGGTGCGACTGGTGGCGGTGACCGTAGGCTTCCTTGAACGCCGGATGGAGCCATTCCCGGAAGGCGCCGTCCTCGTTGATCTCGTACTCGGGGAGCTCCGGCAGGATGGCGCGCCAGCGGGCCACGCCCTCCTGCTCGATTCCGAGCCGCTCGCAGGCGTCGCACAGGTTGGTCAGCACTTCGCGGCAGACGGCCGCATCCATCGTTGCGTTGGTGGTCAGCATCCGCATGCCCTCGCCCGGGGGCCAATTCTCGGGCGAGATCGACGGCGAGAAGTAGAGCTTTCCGAACGGGCCCTTGTGGAGATAGCCCTCGTAAAAGAGCGCGATCTCCTTGAGCCACGGCACTGCGCGGCGGGCCAGGAACTTCTCGTCGCCCGTATAGAGGTAGTAGTCGTAGAAGAGCTGCCCGAGCCATCCGGCGGCGGACACCCAGTTGATCCAGATGCAGGGATACGCCAGCCCGCTGAGGCTCTGCGAGAGGGGCACGTAAATGCCCTTCGTCCCAAACAGCTTGCGCGCGTTCTCGCGGAAGTCGTCGAGGTAGCGCTCGAAGTAGTCGAAAAACGGCAGCGCCGTCTCCGCCATGTTGCCGGGCAGCGCCTCCCAGTAGTTCATCTGCAGGTTTTCGTCGTTGTGGTAATCCGAGTTCCAGGCGGGTGCGAGATCGCCGTTCCAGACGCCCTGCAGGTTCGCCGGCAGCCCTCCGGGCTGGCTGGAGCAGATCAGGAGGTAGCGGCCGTACTCGAACATCGTCTGGATGATCGCGTTCGACACGTCGCCGTCGTACGCGGCCAGCAGCATCTCATCGTTCGACGGCCGGGGGCCGCCGCCGATGTCGAGGCGCATCCGCCGGAACAGCTCGCCGTGAATCTTCGCATGCGCCGCCAGGGCCTTGTCGAAGCCGGCGGTCTCCGCCTTGAGTTCGGCTCGCAGCCGGGGAATGGCCACGGCCGGGTCCTCGTTGACGAAGAGCTTCACGCGCACGAAGATTTCTCGCGCGCCCGTCACGGCGGCCGTTTGGCCCTCGCAACCGATCTTGCCGCCGACGGCGCTGACCCGGGCCACCGCGCCGAAGGCGTAGGCATTGGGGAAGCGGCCGGTGAACACGATCCACCCGCCCTCCTCCGCCCGCTGCTCGCACACCGCTTTCTTCACCCCCCGGTAGGGTCCCACCCAGTCCCAGTCGTCCCCGGGCGTGACGGCATCGCGGGACAGGGAGAACAGGTAATTGAGGCGCACGTCCTTGCGCTCGCCGCGCACGCGGAGATAGACCGTGCCGGTCGGCTTGGACACAAAGAGCTCCCGAAGCATGGGCCCCGAGTCATCCTCCCACCGCACCCAGGTGCGGCTGGTCTCGAAGTCCACGCCGCGGCGGTAGTGGCGGAACGTTCCGTTGACCGCCGTCCCCAGGCGCAGCTCACAGAAGGGCTGGTAGGGATCCGTGAAGTCGCAGTATGCCCCGTCGGGCTCCTTCGCGCGCTGCTTGTGGGCGCCCGTCATGATGTGCTCGGCCGGCTCGTAGATGCCCTGCTCGAGCATCTCCCGCACCTTGGGCAGCAGGTCGGAGACGTCCGCCAGCGGGACGCGCTCGCGCGGAAAGAACAGGGCCTCGTGGTTGAGCAGGATGATGTCCTGGTTCAACTGGCCGTACATCATCGCGCCAATGGATCCGTTGCCGGTGGGCGAGCCGTCCTGCCAGCGCGTGGCCGGCGTCCTCATGATCATGCCGGCGGTGCGTTTCTCAGCGTTCATGGGCGAAAGGATCTCCTGGGGCCGCGGGGCGGGCGGCGTCACATGTGCTTCAGAACAATATCCCGGGCGCGCAGCATGTCCTCACGCGTCTGGTAATACTCGAGGATGAAGTACGGCACCTTGCAGTAGTCGCGCAGGCAGCGCAGGTACGTGGCGTAGTCCAGTTTGCCCGAGCCGGTGGGCCCGTAGCCGGCCACGTCCCCGTTCGGGTTGAAGTGCGAGTCCTTTCCATGGGCGAGCACGATGTCCGGCGCCAGCATGCGCACGCAGCGCTCGAGCGGGGTGCGGTCGGGCACGATGTTGGCCGCGTCCAGGCACACCCGCAGGGCCGGCGAGGCCACCTGGTCCTTGATGCGCAGGAAGCTTTCCGCGCTGCCGACGCTGCCGGCGCGGGTCATCTCGACGGCCACGTGGACGTTCTGTCGCTCCGCCGCGGCACAGATCTGTCGCATGGCCGAGCACAGCCCCTTGAACACGGCGCCATCATCGACTCCCGGCACGTCCGGATAGCCCGACGGATGCCAGACCAGGACCGGCTTCTCGTTGTCGCCGCAGAGGGGCTTGAGCGCCGCGGTCCGGCCCACGAGACGTACGGCCCGGTCCACGTCGGGCTGGATCGCGCCCTGCGGGCCGACCAGGTCGATGTGCACCGTCATCGCCGCGAGGGCCAGCCGCCCCGGCAGCAGCTCGCCGGCGATCGCCTCGGCGGTGGGGTCGCCGGCGTCATCCTGCCGGTTCCATCCGTAGAACATCTGTACCGCATCGAAACCCAGTTCCCGCATTTCCGCCGCCGGCGTGCCCGGCATCAATCCCAGTTTCATATCGAGTCTCCTCCGATCGAGCCACTCATCAGTCGCGAGCTTCAAACACCTGCATCTCCACCACGTGGATGGCCGGGTTATCGCTGTTCTTCAGCATGGTCAGCTTCACGTAGCGGGCCTTGGCGGGGGCAAACGTGTGCAGCCGGCCCCGGTCCGTTTCGACCTCCGTGTTCGCGCTGGCGTCGACGACGCGGGTCCAGGTCTTCCCGTCGGTCGACGCGTCGATGGCATACTGGTAGTAGCGGCTGCCGTCCCAGTAGGGGAACATGTGGATGCGGTCGATGGTGTAGTCCTTTTCGAGGTCCACCTGCAGCCACTGGGGCGCCGGGATGGTCCCCCAGTACTTGGCCCCGTCCACGTAGCCGTCGACGGCGAACTCAGGCTTCTCGTTGGGGTTCACCCCGGCGGAGCTGGTGACGGGCTTGCCCATGGCGAGGTTGTTCTCGTCAAAGCGGGCCGCCCAGATGTACCCGTGCGGCTTGTTGTCCGCATCAAAGTACCGGGCCATGAGCGTGGTGGTTTCCTTCGCGACGATGGGCTCCGCGAAGGCCGGAGACGAGGCGTCCGGGGCCTGCCCGTTGACCGTGTAGCGAACCGTGCCCGCGCCCGGCTCCATCTTGAAGCGGATGGTGGCTTTCTTGGTGAACCACGTGCCGGCGCCTCCCGTGAGCCCTTCGACCTTGGCCGAGAAGGGCCGGTACTCGTAGGTCTTCCGCCAGGTGGCCTGCCCCTGGGGCACATCCGCCCCGAACAGCCGGGCCTTGATCGTCGTGGTGTCCGAGAGCGCGATGGGGCCGTCGGCCGCGGGTGAGGCCTCGGTCGGCTCGCTCTCGTCGAGCGTGTAGCGGAGGGTGGCGCCCTTCAGGCTGGTGGCCAGCTTGACGGAGGCGGTCTTCGTGAAGCGGTAGTCGTCGGGGGCCACCAGGCCTTCGGCCGTGGCCGTGATCGGCAACGGGCGGAACAGGCCGATCTCGTCCGGGGCGCCAGGGAAGTCGTCGGGCAGGCGCATCGCCACCGCGGCCTTGAAGCCCTCCAGCACGTACCCGTAGACCGGCAGCGGGTCGCCCTTGCCGTTGCGAAGCTTGAGGAGGTCGACGAAGAAATCCGCCACCTGGGGCTTCACGAAGAGCCACTGGCCCGTGGACGTCTTCAGGTAGGCGCACGACTCGTTGCTGAGGCTGAGCGTGGCGTTCAGGCGGTTGTCGGCGTTCGCCACGCCCGTTACCAGCGGCGTCGCGCCGCCATAGAACGGGTCGTCGGCCTGTCCGGACGCAAAGACCAGGGCGGCGTCAGGGGCAAACGTCTGCACATTCTGGAGCCCGGTCAGGGCCTGCAGTTCGGCGGTGTGGAGCTGCGGCAGTTTGAACCAGTAGTCGTGCTTCACGTCGGCCCAGGCGTAAGCCTTGCCGGAGAAGGGCTCGTGGGCGATGTTGTGCGCGGGGCGCAGGCGCCACCGCTCCCACATGTCGCGCGGGTTGTAGAACCGGTAGCAGTCGCGGTAGTAGGCCATGCAGGGCCCGAGGTTCAGCGTGCCCACCGTGCCGCCACCCCAATCCAGGGCGTTCCAAGCGTAGCCGGCATCGATCAGCCCGTGCGGGCGGGTGACCGTCATGCCCTCGGTTTCCTGGATGGTGGTGTCGAAGATGTGATGCCCCAGCTCGTGGACGCTGCGCGCGAGCTCGTGGTCGTTGAGGGTGAGCAGGCGCGCGCCCTTGATCTCAACGCCGCCCCAGGCCATGCCGCCGAACTCCGGCCAGACGAGGGAGTTGGTGTTATCCGCTCTCGAGGCCGCATGAAGGTAGAAGAACATGAAATCCATGTCCCCCTCCTTGATGTCCTTTAGGAAGTCGAGCTGTCCCTCGAGCCGCTTGGGGTCCAGCCACCAGTTGCCGCCCAGGTCGCCCTGGTTGTCATATGGCGCCTTGTCGATGATCTGGGTCGGGAGCCATTCAACCGTCACGGATCCGTCGGACATGGCGAAGATGAGATCGGCAAAGGTCTTTTCATATTCCGCGCTCTCGGTAATGAAGTTCTCGGGGATCTTGCAGGTGCCCACTTGCTTGCCGCCCGGGCCCATGATGTCGATCTCGCGGATGAGGACCTGCTGGATCTTCATCTTGCCGGGCGTGCGCCCCTTGGCGTGCTCCTTCGCCTGCTCCAGGTAGAAGGCCATGTCCTTCGCGAAGTCCTTCGAGTGGTAACGGTGGCGAAGGGTGTTCTGGTCCGTGACCTCGATGAACTCCCCGTCGCGCGCCAGCGGCGCCGATCCGGCCTGCTGCGCGGCCGCCGAACCGGCCCATCCGGATAGAATCAGAACGGCAGCCGATGCGGCCGCCGCCGTGCCCTGCATCAATGAACCCTTGCTCATAGTATCCTCCTCCAGCTGTCTGTGCCCTGTCCGATCGAATCGTCTTCACCCACCGCCGGATCACTCCGCGGCCGCGTAAGCCCACACCTCCACCAGGTGCACGGCCGGATTGTCGCTGTTCTTCAGCATGTTGACCCGCAGGTAGCGTCCCGCCGTCGGCTTGAACCGGTGCTGCGCCCCGTCCCAGCTCGCCGGCTGCGTGTTCGCGGACGCATCGACAACGCGGGTCCACGCCTTGCCGTCTGTCGAGAGTTCCACCGTGTACTGGTAGTAGCGCGCGCCATCCCAGTAGGGGAAGAGATGGATACGATCGATCTTCTGAACAGCCTCGAGGTCGATCTGGAGCCATTGCGGGGCCGGCGTGGCGCCCCAGAACTTCTCGAGCTTCACGGATCCGTCGACGGCGTTCTCGGCCCGGTCCTCGCCCTGGTTGGGGCCGGAGCAGGTCACCGGCTTGCCCGTGGTCAGGTTGTCCTGTTGCACGAGGACGTATTTGGCCAGGCACACATGCCCCAGCATGGCGCCGTCCGTGTCGAAGAGCGCCGCGCGCAGCCGCACCGTCTGATCGACCTGAAACGGCTTCTCGTACAGGGGCGACTTCGCCGTGGGCTCAGTGTTGTCCAGCGTGTAGTGAATGCGGCCCAAGGTGCTGTCGGTTGACAGCGTGACGGTCAGAGAGCCCGCGAATTCCTTGCGGGTTCGCATCCACCCTTCTTCCTTCAGGATATTGCCCTCGGCCTTGATCATCACCGGGTTCAGGATCTTCGCCGCCCGTGCCCCCAGCGCCTTCTGCCGTTCGCCGAATTCGGGTTCTGTGATCGGGGTGTCGGGCCCCCACGTGCGCTCCTGGCGCGCGCCGCCGGCGCCGGCCGGCAGGCACTGGGCGCTCATTTCCCACATCGGCAGGTTCGATCCGAGGACCCGGTTCTTGTTCCGGTCCAGGATCGTGCCATTGCACTCGTAGAGGCTCCACTCGTTGAACGGCACGCTCATGGTCCAGGGCGTGGTGATCGTGGCGAATCCCTTGGCGAAGGCCTCGGCGGAGCCCCCGTCCGCGTACCAGGTCATGACCACAATCTCGTCCTTCAGGTCGTCGGCGAGAGGCGGGCCGGACCAGATGATCGTCCGCTTGCCGCGCTTCTTGACGATGTCGTTCATCTTCCGGATGTGCCGCTGGATGAGGCCGTCGTACCCGTTGATCTTGTTCTTTTCGAGGAACGGGCCGACCCACGGCTGGGCCATGAGGTTCGCGGAGTTGACCTCGTCGCAGCCGATGTGGAAGTAGGGCGAGCTCTTGAAGACGTCGCACACTTCGCCGACGACCTCCTCCAGCACGGGGTAGATCTTGTCGTCGGCGATATTCATCATGCCCAGGCGCGCGCCGCCGCCCTCCTCCTTGGGCCGGTCCAGCTCATCCGGCAGGTCGAGGCGGATGGCGTCGCTGTGCCCCGGCGTCTCGAGCTCCGGCACGAGGGTCACGCCGCGGGCGTCGGCGAAGGCGACCAGTTCCCTGAGCGCCTCGATATCGTACACGCGGGGGGCATCCCCCTCGCAGTGGCCGCGGTTGTGCTTGCCCATGTTCGGGCGGTTCTTCAGCGGGAAGGTGTAGCCGTGGTCATCGCACAGGTGCAGGTGGCAGTAGCGGATCTTGTAGTAGCGGCACGATTCGACCACTTTCTTGATGACGTAGATCGGGATTTCCTGCCGCCCGCAGTCGACCATGGCGGCCAGGTAGTCCGCGTGCGGCCAGTCCTTGATGGTCATCTGCGGCAGCGAAACCGCTCCGTCCTTCGCGACCAGGGCCTGGAGAATCGTCGCGGTGCCCTCGCAGACCGCGCGGTAGTCCCAGCCCTCCACCACGGCCCGGTCGGTCACGGCGATGGCGTGGGCGAAGTCGCGCGTCTTGCCGATCTTCTGGTTCTGGACGGCCAGGATCTCCGTGTCAGCGCGCAGCGCGGGGTTGATCCGGAGGACGATGTCGCCCGGCTTGCCCTCTCCCCGGGCGGTCTTCATCTTGAGGCCGGTGACGATCCAGATCTCGCGGGCCAGGATGGCGGCCAGCGGCTCGAGGGCCTTGTCCGCGGCCACGACGCGGCTCTGCTCCGTCAGCGGCAGCGCTCCCTGTCCCATCTCGATGGACTTCGGCGTAGGCAGGAGGGCGGGCTTCCCGTCCGCTGCGCCGGCCGGGTGAGCGCCCAGGCCCAGGAGGCCCAGCATCAGCGAGAGCGGGAGGACTCCCGGGCGGAGGAGGCGATGGCGTGCGGGTGTACACATGGTGACGCGGCTCCCTGTCGTTATCACACTCCAAAGGCCCAGCGGGGCCAAACAGGCGCTAGAACGTGTAAAGCTAGCGTTTCGACAAAGGGACGGCAATAGGGATTCTCGCTGCAATTTGGGTTGTGACCCGTCGGCGGATGGGGTTAGCCTCGCTCCGCCGTGAAGAATAAACCCGATGGCGAAGATCAGAAGCGCAAGCCCGTCTCGCGCGCAGGCGATAAGCGGTTCTGGCGGCGCAAGCCGCTGGCCTCGCTGTCGCGGCGCGAGTGGGAAGCGCTCTGCGACCGCTGCGGGATGTGCTGCGTCCACAAGCTGGAGGACGAGCATACGGGCCAGGTGTACATGACCAACGTCGCCTGCCGCCTGCTGGACGTGGTGAGCTGCCAGTGCAGCGACTACCGCCACCGCCGACGCCTCGTCCCCGACTGCATCCGGCTGACGGCGGACAACATGGGAAAGGCGGTGCACTGGCTGCCGGCGAGCTGCGCGTACCGGCGCCTGTGGGAGGGCAAGGGGCTGCCGATGTGGCACCCGCTGGTCACGGGCGACCCCGAGTCGACCGAGCGCGCCGGCATGTCTGCCCGCGACCGCCTGATCCGCGTCGACAACCCCGATGACCTGTCCCGCTATGTGATCGACTAGGCCCGTCTTGCCCCTGGCCTGGTCTTTCCGCTCACGTTGAATCGTCCTCGTCGTCGTCCTCGTCCTCGAACCCTTCGGTGGCCCAGTGCGAGGACGAGGACCGTTCGCTTCGCTCACTGAGGACGACGACGAGGATGATCGCACGGAAAATCCCCACCCCTCCGAGCCGGCATTTTCGCATTGAGCCGCTTCGGACGCTTGCCTCACAATACGCCCCCGCATGAGGAACGAAGACGAAGACGCGCGTGCCGTCCCGCACAGGGTTCAGCACGTGATCTGGGATTGGAACGGCACCCTGCTGGACGACGTCCAGGCGTGTGTCGATGCGATCAACCGCATGCTGGACCGGCGCGGCCTGCCGCGCACCGACCTGGCCCGCTACCGCGACATCTTCGGCTTCCCGGTCCAGGGGTACTACGTGCAGCTCGGGTTTGACCTCGCATCGGAGGACTGGGCCCGCATGGCGCGCGAGTTCCACGACGACTACGAGGAGACCGCCCGGCCCTCCGCCCTGCGCGCCGGAGCTCAGGCCGCGCTGGACGGCCTGCGCGCCGCGGGCGTGCCCATGTCGATCCTGTCCGCCTGCGAGCTCGGGATCCTGCGGCGGATGGTGGGCGAGCGCGGCGTGGACGGCTTCTTCGACCATATCTTCGGGCTGGGCGACCTGTATGCCGAATCCAAGGTCGAGCTCGGCCGCCGCATGCTGCGCACCGCCGGGGTGGACCCCGCTGCCGTGCTGCTGGTGGGCGATACGCTGCACGATTACGAGGTGGCGCAGGCGCTGGGCTGCCGCGCCGTCCTGCTGGCGGGCGGGCACCAGTCGGTCGAGCGCCTGCGCCGCTGCGGGTGTCCGGTATTGAACGGGATGGAAGCGCTAACGGTCTACAGCGGGAACGGGGTTCCCAACGAGGTGGCATGAGCACGGAGATCAAAGTCATATTCCAGCCTTCCGGCCGCAGCGTCCACGTGCTGCCCGGCACCATCCTGCTTGAAGCCGCGGCGCGGGCGGGCTACGTGATCGAGACCCCGTGCGGCGCCGTGGGCAAGTGCGGAAAGTGCCTGGTGAAGGTGATGGACGGCCAGTGCGGCGCCTGCGCCAACGGGGATCACGGCCTGAGCGCGGCGGAGGTCCAGCAGGGGTTCCGGCTGGCCTGCCAGTGCCGGGTGATGTCGCCGCTGACGGTCGAGGTCCCGGAGACCTCCCTCTTCCAGTCGGGGCACAAGATCCTCGAGAGCCATGCCGGCGAGCAGGTCGAGGTCAGCCCCAGCGTGTGCAAGCGGTGCGTGCAGGTGCCGCCGCCGGACCGGGACGACGAGCGGTCCGACGGCGAACGGCTGCGCGATACGCTGGACTGCGACGCCCTGCCGCTGTCGCAATTGCGCGCGGCGCCGGCCCTGCTGCGGTCCTCGGGTTTCACCGTCACGGCCACCCTGGCCGGCCGCCGCGTGCTCCGCCTCGAGGGCGGCGACACCCGTGCGCGGCTCTTCGGGCTGGCCTACGACATCGGGACGACCACGCTGGTGGCGACCCTGGTGGACCTGCACACCGGCCGCGATCTGGCCGTCTCCAGCCGGGTCAATCCGCAGACCTCCTTCGGGGATGACGTGGTGACGCGGATCAAGCGCTGCCGCGATGAGCGCGACGGGCTGGCCCGCCTGAATGCCGCCATTCTGGACGCGGTCAACGAGCTGGCGCGCGACGCGGCATCGCGCGCCGGGGTCGGGGCCGAGGAGGTGGCCATGGCCGTCTTCGCCGGCAACACGACCATGCAGCAGATCCTCTGCGGCATCGATCCCCGGGCTCTGGGCGAGCTGCCGTTCGTGCCGGCCTTCCGGGACGCCGTTCGCGCCGACGCGCGCGAGTTCGGCCTCAGCGCCTGCCCGCATGCCGAGATCCTCGTCTTCCCGCAGATCGGCGGGTTCGTCGGCGGCGACACCGTGGCCGGCATCATCGCCACGCAGCTGGATCGCAAGGAGCGGCCGGCCCTGCTGGTCGACGTCGGCACCAACGGCGAAATCGTGCTCGCCAACCAGGGCCGCCTGATCGCCACGTCCGTGGCCGCCGGCCCGGCGTTCGAGGGAGCGCGCATCGCAAACGGGATGCGCGCCACGCGCGGGGCGATCGAGAAGGTCGTGATCGACGGGGACGTGCAGATCAACGTGATCGGCGACGCGCCGGCGGCCGGCCTCTGTGGCACCGGCCTGGTGGATGCGGCGGCGTACCTGCTGCGCTGCGGCGTGCTGGACGAGACCGGCCGCATCCTCGACCCCGACGAACTGCCGGCCGGTCTGCCGGATGCCGTGCGCCGCCGCGTGATCGCCGTCGACGGCGACAACGCCTTCGTACTGGCCGACGGCGAGTCCTCGGCGAGCGGGCGGCCGCTGTGCCTCTACCAGCGCGACATCCGCGAGCTGCAGCTGGCCAACGGGGCCATCCGCGCCGGCATCCAGATCCTGCTGCAGGTCGAAGGGCTCTCGGCCGACGACCTGGGCGAAGTGCTTCTGGCCGGCGCCTTCGGCAACTTCATCCGCCGCCGCAACGCCCGCCGCATCGGCATGCTGCCGCAGATCCCGCACGAGCGGATCCGGTTCGTCGGGAACACCGCCTCGTTCGGCGCCAAGCGGGCGCTGCTGTCTGCGGAGCAGGCGGTGTACGCGGAGCGGGTTGTCCGCGAAACGCGGCACGTTGACCTCTCGCTGCGCCCGGACTTCCAGATGGAGTTCAGCGCGGCGATGATCTTCCCCGACGGCGACCTGGACTGAGCGCCTACAGCTTGATGCTGAACGCCGCGAGGGCGTTGACGCTCTGCTGGATGTCGTCGATCACCTCTTGCGAGACCGGCTTGTTGACCTTCAGGATCGCCAGCGAGCGATTGGTCTGGCTGTCGTGGGGGTTGCGCATGTCCTCGATGTTGACGTCCGCTGCGGCCAGCTTGCCGCCGATGGTCCCGATCACGCCGGGCCGGTCTTCATAGAGGAAGAACACCGTGGGGCCGACGGGCTCGAAGTAGAGCTTGTTGAACTCGTTGATGCGGGAGACCATCATCACGCCTTCGGCGATCGTGCCGCGGATGGTGATCTTCCGCAGGTTGTCGGAGTCCACCTCGCTGGTCAGGTCGACGGTCATCGAGTTGCTGAAGCCCTTGGTCTCGTCGGGATCGCGGCACACGTAGTCGATGCCCATCTCCTGGAGGTAGGTCAGCGCCGCCTTGGCGTCCCTCGACCGGTCGAACCCCTCCCAGATGCCGGCGACGATCGGAACGATCAGCCAGTCGGAGAACTGCTTGAGCGACCCGTAGAAGCTGGTCTCCAGCAGCCTGGGCTTGTTGCGCTTTCCGACCAGGCAGTGGCAGAGGCGGGCGAGCGTGTTGGCCAGTTCGGCGTAGGCCGGGTCGAGGCCCTCGGGCACGTCGCGGTTGACCACGTAGCTGGTGATGCCCTTCTCGTCGAAATCGATCAGTTCCTCGGCGGCGCGGCGGGCGGCATTCTCGTTCGCCTCGAACGTGCTGGCGCCCAGGTGCGGAAGCATGATGTCGGCAATGTCCGCCACGCTCTTCGCGCCTTCCGCGTCCTTGGGGTAGACATCGTTGAGGAAGTGGATCGAGCGCCGGGCCCGCTCCGCCCGGAGGGCCTCCTCGTCGATGATGCCGGCGCGGGCGCAGTTGACGATCGTCGCGCCGGTCTTGACCGTGGACAGGATCTTCGCGTTGACCATGCCCCGGGTCTCGGCGTTTTCGGGGATGTGAAGCGTGATGTAGTCCGACTGAGAGAAGAGCGTTTCCAGATCGGTCAGCCGCACGTTGGCGTCCCGGGCGCGCTCGCTGGAGATGACGGGGTCGTAGCCCAGCAACGTGCAGTCAAACCCCGAGAGGCGGCGGGCGACCAGGCGGCCGATATTGCCCAGGCCCACGATGCCGACGGTCTTGCCGGCCAGTTCGCGGCCCATGAACTTGTTCTTCTCCCACTGTCCCGCACGGGTCGAGGCATCGGCCGCGATGAGGTGGCGGGCGTCCGCCAGCATCAGGGCGAGCACCTCCTCGGCCACGCCGTTGGCATTGGCGCCCGGGGTGTTCATCACGTCGATGCGCTTGCGGCGGGCGTGCTTGGTGTCGATGTTGTCGAAACCCGCCCCGGCGCGGATGACGACCCTGAGAGCGGGAATGGCGTCCATGACCGCCGGCGTCACCTTCTCGCTCCGCACGATCAGGGCATAGGCGTCGGGGTGCTCCGCCGCGAGTGCGGCGATGTCCTTCGAGTGATCCTGGACGACGGTGTAAGCCCCGTTCTCCCGCAGCAGGTTCGCGGCAACCGTATCCAGCTTGGTGGGGATCAGAACCTTCTTCATGACCATCCTTCCCGGGCACGCACAGGCCCCAGAGCGAAAACCGCATCATAGGGTGAGGGGCGGCGGAATCAAGCGATTTGGGAAGGTTGACAGCCGCGGGGAGGACTCCGTATAGTCCGGCTCACTCATTTGCGGGGAGGACGGCCCTGTTCTCCCGTCGGCAAGGGCGCTTAGCTCAGTTGGTTAGAGCACTTGGATCACACCCAAGGGGTCGCAGGTTCGAATCCTGCAGCGCCCACCAGGCTTCGTCCGCAGCGCAGCGAAGGGCGAAGCCTGCCGCGGCGTAGTTGGCCCCGACGGGGCAGACGAAGCCGGGCGGCGCGGGTCGAGCGCGCAGCGAACTACGCCCGGGCAAGCCCCCTTTGATAGCACGTTCCCAGGCTCGCAAGCCTTTCAACTTTAACAAGACTGAGGTCGTGTTTCGCCCTTTCGACCAGGGGCATCATGCGCCTCGACATCTCATCCATGGCCTTGAGATGAGCCGCATCGCAGTTGACGACATACCTCGCCGTGGTCTGTAGGTTCGAGTGTCCCATGAGCTGGGCCAGGATCGCCTGATTGGTGCCGTTGCTCGCCTGTCTTGTCCCGAACACGTGGCGCAAAGCACAGGGCGGCATGACCGGGACGCCCGCCTTCTTGCACCAACGCTGAAGTCGTTGCCGAAAGGTGCCGGATGTGTAGGGCGTAACGTCAGCGCCATCCAACTGATTGCCTGTCATGTGTTGCCGCTCAGCTTCTTCCTTCGGCTCCTGTATCGGATGATGGCCAGGTAAGCGAGCCACCAGACAACAAGGAAGATGCCGATGCCGATCGGTCCCGTGTAGTACTTGGTGTGTGGTCCGCGCAGCAAGAGCGGGAACAGGACATCCGCCAGAAGGCTGACGAGCACTAGTGCGATCAAGATCGCCCCGGCGCCCATCATAATCTGCTTGGGTGTTTCCATTTGTGGTCTACGCTCTTGAAGTTCCAACGGTCAAGGCGACGGATTGGCGCGATGAGTGCCGATACCGGCCGCCTTGTTGGCCAATTCTCTCTTTCTCAGCTCCTCTGTCACCTCTCCCAGTTCCCACTCCATTGTGGTCCTCTTGAGATACAGCTCCTTTTGCCATCTGCGGTGCTGCGGATCGCTCAGGTCCGCTTCCTTGAAATGTCCGGGTAGATTCCAGTTCTCCGCTGCGAGAAGTTGAGTCAGGAGGAGATCTTGACGTTCAGTCAGTTCTGCATCCGACATCTTGCCGAATCGTGTCGGCGTGGTGCAGGAGGTTGCCGCGAGGAGCGAAACGACGATGATACGTCCTGCTATTCTCATCATGTGTCACCCGATGCGCGGCGGATCAGGCGCGAGCTAGTGCGAGCCGCCTGCATCCGGCTTGTTCGACCGGCGTTGGTGAGCGCCGACTCCTGTTAGCGCCGCGGCGTTTCCCGCCCCACGATACGCCTCCTTCGCGGCTCTGGCCATTGCCGCCACGTTTTCAGGCGGGATATCGGGCAGGAGGGCCTCGTGGCTGGGGCTGACCACCAACGGCCCCAGCGCCCGGACCACTCGTCGCACCTCCCGCTCAACGTCGTCCGGGGTGGCGAACCGCAACAACTGCTGCGTGTCGATCCCGCCCACGAAGGTCACCTGGCCCTTAAACTCCCTCAACGACTCGGCATCCATGCCCGCGGCCAGCGCCTGGATGGGGTGCAGCAGGTCCATGCCCAACTCGATCAGGCGCGGCAGGATCGGCCGGATGGCGCCGCAGCAATGCATGAAGACGTCGTACCCAAACTCGTGCCCGAGGTCGAACTGCTCCTTGAGGTAAGGAAACACAAACTCCTCCAGCATGGAGGTGCTCATCATGACGGCCGTCTGAGTACCGAAATCGTGGCTGACCTTGTAGGCCTCCATCGCAGGGCCCGCCGCCTCGAAGAACCGCCGGTTGAGCCGCAGATAGTAGTCGTTGACATGCCGCATCAGGGCGTGCACTACGTCAGGGTCCGTGTACATCTTGACGAAGTAGTGCTGCATCCCCCCGAAGCTGTTGAAGCAGTCGTCGTGGAAGAACATGGACAGGTTGCCGCTGAGCCGGTAGTAGCCCTCCGCCCCCTTGAGCGCGGCCAGCCACGGCGCGAGGTCAAACTCATCGGGGTTCGGCCAGGAGAAATCCTCCACCTGGGCGACGCTGTCGCACTCGGCGAGATAGCCCCGCGGCATCCGCGGCTGACACCCGACGGGAATCCAGCGCACATCGTCGCCCAACTTGCGATAGACCTCTTCGGCTGTCCTGCAGTCAAAATGCTTGAACAACGCCGGCCACGAGTCGCCGTGGGGGTTCCCGGTCCAATACGCACACCCGTCGACCGTTCGCCCGTCAACGATCGCCTTTACTCGCTCTTGGCCAGTCATTCTCTCGGTTCTCCCGTGCTCCGATCGTATTCATGATGCCGTCGATCGTGGCGGCGCGGAATGGCGGGCTCGCGGGCCTGTTCTGCCACCGCTTGGGCCCTTGGCTTCCTTTTCCATGCGCTTCAGCCGATCGGCCAGATCGCGGGGCACGGTGAAGATCATCT
>CAZJBP010000068.1:937-19024 GCA_964544115.1 uncultured Victivallales bacterium | reverse complement strand
CCTCTCGATCATGGGGCCGTCGGGGTCGGGGAAGAGCACGCTGTTCAACATGATCGGTGCCCTGGATGTGCCCACCGAGGGGCGGATTCAGTTCGAGGGGAAGTCGCTGTTTGACCTGGATGAGGCGGAGCAGGCGTGGGTGCGCTGCAACAAGATTGGCTACATCTTCCAGACCTACAACTTGATCCCGGTGATGTCCGCGCAGCAGAACGTGATGCTGCCGATGGCGTTCCGTGGGGTGCCGAAGCCGGAGGCTGCCCAGCGCGCCGTGGCGATTCTCGAGCGCGTCGGGTTGGGCGCCCGCCTGCACCACAAGCCGTTTGAGCTGTCCGGGGGGCAGCAGCAGCGCTGCGCCATCGCCCGGGCGCTGGCGAACGAGCCCGGCCTTCTCCTGGCCGATGAACCCACCGGCAACCTCGACGCGCGCACGGGCGGGGAGATCATCGGCCTGCTGCAGGAACTGAACAAACAGAAGGGAGTGACGGTGATCTGCGCCACCCACGACACGAAGGTGCTGTCGTCATCCGACCGCGTCTGCTGGATTCGCGACGGCCGCATTGAGCGCATCGCCACCGGGTCGGAATTCCGCGTGCACGACATGGCCGCGGACAGCCTCGGCCGGGGGTGACAGCGGCCTCAGACGATCTGGCGCAGTAGCCTGTATCGGAATCGCCGCGCCCCACCGATCAGCCGCCGCCACGAGTATCGCATCGCCGTTTTCACACGTCCCCCACGCTGCATCTCCTTCTCCTCCAGTCCGATCCGCGCCGCCCCCACCGCTTGACGCCGCCGCTTTCTCTGTTACCCTCCCCGTCATAGTAAAGAAACGCTGCGGGTGTTTTTCCGGCAGAAATGGCTGGCCAACCCGGAAAAGGTGGAATTCCAGCTAAACAACGTTCGCTTCCAGATGAAGACACTTGCGAAAATACTGATCGTCGCGGCACTCCTGCCCGTCATCATCATTGGAGCATGGATCGGCGGAGACTACATTGCTGGCACGGTATTTGGCATACCGCCCCGCAACAAGGTCTACTTCATGGCCACTGTCACCACGATCTGCATGTCCCTCTTTGTCACGATCACGCCCAAGCTCCTGCAACTCAATGCCAAGGCAATGTTTGCAGCCGGAATGCTGGGCGTCGGACTGACAATCGGCTGTTTTGTCCTCGCCTTGAGGACTGTGTTGGCGAATATCAACTGATGAAGAAAGGCGAAGCGAACAACGCCTCGCACTTTACGTCGCGTTCCGCGCCGAAAGTGAAGGTCTGGGAACACAAGTGAAGATCACTACAACATCAATCGTAGCCGTCTTGCTTCTTGCCGGATGCTCCCGTGAACCTACGGTTGATGTCTCTGGCAGGTGGCAATTCTTCCGGGGCGGACAGTTCACCTTTGTGCAGGACGGCAGGAGTCTTTCCGGAACGGGGTACCTTCTCCGGGACAACCTTCCCATGGGAACGTCCGACCCACGCATTCCGATCACGGGTCAAGGCAGGGCCCACAGAGGACGTATCGTACTCACGCTCGCAATTGGCACAAACACGCTGGCTGACGTTGAGTTTCTTCCCGCAAAAAGCCCGAAAGGAAATCAGCGGTTTCTCAAATGCCCGCAACATCTCGGGCTGACCCTGATCCCCGAAGGAGTTGATCCCTTCAAGCACGAGATTCTCAAGCCAGAGTTTACTGAACTGGAAAAGAAACGAGAGGGTTCCCAACCACCGGATGGAGCAGTTACTCAGGAATCCGCGCAAAGCGCGGCTCCCTGAGAATCTCATCCGAGAACGTTCATGAAGAATTGGCGATGAAGAACCGGGCACAGATAGTTCGACTCGGATAACCTCATCGGAATTCTCCTTAGCGAAGCCGCCAGCGGCAACGCCGCCGGCTTCGCTAAGGATTCGGACGGCTACTCGATTCGCCAAGGAAATGATTGACGGCACGGCAGTCAGCGCGTACGCTATGACGTACGTAATGGAGGAATTGAAATGACCAGCATGACTGCCACCGCGGCCCGAAAGCAGTTGTACAGCCTGCTTGACGACCTTGCAGACTCTCACGAACCAGTCCAGATTGCCGGCAAGCGGCATTCTGCCGTCCTCGTTGCCGAGGACGACTGGCGCGCCGTGCAAGAGACGCTGTACCTGATCAGCGTCCCTGGCATGAGGGAGTCTATTCTGAGGGGGCTGAAGACGCCCGTCGAGAAGTGCGCCAAGGAATTGGACTGGTGAACTGGACCGTGGTCTACACGTCCCACGCCAGGCGGGACGCGAAGAAGCTGGCGCGCTCGGGGCTCAAGCCCCAGGCGCAGAGGCTTCTTGACCTCCTCGGGTGCAATCCGTACCAAGCACCGCCACCTTACGAGAAACTGGTCGGTGATCTGGCTGGCGCCTGTTCCCGCCGGATCAACATCCAACATCGGCTCGTATACCAGATTCTGGACGACATCAAGACCGTCAAGATTCTCAGGATGTGGACGCACTACGAATAGCACGGCGAACACGCCGCTGCTCGGTACGTCGCTTCGCGCCGCCCGAGAGCGGCCACGTGTGCGCCCGGCATGTAGTTGCACAGGTGCGGATAGATCACCTGTCACCGGGCCGCCTAGTCGCTGTTGCTCCAAGTTAGTATGGCGACTCCGTCGCCAAAGCCGACCAGTTCGGTCATGTCTGGGCTCTTCGAGATTGTCGGAATTGTGACGTAGACCCAGGCCTCGTGCGAAGCTTCGAGGCGGGATCGATCAACTCTGATATTGCAGGTGTATGGTGACTTCTGGAGGACAGCGTCAATAAAGTCAGCGGTCTCTGAGTCGATTCTGACAGAGCACCAGCCCTGCCACTTCGGCCCGGTGAAGAAATCCTGAAGCTCCTTCTCTTGGTTAACCAGTTCATCGACCAGAGGGACGTAGATACCTTCCACCTCCGGATGTAGGCAGCTGCATCCTCCCGTCTGATTCGAATATCGGACGCCGGACTTGTGTAGGACGATGATTCCGATGCCGGCTGCGCCCAATAGATTTACGAGTGGTGTTTCTGCTTCCATATTCTTCCTTCAGGCGAACAGGTGCCATTAGACGGCTGAATTTCGCAAATACAGGGCGCCGCACCCACGGAAACACCGACCGCGTTCCGCAAACACCCAGCCCGGTGCACGTTAGTGGTTCTTGTGACTGGAGGCAAGGATCGCAAGATGCGACTGTCGCAAGCGCGACGTCAGAAGACCGAGTTCTGTCTGTCTCGCCTGATAGCCTGCAGCCTAAACCGCTAATGGCCTCCCAGCCCTATGGTGCTCCAGTACCGACGTCCCCATCGTTCTCGTCCTTCGTCGTCGTCCTCGATCCGCTCTTTCGAGGACGAGGGCGATCTCCGGGCCGCGGTGCTGACGCGCGTTTCGCATTGACCGTGTGGGTGTGAGGCTGTAGACAAGCGCCACCCAAGCGAAGGAACACTTAATGATGACGCCACCGACAGAAGTAACCGTGACAGCCCCGTCCGAGCCGATGAGCGTATGGTTTGTGCAGCCGGCGGCTTCGTTCCATGAAGCCTGCGTGCTGGGCAACGGGCGCCTCGGCGCGATGGACCTCGGCGGGACCGAGACGGAGCGCATCGTCCTCAACGAGTCGTCCGTCTGGACGGGCGGCTCCTATGACGGCAACAACTACGCGGCCTATCGCTGCCTGCCGGACGTGCGCAAGGACCTCTTCGACGGAAACATTCGCGCCGCCCAGGCGGTGATCGAGAAGAACTTCGGCTACCCGGAAGGGGTCAGCGGCTGGATGGACCGGGATCAGTTTGGCTGCTACCAGACCCTGGGCGATCTGACCCTCCAGTTCCGTTCGTCCGCCAAGGGCGCGGCCGGCAACGCGGAGTGCGCCGGCTACCGTCGCGACTTCAACCTGATGTCCGGCGTGGCCCATACGGAATACACGCAAGGCGGTGTGCGCTTCACCCGGGACATGGTGGTCTCCAAGCCGGACGAAGTGATCGCGCTGCACCTCAAGGCCGACAAGCGGGGCGCGCTCTCGTTCACCGCAGCTCTCTCCCGCAAGGAATGCGCGGCAACGGGCGTGGAGGGCCGCACCCACACGATGCAGGGCCAGCTTCCGTTCAACAAGCCGCACGGGGAGAAGGGCGACGGGGTGCGATATCTCGCCATCCTGGGCGCGACGACCCGCGGCGGCTCGATCACGGCCACGGAATCGGGCCTCACTATCGAGGGCGCGGACGAAGTGACGCTGATCGTTTCGGCCGGCACAGACCTGTACGACAAGGGCTACGCCAGTCGGGTGCGGGAGCGTCTGGCCCGGGCGCTGGCGAAATCCTTCGAGGCCATCCGGAAAGAGGCGTCGGCCGACCACGCGTCGCTCATGAACCGCTGCCGCCTCTCGCTGCCGGAGGGGCCGAACTCCCGCCTGCCCACGGCGGAGCGTGTCCGGCAGGCCGAGTCGACGCCCGATCCTTCGCTGGCGGCGCTCTACTTCCAGTTCGGCCGGCATCTGGTGGTGTCCGGGTCGCGGCCGGACTCGCAGCTGCCTTCGAACCTGCAGGGCATCTGGGCGGAGGAATACGACACGCCGTGGCGCGGCGACTTCCACAGCAACATCAACCTGCAGATGAACTACTGGCCGACGGAGACCGCGAACCTTTCGGATTGCCACCTGCCGCTGATGCGGTTCATCGAGGGCACGGCCCGGGAAGGCGAGAAGACGGCCAAGGCCTACTACAACGCTCCCGGGTGGATGGCCAACCATACGCAGAACCCGTGGTACGACACGTCGCCCAGCTACCTGCCCGCCTGCGTGGGGCCGACGTGCGGCGCGTGGCTGGTCCAGCACATCGCGATGCACTACGACTTCACGTTGGACAAGGAGTTCCTGGCCCGGTACTACCCGATCATGCGCGGGGCGAGCGAATTCTGCCAGGCCGTGCTGGTGGAGGATCCCCGCACGCACTTCCTCGTGACCGCCCCGTCCAACTCTCCGGAGAATGCGTACCGGTATACGGACAAGGACGGCACGAGCCAGACAACGTACCTGTGCGTGGGCGCGACCTTCGACCTGCAGATCATCCGCGACCTGCTGGCCAGGACGGCCGAAGCCGCCCGCATTCTGGGCGTGGATGAGGCGTTCGCGAAGAGCCTGGACGTCACGCGGTCGAGGCTGCTGCCGACCCGGGTCAACAAGGCCGGCCGGATCATGGAGTGGGATGAGGATTTCGAAGAGGTGGAGATTGACCACCGTCACAGTTCGCACCTGTGGGGCCTCTACCCCGGGACGGAGATCAGCCCCCAGACGCCCGACCTGTACAAGGGCGCCCATCTGTCGCTCGAGCGCCGTGGCGATGCGTCCACAGGGTGGTCCATGGCATGGAAGGCTCTCTTCTGGGCCCGCATGCAGGATGGCGATCATGCCGAGAAGCTGCTGTCGATGCTCATCGGCCGCGGCGCGGCGAACCTGTTCTGCCTGCACGCGCCTTTCCAGATCGACGGCAACTTCGGCGGCTGCGCGGCCGTGGCGGAGATGCTGGTCCAGAGCCACGAGCTCACGGCGGACGGCCAGCCCATCATCCGCCTGCTCCCGGCCCTGCCGAAGAGCTGGGCGAGCGGCTCCGCGAGCGGTCTGCGTGCACGCGGCAACTTTGGCGTGGATCTGCAGTGGAAGGGCGGGAAGGTGACGGACTACCGCATCACGTCCAGCCAGCCGCGCGCGGTCACCGTCGTCGTGAACGGCGAGACCCGCACCGTGCAGGCGCAGGTGCCGTAGGCGGGCGGCAGACCGGATTGCAGGGGGGTGGGGCAGGACGCCGGTTCCAACCGGCGCCCACCCATCCCGGGAATCCTCTCAATCCTGTCAGCGTCCCCGCTTACGCCCGTCGGCGGGACGCCCGCGCCATGCTATCGACCTTGACCGCTTTTCCGGTCTTGGACGATTCCCACAGCGCCATGACCGTCAGCAGTGTCTTGCGGCCCTCTTCCGCGCTGGTGAGCGGCTCGATGTCCTGCTCGATGCAGCGGAAGAAGTGCTCCTGGATCATCTCGGACTCGGCCTTGACCTTGAGGATCTTGCCGTCTTCGTCCTTCTTGCCGACGGTGCCGTTGGGGTCGACGGCGTTGACCGACTCGCCCTCCACGACCTGCTCCTGCCCGTCGCCGATGCGCCGGCGGACCTTGCCGTCGCTTCCGTAAAACATGGAGCCCTGGGTGCCCACGATGCCGGCCGTCATCTCCAGCATGTGAGAGAACCAGCTGTTCTCGATCGTCGCGACCGCGCCGCTCTTGAACTCGAACAGGGCGGTGCCGTGCTCGTCGGCGTTCATCGACTCGCGGACCTTGAACGTGCGGCCATAGACCGTCTTCACGTCGCCTCCGAGCCAGCGCAGCCAGTCCACGTCATGGCTTCCGAAGTCCAGCATCACGCCGCCGCTCTTCTCCTGGTGCCCGTACCACAGGTGGCTCGGGTTCCACGGCATGATCCGGCGGCTCCAGCAGCTCACCAGGTCGCCCAGTTCCCCGCCGGCCAGCGTGTCGTGCAGGACGCCGAAGGGCATGGGCCAGAAACGCAGGCAGTAGCCCAGCATGTACTTCACCTTCGCCTTGCGCGCTGCGGCGATCATGATGTCCGCCTCGGCCAGTGTGTTGCTGATCGGCTTCTCGGTGAAGATGTGCTTGCCGGCCTTGGCGGCGGTGGTGACGATGTCCAGGCGGTTGAACGGCTCCGTGCAGACCCACACCGCGTCCACGTCGGGCAGCAGGTCCCGGAAATCCGTGCAGTGCCGCGTCACGCCGATCTTGTCGGCCAGCGCCTTGGCCTTCTCGGGAATCAGGTCGCACGTTCCGACGACCTTCACGTTGGGCAGCCGCGCCAGCACCGGCCCGTGCGCGTTGCCCATCCCGCCGCATCCGATCATTCCGACCTTGATCATGACTTCTTCTTCCTTTCGACCTCTTGCACCGTGAACCGCAGGCTCCTGCCCGCCGCAATGACCCGGGCGGAAGTGAACACCTGCTCACCCTTGTCCGTCAACGAGAACCGTCGCAGCTTCAGCGATCCCGCGCCGACCATCAGCTCCACCGCCGTCTTCTTTCCCGCCGCTTTCAGTCGGCAGGAGCCCCAGGCCGAGCCGTTCGACCAGAACCAGGTGCCATTGCGGGGCGCGAACGTCATGCGGCCGTCCACGGCGGAGTAGCGGAAGCCGGTGGTGGCCAGGACGGCGCCCCAGGAGGCCATCGCCCGCCCGTAGTGGTGGCCGCACTCGGCCTCGTTCCACGGGCTGCGCTTGCGGCCGTCGTACCGATCCCGGATGGCGCCGATGACCTTGAGGCCGTCGGCCGTCAGGCCCTCGTACAGCATGCCCACCGCGGCGGAGTATTCGAAGCCGGTCATCACCTCCGTGAAGTACGGGAACGGCATCTTCGGCCGCTCGCCGCGCGGGTAGGTGGCCATCAGCAGGGCCCGCTCCTCGTTCAGGGCGAAGGTGCGCATGTTGTTGAAGTGCCCGTAGAGCTGGCGGAAGTTGTGCTTCATGATGCTCCGCAGCGTGGTGCGGACGTGCTGAGGGTTCAGCAGGTGGCCGAGCCCGGCGGTGTGCGCGAGGTATTGGCCGACGAGTTGGTCCACCAGGCAGGCCTTTCCGAGCTGCCACTCCGGGTTGGAGGGATCCTTCGCGCCGATGCCGATGCGGCAGCCTTCGACGATCGCGTCGGGCTTCATCGGCCACACCTGGTGCTCGTAGTACTCACCGTTGAACAGGTTCGCGTCGACCCAGGCGCGCCCGCGCTCGAAGAGCGAGCGGCAGAGGTCGGCGAAGGCGTCGTCCCCCACGTGGCGGGCCATCTCCTCTCCGGCGCGCAGCGCGCCGAGGTACCAGGTGCACATCTGGCCGTTGGGGCCGAAGTATTCGACGTCCATCGTGTTGTGCTGGCAGCCTTCCATGACGCCGTCCTGGTCGCCGTCCCAGCCGCCCGGCAGCCAGCAGAACTCCAGCGCCTTGCGGGCGCCGGGCCAGAGCTTCTGGAGCATGGCCTCGTCCCCGGAGAGCTGCCAGTCGCGGTAGAGCTTGATCAGGCAGCCCATCTGCCCGTCCGCGGCCGCGGTCTTTGCCTCGTTGGCGAAGGGCAGCGGCAGGTGCACGCGGAAGCTCATGAGCCCGTTGTCGTGCATGGCCAGGCGGAACTCCGTGTCCCGCATCGAGCGGGCAATGCCGCCGAACAGGAACGCCGTGGCCGACTCGTAGTTCCACACGTGCGTGCAGGTGCCGTCGCAGCAGCCGCATTTGTCGCCGCAGCCCTCCCAGGCGAAGAACCGTCCGTCCTCGATGCGGAAGCAGGTCTGGGTCCGCAGGTTGCACACGTTGCTCAGCGCCGCGTCCTTGACGGCGGCCGGCAGGTCGCTGTCGCAGAAGCC
The DNA here is from genome assembly GCA_964544115.1 of uncultured Victivallales bacterium. Classification (GTDB taxonomy): domain Bacteria; phylum Verrucomicrobiota; class Kiritimatiellia; order UBA8416; family JADHWI01; genus CAZJBP01. The sequence continues at coordinate 10,626 of CAZJBP010000068.1, read as the reverse complement.
GCCGACGAACTTTACGGTCTCGGCTTCCAGCTGGCGCAGTTCGGCCGCGGTGCGCTCGGCGACGTCCCAGGCGTCCGCGTACTGTGTTGCATAGTAGTTCCCGACCCAGTTGGGATCGCAGCCGCATGCAGCCCCATCCTCCGGCTTGCGCTGAAACCACGCCTGGCGGTTCGGGAAGTGCCACGTCAGCAGGAACGTGACTGCGCGCGTGCCGCGCGGGGGGATCGTCACGGAGGCTGCCAGTGAACCGAACGGGCTGTTCTCGCCTTCGATCTCCCGTTCCTCGACCTGTCCGTCCGCGCTGAAGTCATCCCAGAAGTCCAGCAGGTGCACCGCCCAGCCAAAGTTCTTCCAGGCGGTGCGCGCGGTCACCCCCGCCTTTGCGGTCACTGCCAGGGCGAGGGTGCCCCACTGCTCGGCCCGTTTCGGCACGCCATTGGACTTCATGAACAGTCCCTTGACCTGCTTGCCGGACCTGAACTCGTTGACGTTGGCCTTCACCTCGCCGGAGGAGCCGTCCGTGCCGATGAAGTTGCGGAGGCTGCCGCAGACCGAGGCCTTGACCGTCTGGCCCGTGGTGTTCTGCAGCACGTAGCGCAGGACGGCGACCGGGATGCCGCTCCGGTCGGCATCGGGCGGCACGAGCGGGTTGAAGGCCTCGAGCCGCACGGTGACTGGCACGTCGGGGTCCGCGAGGAGCACCTGGCCCATCGGGTAGGCGGCGGCGAACGAGCACGTGCGGAACCGGGGCAGGTTGTGGTTGGTCACCGTGCCGCTGGAGGCCCCCTCGTAGTCCTCCTGTGGAATCAGGCCCTCCAGGGCGCGGGTCACGGCGGCGTTCTTGCCCGCCTTCGCGTAGAGGGCGAAGAACGCCATGCTGCCGTTGAACCCCTTGGCCGGCCGGTTGACGATTTCCCAGTCGTGCAGGTTTCCGCGCCCGCCGAGCGAGACTGTGCCCGTGCCGATGCCTCCGAGCGGGAGCGCGAGCTTCCGCAGATGCTGTCGGTCAAACCGCTTCAGGACGGGCCATTTGTCGTTCAGTGCCATGGTCATAGGGGGTGCCTTTCCATTCAATTGTGCGCGATCATACGCCATTCGGTGCAGCGCTGTAAAAAAAGAAACCGCTCCAGCAGCCTCCCTCAGGATACCGGGTGATAGGCTGTAGGCTGTCAGTCTGTTAGGAAGATCGAACAAGGCTCCTCGCTTTCACCCAACAGCCTGCAGCCTGAATCGCTATGGGCCGTGCGGCCTCACAGGACGCCGGAGCAACTGCTTCGCCGGCGAGCCGGCAGAGACCGACTTCCAAGCGGCTTTCCGGGCGGGCGTGGATGAGGTAGGGTTGTGCGCGGAGGGCCATGAGGACGAGGACAGAACCAGACCCCGGCGGGCCGGTTGATGTGGTGATCATCGCGGGCGACATGCCGATAGAGGTGCTCGGCAAGGATATCCGGGACCGTTCGCGCCTGATCGTGGACGGCTCGCAAGCGTCGCTGGCCTTCCTGCAGGCCTACTTTCGCTCGGGTCGCGATGCGGCGGCCGCCCGCGCGGCGCTGGCCGAGGACCGGCTGCCCTTTCTGTCGCTGAACGGTCCCTATCTGGGCCAGTTTCTTGAGGACCGCGGCTTCCGCGTCAGGGTCATCCCGATCTTCAGCCTCTACCAGCAGGAGCTGCTGGAGGCGCTGGCGGCCGGGCCGCGCGCGGTGGTGATCTCCACCACGTTCCTGCCGTTTGCCCGGCAGATCGACGCGCTGGCCAGTTTCGTCAAGGCACACTGCCCGACCACGACCGTCATCGCCGGCGGCATCCAGGTCTGGAAGGCGTACCGGCACCGCGAACTCCTGCAATCGGGCGCGATTACTCCGGAACTCCGCGATGCCGTCTGCGAGCACAACCACCTGATGGACGAGGCGCGGCCCTCGCCCGTGGACCTGTTCATCGTCAGCCCCTCGGGCGAGCACTCGCTGGCCCGGGTGCTCGAGACGCTTCGCGGAGGAGGGGATCCGCGCGCCTGTCCCAACGTCGCCGCGTTCGATGGCGGGCGCTGGCGCATCGCTCCGCTGGTCGATGACCCGCCGGCCGACGTGCGCGTAGACTGGGGGCGCTTGCTGACCGGCGCCCAGCGCACCTACGTGCCGGTGCAGGCCGGGCTCGGGTGCGGGTTCCGCTGCGCCTTCTGTGACTTCTGCGGGCTGCGTCCCGCGCGCGTGCGGGACGCAGCCTCCGTGGTGGCCGAGCTGCGCACGATTCCTCCGGGCCCGGACGGGCTGCGGCGGGTATACTTTACCGACGACAACCTGTTCGGCACGCGGGCCCGGGCAAGGGATGTGCTGCGCGCGCTGGTGGCTGCGGAGCTTCGGCTGCGGTGGCGCGGGCTGATCCGCGTGGACCTCGTCGATGACGAGATCGCCGACCTGCTTGCCCGCAGCGGCTGCCTGGAGGTGTTGCTGGGCATCGAGTCAGGAGACCCCGACCTGCTGCTGCGGATGAACAAGCGCACGACACCCGAACAGATTCTCGGGGGGCTGGAGCGGCTGACGCGGGCCGGGATCCACACGAAGAGCACGTTCATGGTCGGCTTCCCCGGCGAGACCGAGGCCAGCGTGCAGAGGACGGTGGACCTGCTCAACGCGTACCCGACCGAGGGCACGGCTCTTCACCGGTATCTCTTTTTCACGTTCGCCGTGCTGCCGCTGTCGGCGGCCGCGTCGCCCGAGGCCCGGCGCGCCACCGGGCTGGAGGGCTACGGCTTCCGGTGGCGGCACGCGACCATGGACTCCGGGACGGCCGCACGGCTGATGGAGGGGCTCCCCGCGCGCCTGAAGGACGAACTCTGCCCGAGCTACGCGCTCGAGATTCCCGAACTCGACGGGTGTTCCGCACAGGATCTGCAGCGGGCGGTCGTCCTTCGCAACCGCCTGGCTCGTCTGCGCCGCGATGGCGCTGACGACGCCGGGCAGGCCCCCCTGTGGGGCGAGTTGGCGGGGTCCCTGGCTGGAGTTCTGCGTTGACTGTCCGGCGGTCCGGGCTGCACCATGCCTGCGCGGTGTGGCGTGCGCATGGGTGCGGTTGCCTGCCGCGTGAGGGAGAGACGATATGAAGATCGCATCGAACGTGTGGACGATCACGATGGCCGCGGCGCTGCTGGCGGCGGCGGCCGCAGGGGCTATGGCTCAGGAAGCGCCGGTGCCGGCCGCCGCGGACATGACCAACGCGGTCATGCCGTCGCGGGCGCAGGCGCGGGAGAAGCGGCTGGAGCAGATGACCGCCGCGCTGGGCCTCAGCAGCAACCAGCAGTCGCGGATCCGCGCCATTCTGGAGGAGCAGGAAGCTGAGCTGGGGCGGCAGCAGGAGAACGTGAAGGCGCAGCAGGCGGCGCTGTCTGCCGCCGTCAAGTCGGGGGACGCGGCGTCGCAGGAAAAGATCCGGCGTGAGATGAGCGAGGTGTCGAGCCGGCAGATCGAAGTCTACCGCAAGTACTCGCAGTCTATCCTGGAGGTGATGACGCCCGAACAGCGCCAGGAATCGCAGGTGTTTGGCGTATACCAGTCCCTGATCACCGGGCGCCTGCGGGGCTGCGACATTTCCGAGGACCAGAAGGCGAAGATCCGGGAGCTGTGCAAGCAGGCGGTCAGCGCCCTGTCCCCCACCAACGCCCAGGCGCGGGTGGACTATGCGAAGCTGAACGCGGAGGTCGAGACCCAGATCCTGACGCAGGAGCAGCGCGACCAAGTGCTCGTCCAGCCCGTATACTCCAGAGTCCGGCGTGAATTGCGCGGCTGCTCGCTGACGCCCGAGCAGCAGACGCGGGTGCAGGCCATCTGCCTGGAAGCGGCGAAAGCGGCGAAGGCGGCTCCGGCGGCGGCGGGCGCTCAGCGCTCGAGCACTGCCGTTGCGGCGGGTCGCGACGCGCTGGAGAAAGTCAGGACAACCGTCCTGACGGACGCGCAGAGACTCGACCTGGAAGTCAATCGCCTTTACGAGTCGCTGATCAATGCCTTCCACGGCTGCAGCCTCGACCCCGAGCAGAATGCGAAGGTGCGGGCGATGTGCCGCGAGGCCGCGGAGGGTTTTGTCGGATCGCCGGACGTCAACGCGCGAAACACCGCGCGCCGGGATGTCATGGAGAAGGTCAAGGCCTCGGTGCTGACCGATGAACAGCGGGCGAAGCTGCCGCCGCCGAAGGCGGCCGTCCAAGTCCTGCCCGTGGGCGGCGTGACGAATGAAGCTGCTCACCCGTGAGGCGGCGCGCAGGAGTCCATCCCATGATCCGCAACGCCTCGGCGATGAAGGTGGAAACCCGCGACAACATGCGCGGGGGCTCGGGAACCATCACGTTCCGGCACTTCTTCGAGAAAGACGAGATGAAGGCGCGGTCGCGCCTGTGCGCCGAGCTGACGATCCCGCCCGGCGCCAGCATCGGCCCGCACGCCCATGAGACCGAGGACGAGGTCTACATCATCACCGCCGGCAGCGGCCTGCTGGAAGACGGGCAGACCCGCACACGGGTCGCAGCCGGCGATGCTGTGCTGACCGGGCTGGGCGGGTCCCATGCGGTCATTAATGACGGCGCGGTCGATCTGAAACTGATTGCCGTGATCATGTGCTATTGAGATGCCCACCTCCCTGCCGGTCATGCTGTCGCTGCCCCCGTTGACGTTCAACGGCCGGGGATCTTGCGCACGGCTCCTTTCTGAGGCGCGGGCCTTCGGGCCGCGCGGGCTCCTGGTGTGCAGCCGTTCGCTGCAGGCGGGCGGGCTGGCGGCGCGCCTGGGGATGGATCCGGCCGACGGCTGCGTGCGGGTTTACCCGCACGAAGGCGGCGAGCCAACCCTTGAGCAGGTGGAGCGCTGCCGGGGTGCGGCCCGGGCGCACCGGCCCGACTGGGTGATGGCGGTGGGCGGGGGCAGCGTGCTGGACCTCGCCAAGTCGGCTGCGGGGCTGCTCGATGCGCCGCTGCCCGCGGAGGCCTATCACGACGGGGCGGCTCTGCCGCCGTCGCGCGTGCCTTTTCTGGCCGCGCCGTCCACCGCCGGCACGGGGTCCGAGGCGACGACCGTGTCGGTGCTGACCAACGCGCGGACTGGGGTGAAGAAATCCATCCGCCACGCCTCGCACATGGCGCGCGTCGTCGCGCTCGACGCCGATCTGCTGGCCTCCTGTCCTCCGGCGGTGCTGACCGCCTCGGGCATGGATGCCTTTGTGCAGGCCGTCGAAGCCTACTTGAGCCGGTACGCCACGGCGGTGACGCGGGCGTGGGCGCTGGAGGCGGCCGGCCTGCTGGCGGCGAACCTGGTCGACGCCTGCCGGCGCGGGCCGTCCGGGGCCGCGGGGGAAGCGCTGATGGAGGGCAGCTACCTCGCCGGCCTCGCGCTGTCCAACGCGCGCCTGGGGCTAGTGCACGGCCTGGCGCATCCGCTCGGCGCCCGCTACCACGTGGCGCACGGCGTGTGCTGTGCGGTCTGCCTGCCGGCCGTGCTGGCGTTCAACCGGCCCTTCGCCGCGGATGCTTATGAGCGGCTGGGGGCTGCTGTCGGCGCTGATCTCGAGGAGTTCGGCCTGGCGCTGCTTCGCGACCTCGGCATTGCGACGCCGTTCGCCGGCCAGGCGATTCTCGATGAGCCGGGCATCCTGTCCGAGACGCTGGCCTCGGGCTCCACCGCCGCCAACCCGCGCCCTGTCTCCGCAGCCGACGTATCCGCCATCCTGCGGCACCTCTTCGGGCCGCGGTAGAGGCCGAGCTCACGCCGCTCGCCGTCGTCCGCAGCCCTTTAGTCCTCGCGCACCTTGCCGCCAAAACGGCGGTTCAGCATGCCGATGACGGCGCGGGACATCTCGTGCGGATTCACCGTTTCGCTATTCCACACCACGTCGTAGTTCAGCGGGTCATCGGCGTCCTTACGGAAGAAGGTACTCGCCAGCCTGCGCCGGTCGGCATCCTGCTTCCTCACCAGCTTGAGCGCCGCGTCCTTGTCGAGGCTGAGCTTGTGCATCATCCACCGGACGCGGGTTACTTCCGGGGCAACCAGGCGGACGTTGATGCCGCCCGGGATGTCGCGTGTGACCATGGCCCCGCCGCGGCCGACGATGATGACTTTGCCGAGCAGCGCCAGAATCCGCACGACGTGGAATGTCTTCTTGTGGAGCAGGTACTGCTGGGGACGGCCGACGAAGAGGCTGTCGATGAACTCCTTGAACTCCGACTGGTAGCTCTCCGCTAGAAGCGATTCCATGTTGGTCCTGAGTTCCGGATCCACGGCCACGATCTCGCATAGCTCCCGGTCGAAGACGTGCCACCCGCGGAATAGGTTGCGGTCCTTCTCGTTGAGGAAGTCGGTGATCAGCACATGGGCCAGCAGGTGGCCGCCGGCGCCGGTCTGGCGCGAGATGGTGACGAAGGGCAGCCCGGTGCGCGGGATGGATTCGATGGGGGCCTTCTTCTTCAGGTAGTCATGGATCATCTTCAGGTGGTTCATGCTTCCCTTCCTCCTCGCAACAGAGGCTCCCACAGGCTTCGCAGTCTCGCTGGCTATCTTGTACGCGAAAGCCCCCGACTTGACAAGAGAGACCGAAAAAGCCGAAGTAGGTGTCGCGGTCGGCTGCGGCCGCTTGACACGGATGAAGACCGCCGACAAACCTCCCCGATCCGGCCCTGCCCGCCGGGAGCCACCGTCCGTGCCCGGTGCGTCGGAGGGGGTGGGGGCCGCGCTATCCCTGGGAACGACCATGGCCGCGGGGATGATCGTGTTCGCCGGGCTGGGCTGGTGGCTGGACCGGGCGCGGGGCTCGGGGGTGTTCTGGACGGTGGTCGGACTGCTGCTCGGCTTCGGGTTCGGCCTGTACGAGGCATGGAAGGCCATTCGCCAGATCGATCCTCACAAAGCTCCCCAAAAGGGCAAGGACGGGACATCGTGAAGGGAGGCGCCGGCCGGTCGAACCGTGAACCCCGCGCCGCGTTCCCCGTCGCCGCCCTCGGCTACGCCGCGGCAGCCGGCCTGGGTGGCGCGGTTGGCCTGGCGATGGTGTACGCCGTCGAAGGTGTCGTCTCCCGTCCGCATGCGTTGGCCGGCTGGCTCGTCGCCTGCGTGAATGCGGCGGCGGCGCGCGGGATCAACGCCCGCGCGGTGAGTCGGGCCCGTTCGGAGGCCCCGCTGTGGGGGGTGGCCGCCAATGGCTTGCGCTGGCTTGTTATGTTGAGTATCCTAATTGGTTATTTCGTTGTCTTTCCGACGGGTTTCGCCGCCTTCGGCCTGATGGCCGCGGCGGCCTTGCTCGCGTTTGTGGGCGCTGAGGTGGTGCATCTCCATAGGCGGGGATGAGAGTGGATGATGGCTACCAACACGGTTGAGGCGGTCAGCGGGGTGCAGGCGCGGGTGGATGCCGTGCAGGCATTCATTTTCCATCACATCGCCGACTCCCGCTCTCTGAAATTGCCGCATTCCACGATCGAGCTGCCGCCGTACATCACCCTGCACGGCCTGATGCTTGCGATGGCGATCCTCGTGCTGGCGATCCTCTGCGGCGTGGGTTACCGGCGCAAGTCCCGCGTGCCGACGGGCTTGTCGAACGCGCTGGAGGCCTTCGTCGCGTTCATTCGCGACAAGATCGCGGTGCCCTACCTGGGGCTGCAGGACGGCCGGCAGATGACGCCGTTCTTCTGCAGCCTGTTCTTCTTCATCCTCACGCTCAATCTGCTTGGCCTGGTGCCGTGCTTCTACTCGGCCACCGCTGACCTCAGCGTGACCGGGGCCCTGGCGATCATCTCTCTGGCCTTCATGATCGGCGGCGGCATCTGGCGGCTGGGTCCCGTCGGGTTTGTGAAGAGCTTTGCGCCCCACGGCGTGCCGTGGCCGGTGCTGATCCTGCTGGTGCCGATCGAGATTATCGGCCTGTTCATCAAGGCCTTTGCGCTGGCCGTGCGTCTGTTTGCCAACGAGCTCGCCGGGCACATCGTCGTGTACTTCATGCTGGGGTTGCTGATTGTTTTCGGCCTGGCGGCCCTGCCGTTCTTTTTCATGGGTGTCCTGATCTACATGCTGGAGGTCGGGGTGGCGTTTCTGCAGGCGTACATTTTCACGCTGCTGTCGGCCGTCTTCATCGGCCAGCGCCTGCGCCCCGAACACTGACGAACAACCGACGAAAACGGGCTTGTGTTGAAGGACAGGAAGAGTAACGTCATGCGCCCGTTACGGGTCGTCACGTGTGACGCAACGGATCGGAACGGAGAGGCAGCAGACATGATTACGGGTTCCATCGCAGCCATAGGCGCCGGACTGGTCACTTTGGGCACCGCCTTCGGCATCGGGAAACTGGCCGGTGCGGCCATGGAAGGCATCGCCCGCCAGCCTGACGCGGCCCCGAAGATCCAGGTCAGCATGCTCATTGCCGCCGCCCTGATCGAGGGTGTCGCCCTGTTCTGTGCGGTGATCTGCCTGCTCGCCAAGTAACGTCGGAAGGCAGCACGGACGGAGCGGAGCATGTCGGAAACCAACAGCGTGTCGGCCACCGTGGCCGTCTCGCCGCACGGGCATGAAGGCGGGGCCGCCGAAGGGCTCACCGATGTCAGCGGGCCGCTGATGCTGCTGACGTGGATGGCCTTCCTGGTCCTCTCGCTGGTGCTTTACAAGGTGGCTTGGAAGCCGATTCTCAAGGCCCTTGACCAGCGCGAGGACTCGATCCGCACGGCGCTGGACGAAGCCGACAAGGCCCGCGCCAGTCTCGCGCAGTGCCAGGACGAGAGCCGCCGGATCCTCCGGGAGGCCGAACAGCGCCGGGCCGCGATCCTGGAGGAAGCGCGCACGCTGAGCGCGCAGGCTGCGGCTGATTCAGAGCGCCGCGTCCGCGAGCAGGCCGCCGCGGTGGTGGCCGCCGCGCGCATCGAGATTGAGTCTGCGACGGAGTCCGCCCGCACGGCGCTGCGCGCCGAGGCCGCCGACCTCGTGACGTCGCTGGCGTCGCGGCTGATGGGCGAGACGCTTGATGCCTCGCGCGACCAGGCCCTTGTGCGCGAATGGGTGAAGCAGCTTCCGACGGACCGCATCGGCGGCGGGACGGGCCGCTCGTGATGTGGCACAACTCCAGGGCGGCGTCGCGGTATGCCGCCGCGCTTGACGCGGCCGCTCTGGCCGCCGGCTCTCATGCACAGGTGCTTGACGACGTGGAGTCCATCGCCGGGCTGGCCCTGACCAGCCCCGAGCTTCAGCAGGTTCTCGTTGACCGCTCGATCCCTCGCGGGACTCGGGCACGCGTGATCGACCGGCTCTTCGGCGACCGCGTGCACCCCCTGACCCGTCGTTTTCTGGGCGTGCTGGCGTATCGGCGGCGACTGGCGCTGCTGCCCGAGGCGGCGGCCGCGATGCGGGAGCGGGCCGAGCGCCGCGCCGGCGTGCGGCGCGTGGCTGTGGCCGTGGCCCGCGAGCCGGGGCCGGTCGCCTCCGCACACCTGGCCGAGGGCCTGAGGCGGGCTGCGGGCGGCGACGTCGCCATGACCGTTGCGGTCCGGCCCGAACTCGTCGGCGGGTTTACCGCGCGGATCGGCGATACGCTGGTTGATCTGAGTGTGGCCGGTGCGCTGCGCGCGTTCCGGCGGCGGGTCACGGACCCGGCCGGTGAAGCGGCGCGGGCGCGGGCCCCGCCCGCCCGGGGGGGGAGCACAAGAGCATCGATCTGAAACCTGGGGGAGGCACCGCGGG
>CAZJBP010000068.1:0-927 GCA_964544115.1 uncultured Victivallales bacterium | reverse complement strand
TGCTGGCGCGGCGGGATCACCCGCGCGTGCGGCAGCGCGTAGCACTTCTCGAGCAACCCGAGCCTTCGCAACGCTGCCTTGGTACGCGGCAGGAAACTCTCGCCTATGCGGAACCTGGGGAAGTCACCGCGATTCTGCGCCGCGAAATCGAGGCGTTTGGCCAGCGCGCGGAGGTCACCGAAGTCGGCACCGTCCTGAGCATCGGCGACGGCATCGCCCGGGCGTCGGGCCTCGCCGGGGTCATGGCCGGCGAACTCGTGGAGTTCGACGGTGGGCTGACCGGCATGGCGCTGAACCTCGAGGAGGACAACGTCGGCATCGCCATGTTCGGCGAGGACATGTCCGTGCGCGAGGGGGACACGGTCCGCCGCACGGGGCGGATCGCGGAGGTGCCCGTGGGCGACGCGCTGAAGGGCCGCGCGGTGGATGCGCTCGGCCGCCCGATCGACGGCGGGCCGCCGATTGTCGGCACCGAGACGCGGCGCGTGGAAGTCAAGGCGCCCGGGATCATCGAGCGGCAGGACGTGCGCGAGCCCCTGCAGACCGGCATCAAGGTCATCGACGCGCTGACGCCCATCGGCCGCGGCCAGCGCGAGCTGATCATCGGCGACCGCAAGACCGGCAAGACCACTCTGGCCATCGACACGATCATCAACCAGCGCGGCGGCGACGTGGTCTGCTTCTACGTCGCCATCGGGCAGAAGCGCTCGACCGTCGTCCGGGTCTACGAAACGCTCAAGCGGCACGGCGCCATGGACTACACCGTGATCGTGGCCGCCACGGCGTCCGACCCGGCGCCGATGCAGTTCCTGGCCGCGTACGCAGGCAGCGCCATGGCCGAGTACTACCGCGACTCGGGGCGCCACGCGCTGATCGTCTACGACGACCTGACCAAGCAGGCCCAGGCCTACCGCCAGATGTCGCTGC
>CAZJBP010000067.1:16883-19024 GCA_964544115.1 uncultured Victivallales bacterium | reverse complement strand
GGACTGGCGGGGAACAACCACACACCATTGAATCCTCCAGGATTGACGGTCGTGCAGGACGCTAGCATCAGGAGGCAGCATGCAGCTATTTTACTCTGGATTCTCTTCATGCAATTCCCCAACGCCTATGGTCTGCCGACGCGCTTGGGCGGCGGCAGGACCAATTTGTTGGCCTCAGTGTTCCTTTGTTCTTCGGTCTGAAACGGTGACCCCGTTCTTGGTGACTGACACATAGATGATCTCAGTGATCAACTTCTTCTCCGGATTGTAGAACGTGCGGTCGAAGCGACAGTGAACGGTATATCCCCCGAGCCTCTCGTATCCCGCTTCATGACTCGTCCGTAGGGATGACAACGGGAACCCCTCCAGCTTGGCGAGGTCTGTGGCCGACAGTGTGTGGGTCTTACCGAAAGCCTGGATGACGAACTTATCCCATCCCTTCTCGCCGGTCTTGATCTCGCACGCAATGTCGCCAGCTTCCGGCGTCTTTCCGCACTGGATGACCGCGGAGGTCCATCCCAGAGAATCCTCTTCTGATGCGGTTGCGCCGAGCGCCGACAAGATCGCCACAACGAGCATTGCGAGCATGGTCTTTCTCATCATGTTCTCCATGGCCAACTATTGTATCTGGCAACTTGTCTTTCGCTGGCAGGACTGGCGTCACGTGGGGGCACTGTGCCAGCACGTGATAGCCAGCCTCTGGGTCGGATTGTCCCAGAACTCAGCTTCTTGTCAAGGCAAGCCATCGCAATCTGATGGGCTGGTCCTCCTCGCTTAACTACCGAACGCCAACGCGTTGCGACGGGTGAGGATGCACGCCATCCCGCCCGACGTCGCCGCTGGCCGGAAGTGCCGCGCTCTGCCCGCCTTAGCAGTACAGGGGAAGATGATGTTGGCAAATGCCCGGCTTTTCCCGTGATAGGTCGTGTTGTCATATGACGGGGACGGGCGGGTGGGCAGAGCCTCGAAATGTGTGGTTGTAGTTGTCTTTTGCCCGCCATTTCCCGTGATAGGTCCAGTGGACATATCCGGAAGATCTGAGAAAAGCATGCATAACGTGCCGAAGGCGCGTGAGTTGGAACTTGGCAAATTCGGGGATCATCTCCTCAAGAGAGGGAACGGTCTGCGAGAAGGCGAGCGGAAGCCCCTACTGGATACTGAATACTGCCTTCTGAATACTTCCCCCACCCCTTCACACCCCGAGCGGCGAGTGGCGGCCGGTGCGGTGCGGGTGGGCCAGCGCGCGGATTACGAAGGCACGCGCCTGCTCCACCGATTCCGGCAGCCCCTCGCCCTTCGCGAGTCCGGCCGTAACGGCCGCGGCGAACGTGCAGCCCGTCCCGTGCGTCTCGGCCGCGGCGATGCGCGGCGAAGACCACTCGTGCAGCCGCCCGTCGCAGAACAGGACGTCGGTCACCTTGTCGGACTCCAGGTGCCCGCCCTTGAGCGCGCAGGCCGTGGCGTACCGGCGCGCGAGTTCGGCCGCCGCCTCGCGCAGGCTGGCCACGCTCCGGATTCTGGCCCCGAGCAGAAACTCGGCTTCGGGGATGTTCGGCGTGATCACCGTTGCCATCGGCAGGAGCCGCTCGCGCAGCGCGTCCACGGCGTCGGACCGCAGGAGCGAGGCCCCGGACGTGGCGATCATGACGGGGTCGACCACCAGCCACGGGATGCGCGCCTGCACCAGCGCCTCCGCGACCGCTTCCACGATCGCCGCCGAAAACAGCATCCCGGTCTTGGCCGCGGCGACGGGAAACGCCTCGCACACGGTGCGGATCTGCAGGGCTACCATCGCGGGGTCGATCGCCGCCACGCCGGACACGCCGGACGGGTTTTGCGCGGTGATGCACGTAATCGCCGTCGTGCCGAACACGCCCAGCGCGTGGAAGGTCTTCAGGTCCGTCTGGATGCCCGCGCCGCCGCCGCTGTCGGAGCCGGCGATGGTCATGACGACCGGCGTTTCAGGAGCGGAACCCGGGGTTGCGCTGTGGATGGGCAACGTTGACGTCCTCCCCGCGAACAGCGGCCGCGCCGCCTTCGCCTACGACCGGATCTGGCCGGCCCGTGCGAGCGCGCGGGCCCGCCGCTAGAGGGGCTCGGCTTCCGCATATCGCCCCTGGGCGTGGTACAAGTTGGCCAGG
>CAZJBP010000067.1:11895-16873 GCA_964544115.1 uncultured Victivallales bacterium | reverse complement strand
TGGATCTCGGCAAAGCCCTGGGAGCTGACCGGGTTCAGGCCGGCGCTGGCCTCCATGGACGAGTCGGCCTCGTTGTAGAGCGACGCAGGGCAGTCACTGAGCGACCCGAACAGGATGTTGCCCTTGAACAGGTCCACGCTGACCGCGCCATTGGCCATCGCCGCCATGCTGTCAATCGCGGCCAGGGAGGCGGTGGTCACCGGATCAAAGTAGCGCCCGTCGTAGATCTGCACCGCCACCAGCCGCGAGAGCTGCCGGAAGAGCTCGGTGCACCGCCGGTCCATCGTGGCCTGGTAGACGAACCGCAGGCAGGTGCCCAGCAGCTCCATGCCGGGGGCCTCGTACACGCCCCGGCTCTTGGTGCCGATGATCCGGTTCTCCAGCGCGTGCGTCAGGCCCACGCCGTTGCGGCCGCCGATCGCGTTGGCCGCCTGCATCGCCTCGAAGGGAGTCACCGCCTTGCCGTTGATGCTGACCGCCCGCGCCGCCTCGAACCGCACCGTGAACGTTTCGGGCTTGTCCGGGGCCTGCATGGGCCAGACGCCCATGGTCGGGTTGACGATCGTGCACGGGGTGCCCAGGCTTTCCAGATCCTCGGCCTCGTGCGACAGGCCCGCCAGGTTGGCGTCGGTCGAATACCGCTTCTGTCCGCCCGGAAAGGCCTCGATGCCGTGCTGCCGCAGGTAGCTGACCATCTCCAGGCGCCCGGGGAACTGCTTGAGCAGCCCGGCGTCGCGCCACGGCGCGTACACCTTCATCTCCGGCGCGAGCACGTTCGTGTAGCGCTCGAACCGCATCTGGTCATTGCCGCGCCCGGTGGCGCCGTGCGCCAGCACCGTCCGGCCCTTCTTCTTCATCGCCGGCACAAGGCCCTGGCAGGTCACGGCCCGCGCGATGCCGGTCGTGTTCCAGTACCCGCCGTCGTACATGGCCTGCGCCTTGATGACCTCGAAGCAGGCCTCCGCCATCGGCTCGCGCAGGTTCACGATGAGGGTTTCGGCCCCGCAGGGCGCCATCTTCTCGACCACGCCGCGGATGTCGGTTTCGTCCGGCTGGGCAAGGTCGGCCGTAAAGCAGACCACGTCCACGCCGGCCTCGACCAGGCGCTTGGTGACGGTCCGGCTGTCCAGCCCGCCCGAAACGCAGATCCCGACTTTTTCGCCCTTGAGGTCGCTCAGGTTCATGGCGTCATCCTCAGTCCCGACGGTGCGGGCCCTACTCCGCGTCTTCGTCGGCCAGTTCGATGCCGTGCCAGTCGGCCAGGCACTCTTCGAGAATGTCGATCGCTTCGTCGATCTCGCTTTCCTTCACCGTCAGCGGCGGCAGGAAGCGCACCACGTTGCCCGCGGCGGTCAGCGCCAGCAGGCCGGCCCCGACCAGCCGCTCCATCAGCGGCTTCGGATCCTCGTCCAGCACCATGCCGAGCATCAGCCCCTCGCCCCGCACGCCCTTGACGTGCGTGTACTCCGACTGAGCGGCCAGCTCTTCCAGCTCCTGCCGGAACTTCGCGCCCATCTCCGCGGCCCGGGCCACGAGGCCCTCGCTCTCGATGACCTTGAGCGTCGCCAGCGCCGCGGCGCTCGCCAGCGGCGTGCCGCCGAACGTGCTCGCGTGCTTGCCGGGCTGGAACACGTCGGCCAGCTTCGGGCCGGCCACCAGGGCGCCGATCGGATAGCCGCTGCCGAGGGACTTGGCCAGCGAGAAGGCATCCGGAGCCACGCCCGCGCGCTGGAACCCGAACCACTGCCCCGTGCGGCCCAGGCCGCACTGCACCTCGTCGCACAGCATCAGCAGGTTCTTCTCGTCGCACAGGGCGCGCACGCCCTTGAGGAACGCCTCGTCGGCCGGCACCACGCCGCCCTCGCCCTGCACGGCCTCGAGCAGCACGGCGACGGTCCGCTCGTTGATCTGGGCCTTCACCGATTCGAGGTTGTTGAAGTCGGCGTAGGCGAACCCGGCGGGCATCGGCTCGAAGCCCTTGCGGATCTTCTCCTGCCCGGTCGCGGCCGCCATGGCCAGCGTCCGGCCGTGGAACGAGCCGTTCATCGTGATGACTTCGAACCGGCCGCTGTCGTGCCCCCACAGCCGGGCCAGCTTCACCAGCGCCTCGTTGGCCTCGGCGCCCGAGTTGCAGAAGAAGCACTTGCCCTTGCCGTCGTAGGCCAGGCCCGACAGCTTCTCGGCCAGCAGCGCCTGGTTCTCCGTGTAGTACAGGTTGGAGGTGTGCATCAGCTCGCCGGCCTGCTTGCGGATCGCCTCCACCACGGTCGGGTGACAGTGGCCCGTGTTCGTCACCGAGATGCCCGCCCCGAAGTCCAGGTACACCTTGCCGTCGGCGTCCCACACGCGCGTTCCCCGCCCCCGCGTCAGCGCCAGATTCGGCGCGTAGGTGGGCATGACGTAGGTCTTGTACTTCTGAATGATCTGTTCGCTCTTAGTCATCGCTTACGATCTCCGTTCCCACTCCCTTGTCCGTGAAAATCTCGAGCAGCAGCGAGTGCAGCATCCGCCCGTCGATCATGTGCACCTTGCGCACGCCCGCGCGGATCGCCTCGATCCCGCTCTGCACCTTCGGCAGCATCCCTCCGCTGATGATGCCCCGGCGGATCAGGTCCTCGACCTCCCCGACGCGCAGCGTGGACATCAGCGACTCCGCGTCCGCCGGGTCCCGCAGCAGCCCGGGCACGTCGGACAGAAACGCCAGCTTGCGCGCCTTCAGCGCCTTCGCCAGCGCGGCCGCGGCCACGTCGGCGTTCACATTGTAGACCTGGCCGTCGGGGCCCCGCCCGAGCGGCGTGATGACCGGGATCATGTCCCGGCCGATCAGCGCGTCCACGAGCGTGGTCTCCACGCCCGTCGGGTCCCCCACGAACCCCCAGTCCAGCTCGGCGCCCGTCTCCGGGTCGCGGCCGACGGTCTTCTCCACGCGAAAGATGTGGTCGCCCTGCAGGCCGTGGGCCCGGGCGCCCTTGCGCAGGAGCATCCCGACCAGGCCGGGGTTGAGCTCCTCGTTCATGACTTTTTCAACCACCGCAATCGAGCGCTCGCAGGTCACTCGCAGGCCCTGGACAAAACGCGACTCAATGCCCTGCCGCTTCATCTCGCGCGAGATGGCCTTCCCGCCGCCGTGCACGATGACCGGCTTCATCCCGGCGCATTCCATGAAGGTCACGTCGGTCAGGACGCTCTCCACGTGCGCCGCGTCTTCCATGGCACTGCCGCCCACCTTGACGACCACCACCGCGCCGCGGAAATCCTGAATGTACGGCAGCGCTTCAATCAGCACTCCCGCCTTCTTGATCAGGTTTTCCATGCCGGCCACTCTCATGTCATGTACTCGGCGTTGATCTTCACGTAGTCGATGCTGCAGTCGCACGTCAGAACCGATGCGTGCGCGGCGCCGATCCCAAGGTCAATTTCAATCGTAAAGGCCTTTTGCGCGAAGATGCGGGCGAGGTCCTTCAGCGAAGCCCCGGGAGCCAGGCATCCGGCTCGGACCACCGGCGAGCCGTCAAACCGGATCCCGACGCGATCTTCCGCCACGTTGGCGCCGGACCGGCCCACCGCCGCGATAATCCGCCCCCAGTTGGGGTCGCCGCCGAACCACGCGGTCTTGCACAGCATCGAGGTGGCCACCGCGCGCGCCGCCAGACGGGCGTCCTCCCGGGTGGCCGCGCCGGTCACCGTGAGGGTGACCAGCTTCGTGGCGCCCTCGCCGTCCTTGACGATCGCCGTCGCCAGGTGCGAGCAGACATGGCGCAGGGCGCCCTCGAACGCCGCCCAGGCGGGATGCGCCGCGGAAAGCGTCGCATTGCCTGCGGCCCCGTTCGCCAGGACCAGGACGGTGTCGTTGGTGCTCTGGTCTCCATCGATGGTGATGCCGTTGAAAGTGTCGTCCACGGCCGCAGACAGCGCCGCCTGGAGCGCTCGCTGCTCGACCGCCGCGTCGGTGGTAATGAAGCACAGCATTGTGGCCATGTTCGGCGAGATCATCCCCGCGCCCTTGGTGATGCCGCCGATGCGCACCGGCACGCCGTCGATCTCGACCTGGACCGCAATCTCCTTCGGCACCGTGTCGGTCGTCATGATCGCCCGCGCCACGTCGGCCCCGCCGGCCGGACTCAGCGCGGCGGCGACCTTCGGGATGCCCGCCTCGACCTTGGCCATCGGCATGGGGATGCCGATCGTGCCGGTGGAACACACGTAGACGAGCTTCTCGTCGACGCCCAGAGCCTGCGCGGTCAGCGTGCCCATCCGCCGCGCGTCTTCCATGCCCTGCGGCCCCGTGCAGGCATTCGCGTTGCCGCTGTTAATCACGATGGCCCGCCCGCGCCCGCCCGCCAGGTTGGCCTTGCAGAGCTTGACCGGCGCGGCATGGACCAGGTTCGTTGTAAACGTCCCGGCGACAACGGCTTCACGATCCGACGCGATGATCGCCAGGTCGAGCTTCGTCGACCGGATTCCGACGTTCATCGCCGAGGCGCTGAACCCCTTGGCCGCCGTCACGCCGCCCTCGATCACCGTATGTGACTTCTTGCTCATCTTGCATCCTCGCGGGGTGCCGTCAACGCGCCCGGCGCCACCGAAAAACAGGGGGGTCACTATCGGCACTCGCCCCGGTAAAGTCGAACAGAAAAAGCGGCCTGTCGCGCGGCAAGACTGCGCACAGCGCGCAGGGAACTGAGCCGCATCCAGCCCTTGGGAGCGCTCCCTCTCCCCGCCCGCCCGCGACTCTTTTCAGATCCCTCACTCCGTTCGGGATGACCCCGGGATCGGGGCTTCACTGTCGATTCCGACAGCGATCCCGACGCCGATGGAAATGCACCCCCACGCCGCCACCGGCGAGCGGGCAAAGGGGGTGCATCCCGCACACCTTGGCGGATCGGGCCGCCGGAAATTGGCTTTCCGATCCCGGCCGGCACACGATATGATGGCCGTGCCATGCGGGACCCGGCCTCCAACTGTCGCATCGAGGATG
>CAZJBP010000067.1:1776-11795 GCA_964544115.1 uncultured Victivallales bacterium | reverse complement strand
CGATATGATGGCCGTGCCATGCGGGACCCGGCCTCCAACTGTCGCATCGAGGATGGGCAGGCTTTGATCGAGCTCCAGCTGCGCTCGATCAGCCAGTTGTTCAACACCATGGACCCGTCGCCGTTCATCGACCGCGACCTCGACTCCGATGCCGAGTCCTACATCGTCGAGACCGCGCGGGAAATCCACCCGCGCCTGCCGGCCCGGCTGCTGATCCACCTCCCGGAAGCGGAACTGGCCGGCGTCGACAAGGTCCAACTGCGCAAGGCCGTTCACCGCTACTTCGGCTACCGCATGCGCGCCACCCAGCGGGAGCTGCGGCACGTGTTCCGCACCGGCCGCGCGAGCCTCATGATCGGCATGGGATTCCTCGTTCTCTGCGTGGCGGCCCAGCAGGGCCTCGACGCGTGGTGCCCGGTGCAGTGGTGGGCCGGCCCGCTGGCCGAGGGCATCCTGATCTGCGGATGGGTGGCCATGTGGCGGCCGATCCAGATCTTCCTCTACGACTGGTGGCCCATCGCCCGCATGATCGCCGTCTACAAGCGCCTGACCCGCATCGCGATCGACGTCCGCCCCGCTTAGCCGCCGCCGGCCGCGCCCGCCGAGGACGCCCGGTTCTTCATTCGCCACATGGCAAACAGGAAGCCGGCGAGGAGCAGGCACTCGCCCGCAATCAGAACGGCTTTCGGAAGTCCCGCCGTCCGATTTGATACGCCCAGGCTGTGCCAGCCGAAGAGGATGAACCGGTCGGGGACATGGAAGTCAACGGAAAGCACCTTCTCCACGTCCGGATAGAGTCCGCCCGCCATTCCCAGCGCGACGTAGGGCCACGCCCGTCCGGACAGCGCGAGCGCAGGAAGGGCCACCGCCAGGCCCAGCGCTGCCTCGCGCAGGAGCCAGTGAAACGGCAGGGGCTTGAACCCCTCCAGATACACCACCCACGCGAAGTGAGGGATCAGATCCAGAAGAAGATGCACGACCACTCCGACACCCAGCGCGCCCGCGGCTACCGCCGCCACCCTCGTCCGGCTCTGCGCGACCGGCGAACAGACGCAAACCAGCGCCATCGCAAGACAGGCGCCGCCGGCGATATGCGTGGGGGTGTTCATCGTCCGCGTCAGATGGCGTAGTCGTCCGCGTAGAAGCGCAGGGCGCGCGGACGGACGCAGACGCGGTCGCCCTTGGACACGCCCAGCGCGCGGAACGCTTCCCGCGCAATGTGGGCCTCGAGGGTGCCGCCGCCATCCGTTCGACGCAGGTCGAGCCGCACCACCGGCCCCACGCCCAGCGCCTCGATGATCTCGGCTTCCAGCCCATCCGCCGCACCGCCGGCGCGCACCACGTCCAACTCATGGGGCCGCACGTAACCGGCGCCGGTGGCATTGCGCGAGTGGGCGAGGCTCGGGATTTCCACCGCCACGGCCCCGATGTGCGCGAGGCCGTCGTGCACGTGTGCGGCCATCACGTTGGCCCCGCCCAGAAAGTCGAACACGAACGGCGACACCGGCTTCTCGTAGACTTCGTCCGGCGGGCCCTGCTGCTCGATGCGGCCGCCGTTCATCACCACGATCCGGTCGGCCACTTCCATGGCCTCCTCCACGTCGTGGGTGACGAAGATGCTGGTCACGTGGATCTCGTCGTGCAGCCGCCGCAGCCAGCGCCGCAGCTCCTTGCGCACCTTCGCGTCCAGCGCCCCGAAAGGCTCGTCGAGCAACAGCACGCGCGGCTCCACCGCCAGCGCGCGGGCCAGCGCCACGCGCTGGCGCTGCCCGCCCGACAACTGCGACGGAAGCCGGTCGCCCATCCAGTCCAGCTGCACAAGCTTCAGCAGCTGCTCGACGCGGGAGCGGATGTCGGCCTCCGGGGGCCGGACGGCGCGGGACTTGACCCGCAGGCCGAAGGCCACATTCTCGAACACCGACATGTGCCGGAACAGCGCGTAGTGCTGGAAGACGAAGCCCACCTGGCGGTCGCGGGCGCGCAGCTGCGTGGCGTCGGTCCCGTCGAAGAGCACGGAGCCTGAGTCGGCCGTGTCGAGCCCGGCGATGATGCGCAGGAGACTGGTCTTGCCGGACCCGGACGGGCCCAGCAGCGCCACGAGATGGCCGTCGGGAAACCGGCAGTTCACGTTCTCCAGGGCCGTGAACGAGCCGAACCGCTTGGTGATGCCGAGAACCTCGATGCTCATGTCGTTCCTCCGGATGCGGCCGGGGTCGGCGGACGGTGCTCCCCCACCCGCCGCGTCCGCCACTCGACCAGGTTCTTGCCGGCCAGGGTCACCAGCGCCAGCAGCGCCAGCAGCGAGGCGACGGCAAACGCCGCGACGAAGTTATACTCGTTGTACAGAATCTCCACGTGCAGCGGGATGGTGTTGGTCAGGCCGCGGATGTGGCCCGACACCACCGAGACGGCGCCGAACTCGCCCATCGCGCGGGCATTGCAGAGAATAACGCCGTACAGCAGCCCCCACTTGATGTTCGGCAGCGTGACCCGCCAGAACGTCTGCCACCCGTTCGCGCCCAGCACGACGGCCGCTTCCTCCTCGTCCCGCCCCTGGGCCTGCATCAGCGGGATGAGTTCCCGGGCCACGAACGGGAACGTGACGAAGACCGTGGCCAGAACGATGCCCGGCACGGCGAAGACGATGCGGAGGCCGTGCGCCTGCAGCCACGGCCCGCACCAGCCCTGGGCGCCGAACAGGAGCACGTAGATCAGGCCGGCCACCACCGGCGAGACGGCGAACGGCAGGTCGATCAGGCTGATCAGCAGGTTGCGGCCGCGGAACTCGAACTTGGCCAGGGCCCAGGCCGCGGTGACGCCGAACACCACGTTGCAGGGCACGCTGATCGCCGCAACCAGCAGCGTCAGGCGGATCGCCGCCAGCGCGTCCGGCTCGCGCAGCGCCGCCAGGTACAGGCCGAATCCCTTGTGCAGCGCCTCGTAGAACACGACCGCGAGCGGCAGGAGCAGCAGCAGGCCCAGGTACAGCAGCGCCACGGCGATCAGGGCGACGCGCACCGCCGGCGGCTCTCCGAGAGCCGCCGGGCGACGCGGCGCCTGCGGCGTGCGTCTTGACACTACTCCAGCCATGGCCCGTCCGCCCCTTCTCTCACTTGCGCGTGCTCCAGAACTGCAGCAGGTTGATTACGAACAGCATCGCGAAGGACACCACGAGCATGACCACCGCCAGCGCCGTGGCACCGGCATAGTCGTACTGCTCCAGTTTGGTGACGATCAGCAGCGGCGTGATCTCGGTCTTCATCGGCATGTTGCTGGAGATGAAGACGACCGATCCGTACTCGCCGATCCCTCGGGCAAACGCCAGCGCGGCGCCGGTGATCACGGACGGCAGCACGGACGGCAGCACGACCCGCACCAGCGACTGCCACCGGCTGGCGCCCAGGCTGGCCGCCGCCTCCTCGATTTCGGCATCCAGATCCTCCAGCACCGGCTGGACCGTCCGCACGACGAACGGCAGACCCACGAACACCAGCGCCAGCCCCACGCCGAGGGGCGTGAAGGCCACCTTGATGCCCAGCTCCTTCAGCACGCGCCCCACCCACCCGTTCTCCGCGTACAGCGCGGTCAGCGCGATGCCCGCCACGGCGGTCGGCAATGCGAACGGCAGGTCCACCAGCGCGTCCAGCAGCCGGCGGCCGGGGAACCGGTAGCGCACGAGCACCCAGGCCACCAGCGCGCCAAAGACGCCGTTGACCAGCGCCGCCGCAAACGCCATTCCAAAGCTCAAGCGATACGACGCCAGGACGCGCGGCGCGGTCACGGTCGCCCAGAACCTCGGCCATCCCATCGTGGCGGTCGTGAGGAACACGGCCGAGAGGGGCACAAGGACCACGAGGCCGAGGTACGCCACGGTGAACCCGAGCGAGAGCCCGAACCCCGGCAGAACGCGGTTTCTGGAGTGCGATGCCATGCCCGTCGTCGTCTCCTTCAGGCCTGCCGCGAGCCTACGGCGCGTAGATGCGGTCGAACACGCCCCCGTCGTCGAAGTGCACGGCCTGCACCGACGCCCAGCCGCCGAAGACCGTATCGATGTCGATCAGGTCAACCTTCGGAAACTGCGCCGCGAACTCCCCGGCCACGGCGGCCAGGCGCGGCCGGTAGAAGTGCTTCGCCGCCAGGCGCTGCCCCTCCTCCGAGTAGAGGTACTGCAGATAGGCCGTCGCGACCTCGCGCGTGCCACGGCGGTCGACCACCTTGTCCACCAGGCTGACCGGCGGCTCGGCCCGGATGCTGACCGAGGGATGGACGATCTCGAAGGCGTCCTGCCCGAACTCCTTGCGCGCGAGCAGCGCCTCGTTCTCCCAGGAGATCAGCACATCGCCGATTCCGCGCTGCACAAACGTGGTGGTCGCGCCGCGCGCGCCCGAGTCCAGCACGGGCACGTTCTTGTAAAGCGCCGTCATGAAGGCCAGCACCCGCTTCTCGTCCCCGCCGAACGCGCGCAGGGCATACCCCCAGGCCGCCAGGTGGTTCCATCGCGCTCCGCCGGAGGTCTTCGGGTTGGGAGTGATGACCGAGACGCCCACCTTCGCCAGGTCGCCCCAGTCCCGGATGCCTTTCGGGTTTCCCTTGCGGACAAGCAGCACAATGGTCGAGAAGTACGGCGAACTGTTGTCGGGAAGGCGCGACTGCCAGTCCGCCGGGATCAGGTTGGCCTTCGCGTGCAAGGCGCTGATGTCGTACGCCAGCGCCAGCGTCACGACGTCGGCCTCCAGGCCGTCGATCACCGAGCGCGCCTGCTTGCCGGAGCCGCCATGGGACTGGCGGACCGTCACCGCCTGCCCGGTGTCGGTCTTCCAGTGCTTCGCGAACGCGGCGTTGTACTCGGCGTAGAACTCCCGCGTCGGATCATACGACACGTTCAGAAGAACCACATCGTCGGCCCGCGCCGAAAGCCCCAGCGCCAGCAACACGGCCATCGTGCGAAATGCTCTTTTCATGCGACACCTCATATATCGTAAACCAGCCCCCGCTGCGCGCTCCCCGCGCGCCCCCGCTCCACCATGTCGGCAAGACTCGTGTGGTCGAGAATCTCGGCAATCGCGTCGCGCACGTCTTTCATCACCGCGCGAATGCCGCAGCCCGCCTCGTCCCCGCATTCGGGGCACCGCCGGTAAGCCGTTTGACTCACGCACGACACCGGGGCCAGCGGCCCGTCCATTAAACGTACGACGTCCCCGATCCAGATCCTGTCCGCGGGCCGGGCCAACAGATAGCCGCCGCCCTTGCCCATCCGGCTCTCGAGGTAGCCATGGCGCTTCAGGTCGAGCAGGATTCGCTCAAGGAATTTGCGCGGAATCGACTTCGCCCGCGCGACCTCGGCAATCATGACCGGCTGCCCCGCCCCCGCCTGGACGGCAAGGTGGATCAGCGCGTTCAGGGCATACTTTGTTCGTTTCGTCAGCACGACCACTCCATTAATCTACTCGTATGGTAGACTATGTGAGCAAAAGAGATCAAGAGATAATGTTCAGGGTGAAATCGACCTCGGCTAGCGCCTCGGGGGGCCGCTACGGCGCGGGCCGCCGCCGCGGCTGTCGCGGGGACCTCCTCCACCGCGGCTGTCGCGGCGAGGCGGACGGCCGCCGCCTCCGCCAGACCGGTCCTCGTCGGACCGGGGCGGCGGGGGGCCCATCGGCGGCAGCTCCTCGAGCAGCTCGGGCTCGGGATGCCTGCACGGCAACGGGTGGCCGACATACTTCTCAATCTCCGGGATGACGAACGACTCGTCCTCGCAGGCGAAGGACACGGCAATGCCATACGTGCCCACGCGGCCCGTGCGGCCGATGCGGTGCACGTAGTCGTCAGCTTCATACGGGAAGTCGAAATTCACCACGTGGCTGATGCCCTCCACGTGCAGCCCGCGCCCGGCGACGTCGGTGGCGATCACCACGGCCAGCGCCCCGGAGCGGAAGTCCTCAAGAATGCGCAGGCGCTTCTTCTGATCCACCTCGCCCGACAGCATTTCGCACGTCACGCCCAGGCGCACCAGGCGCTCCGTCAGTTCGCGGGTGTCGCAGCGCCGGTTGCAGAAGATCAGCACGCGGGTCAGGGCCCGCTTGGTGATGAGGTTAAAGAGCACCCGCAGCTTCTCGTTCGACTTAACCAGGTACACGACCTCTTCGATCGTCGCGGCGGTCACCTGATCCGGATCGACCTCCACCACCACCGGATCGCGCATCCACTGTGACGCCAGGCGCATGACGTCGTCGGTCAGCGTCGCGCTGAACAGCATGGTCTGGCGCTTTTCGCGGGGCGGGGTCTGGCGGACGATGCGCGTGACGTCGGGGATGAACCCCATGTCCAGCATGCGGTCAGCCTCATCGATGACCAGCACCTGCACGTGCCGGAGGTTCACCACGCCCTTGCTGCAGAAGTCCAGCAGGCGTCCTGGCGTGGCGGCAATCAGGTCCACGGGCCGCTCGAGAGAGTTGCGCTGTTTGTCGTAGTCCATGCCGCCATAGACGGCGACGGTGTGAAACTTGCAGTAGCGCCCCAGATCGTGCGCGTCCTTGACGATCTGGATGCACAGCTCGCGGGTCGGCGCCAGGATCAACGCGCGAGGGGCGCCGTGCGGGCGCACACGGTCATCATCCGGATCGTCGAGAAAGCGCGAGAACATCGAGACCAGGAAAGCGGCGGTCTTGCCCGTGCCGGTCTGGGCCTTGCCCGTCACGTCGCAGCCCTTCCGGGCCTGCGGCAGCACCTTGGCCTGAACGGGCGTGCAGTACTGGAACCCGAGGTCGGCGATGGCGTGCATCACCTCCAGCGGCATGTCCAGATCCTGGAAACGCAGCTTGCCTTCGCACGGCGGAACCGGAAACAGGTCCGGCGTCCACGGCTCCGCAGGGGCTTCCACCCGTTCCGGCTCGGACTCAACCGCACGGGGTCTGGGATGAGGGGCGGGCCGCCCGCGCGGGCTGGAGTGCGGATGAGAGGGCGGCGCCTCGCGCGACGCCGCCGGTGACGCCGGAGCTCCCTGACCTTCGTCCCCCGGCCTGCGGCCGCGGCCGCGGCCCCCACGCCGACGGCGGCGTCTCGCGGGGTCTGATGCGTCGCCGCTGGGTGCCGTGTGACCCGGTCTGGAATGGGAAGGTTTAGGGGTCGCAGGCGCTGAGCCCTTCGAGCCCAGGACCTTGCCCAGGATCACTTTACCAAGTTTCTTGAGGAACCGAACCGGCATGAACACTGACCTGCAACAGAAAAGCGGCCGGATAGCCCGGCCGGTTTTCTACCGCTTGGAGAACTGGAAGCGCTTGCGAGCTCCGGGCTGGCCGGGCTTCTTGCGCTCCTTCATACGGGAATCGCGCGTGAGGCATCCGCTGTTCTTGAGAACCTCGCGCAGCGACGCATCGGCGGCACACAGGGCGCGCGCCAACCCATGACGCAGTGCGCCGGCCTGGCCTGCGAGGCCGCCGCCGGTCAACTGGGCCACGACATCGAACCGCTCCAGCGCGTTGGTCAGCTGCATCGGCTGCTTGATATAGCCGACCAGCGCCTCGCTGCGGAAGTACTCGTCCGACTGGCGCTTGTTGATTTTCCACACGCCCGTTCCCTCTTTAAGGGTCACGCGGGCCACGGCGGTCTTCCGCCGCCCTGTCGCACTGAATTCGACAATCTTCTGAGCCACGTCGTACTCTCCGTCGGGGCGCCGGCGTACCGGCGCCACCCGGTTCACTTCACTTTAACGTCCACCGTTCGCGGCTGCTGCGCGGCGTGAGGATGCTCGGCGCCGGCGTACACCTTCAACCTGCGGTACATGCCCCGCGCCAATTGGTTGCCCGGCAGCATGCCCTTGACCGCTTCCTTGACGATGCGGTCGGGGTGCTTCTGCCTCATATCCGCCGCCTTCACGGTCTTCAGGCCGGAGCGGAAACCGGTGTAGTGCTGGTAGACCTTCTGCTGTTCCTTCTTGCCGGTCAGCTTGACCTGCGAGGCGTTGATCACCACCACAAAGGCTCCGGTGTCCACGTGGGGCGTATAGGTGGGCTTGTCGCGGCCGCGCAGCACGCAGGCCACGGCAACCGCCAGCCGTCCCACCGGCTTGCCAGCGGCGTCCATCACAACCCAATCCCGGTTCTGGTCCGGGTGTTTCGCAATAAAGCTCTTCATATGCCGATACTTCCCCCGTGATCAAAAAGAGGGGGCACCATATACGGAACCACGGGGGGGTGTCAATGGCGGTTTTTCGTTCTTTGCGCAGTTTCCACTGTTGCCGCGCAAGGGCGATCGGCTAGGATGCCCCCTCACTCCACGAGACACGGAATCCGGGGACACAACCATGCTCGACATCAAGCGAATCAGGGAAAGTTCGGACGACGTCCGGCGCGGGCTGGCCAGCAAGCGGGCCGATCCGGCACTGGTGGACGGGGTACTGGAGATGGACCGCGCGCGCCGCGCGCAGCTGACCGAGGTTGAAGTTCTCAAGAGCCAGCGCAACAAGGTTTCGAAGGAGATCGGCTCGCAGAAGCGCGCCGGCGGAGACACGACGGCGGTGGAAGCCGAGATGCGCGGCCTGGGCGACCGCATCACCGAGCTGGACCGGCAGGTGCGCGAGATCGACGCCCGGCTGGACGCCCTGCTGCTGACAATTCCCAACGTGCCCCACGCCAGCGTTCAAACCGGCGCCGACAGCAGCGGGAACCGCGTGGTCAAGACGTGGGGGCAGGCGCGTTCGTTCGATTTCCAGCCGAAGGACCACCTTACGCTGGGCGAGGCGCTGGGGATCATCGACATGCCGCGCGCCGCGCGGCTCAGCGCCTCGGGGTTCCCCCTGATGGTCGGCGCCGGATCGAGGCTCCAGCGTGCGCTGATCAACTTCATGCTCGACCTGCATGTCACCGAGCACGGCTACACCGAGGTGTGGCCGCCGGTGCTGTGCAACACCGCCGCCATGACGGGCACCGGACAGCTGCCGAAGATGGCCGAGGACATGTACCGGATGGCCAACGACGAGCTGTACCTCGCCCCGACCGCCGAGGTCCCTGTCACCAACATCTACCGGGAGGAGGTGCTGACCCAGCCCCTGCCGGTGTGCCTGACGGCGTACAGCGCCTGCTTCCGGCGCGAGGCCGGCTCGGCCGGCCGGGAGACGCGCGGCCTGATTCGCGTGCACCAGTTCGACAAGGTGGAGATGGTCAAATTCGTCGAGCCGTCCACCTCGTACGACGAACTGGAGAAGCTGCTGAGCAACGCCGAAGACGTGCTGCAGCGCCTGGGGCTGCACTACCGCGTCCTGCAGCTGTGCACCGGCGACCTGAGCTTCGCCGCCGCCAAGTGCTACGACCTCGAGCTGTGGGCGCCCGGCCACAACGGCTGGCTCGAGGTGTCGTCCTGCAGCAATTTCGAGGATTTCCAGGCACGCCGCGCCAGCATCCGCTACCGGGCCAAGGACGGCAAGCCCGCCCTGGTGCACACGCTCAACGGCTCGGGCGTCGCGCTGCCGCGGCTGGTCATCGCCCTGCTCGAAAACGGCCAGCAGGCCGACGGGTCCGTGCGCCTTCCTGACGCCCTCGTGCCCTACATGGGCGGGATGGATGTGATCCGGTAGGCATGCGCATCGAGAGGCAACTCCTGGCGGCGGCGCGGGCGGGCGGGCTGATCCACGCCGGCGATCATGTCCTTGTGGCCGTTTCCGGAGGATCGGATTCTGTGGCCCTCCTGCGAGCGCTGCACCGTCTGGCGCCGGCGCTACACTGCCGCCTGACCGTCGCGCACCTCGACCATGGCATCCGCGGCGCCGACGCCCGCGCGGATGCGCGCTTCGTGCGAGCCCTGGCGCGTGAACTGGGCGTGCCCTGCATCGCCGGCCGCGCGGATGTGCCCGCGCTGGCGCGCCGCCAGGGCCTTTCGCTCGAGATGGCCGCGCGCGCCGCGCGGCATGCGTTCTTCCGACGCGCCGCGCGCCGGGTCTCCGCAACCTGCGTCGCCACCGCCCACACGGCCGACGATCAGGCGGAGACCGTCCTGCTGCGGCTCGCGCGCGGCGCGGGGCTGCA
>CAZJBP010000067.1:1375-1766 GCA_964544115.1 uncultured Victivallales bacterium | reverse complement strand
ACCGTTCCGGAAGGCGGCCAGGGGAATGAAGGCCTGCAGGGGCTGGCGGCCATGGCGCCACAGCGGGACATCGACGGGCTGCGGATCATCCGGCCCATGCTGGGCCTCCGCCGCGAGTCGGCGCGGGCGTGGCTGCGCACGCTGGGCCAGGCCTGGTGCGAGGATGCCTCCAACCTGGAGCCTTTCTGCCCCCGCAACCGGCTCCGCAACGACGTGCTTCCACTTCTGGCCGGCGCCCTGAACCCCGCGCTGGTGGAAACGCTCTGCGACACGGCCACGCGCCTGCGGGAGGATGCCGAGTGGATGGACGCGGCGGCCCGCACCCTCCTGGCCGCGGCGAGGCGGGAGCGTTCAACGCCCGACGCTCAACGCTCAACGTTCAACGCTCAAC
>CAZJBP010000067.1:0-1365 GCA_964544115.1 uncultured Victivallales bacterium | reverse complement strand
GGCGAGGGAAATCGGGACGCACGGAACTCGAGAGCGGCGATCTACTCCCCCACCCCGCCGCGTTGCGGCGGCGCGTTCTGGCGCTGTGGCTGCGGGAGTGCGGCGTGCCGGAAGACCGGATTGACGACGCTCGCCTCCGGTCCGCGGACCGGGCCCTCTCGGCCGGGCGCGGACGGGCACAGGTGGAACTGGGCGCGGATCTGGCTCTGACCGTGGACGGCGGTCGCCTGCGGATCGAACGCGCAGCCATCCAGGAGGCGCACGGGCGCGGAGCGTTCTGCGCGACGCTGGCCGTCCCCGGCGTCACCGATCTCCCGCAGGCCGGCCTCCGGGTGACCGTGGCCGCCGCCGCCGGCTTCCGCAAGCCTCCCAACGGTCCCGTGGCCTCCCTGCCGGCCTGGACCTACCTTCGCGCGGCGGCCGTGGGGCGACAGCCTCTTCGGGTGCGGTCCTGGCAACCGGGCGACCGGATGGCGCCGCTGGGCATGACCGGAACCCGGAAACTGCAGGATATCTTTGTCGACGCCAAGGTTCCGGCCGGCCAGCGGAGTGGCACCCCCGTCCTGGAGTGCGGCGGCGTCATCGTGTGGGTTCCCGGCTACCGCGTGGCTCGGGGCTTCGAGGTGCGCGGGCCGCAGGAACCCTCGCTGCGGATCCGCGTGGTTTCGGCCCCCCGCGGCCGGCCATCCAAAGCCTGAGGGCAACAACCCGCCTCCGACACCCGAAACCGGTTGACCCGCGTACGCGGCGGCGGGTACAGTTCCTTCCTTACTGTGGAGTGGAGCATCAGGAGTAAAGGCCGATGGAGCAGGATACCAACCCCCCGCGCAAGCCGCCACAATTACCGCCCCGCCCGGCCGCAGCGGGTGGACCCGTCTCGCCGCAGCGGCGGTCGTTGCTGATCTGGCTGACGCTGTTTGTGGCCGGCCTGATGATCATCCATCTGCTGACGCTCCGCCAGCAGACCCTCCGCGAGATCCCCTACAATCCTGACTTCGTCGAGCTGGTCAAGGCGGGGAAGGTCAAGAAGTGCGACATCGTGCGCGAGGTCTCTGGCGTAGAGTACATCAGCGGCGACACGGTCGAGGTGGACGCGAAGACCGGCAAGTCGACCACGACGCGGTTCAAAGTCTACATCGTGCAGGCCGACGCGGCGCTGCGGCAAATGCTGGAGGAGCACGGCGTGGAGTACCGCGTGCCCCCGCAGAACCCCTACATCTGGCAGGTGGTGTCCAGCGTCCTGCCGGTGCTGCTGGTGTTCGGATTGCTGTACTTCCTGTTCATGCGCCAGATGCGCTCCGCCGGCCACGGCGCGCTGAGCTTCGGCAAGAGCCGCGCGCACATCCTCAACCGCGACCGCAACAA
>CAZJBP010000066.1:0-19664 GCA_964544115.1 uncultured Victivallales bacterium | reverse complement strand
GCGGTCCCACACGCATTTCGAGGTCGGCCTGGTCAACAACTCGCGCTTTCGCGCCTGGTTTCTGGGGCAGAAACTCAAGCCCGATCACGGCATGTTCAACGGCTGGAACCTGCTGGCCATCGACGCCCTGAAGGTCCTCGAGCGCCAGCAGGCCCTCGGCAGCGCCTTCACGCTCCGCGATCATCTCGCCACGCTCCCGCGCGCCTTCCGCATCGTGGTCCAGGCCCGCCGCCCGCCCGATTTCTTCCGGCGCTACCCCTCGCTCTGGACGGGCGAAACCGGGGAGGCCCCGGCCGTCGTCCTCGAGTGCACGGACAACGGCCTGCCGCTGGCCGGACGCCCGGCCACGCCGGAGGAAGCCCAGGCGCTGGGCCGCCGGCCCGCCGCCGTTCTCGGCGTCGATGAAGCCGTCCTCGGCCGCAACGGCTGCCGGTTCGTCGTCAAACGCAACGGGAACTGGGAGATGGGAAAGGCCAGCGAGCGCTGGCTTTCCATTCTCCTGTACTAGCCGATCGCCTCCGTGCCACGGCATCCGTTTCCCGCTTGTGGTAACCGCATGCGGTGCTACACTCGGCCCGACCGTAGGCTCGCCTGGTCGGAAGCCCGGGCCCGCGGCAGGACAGAGGACCGCCATGAAAGCATCCAGAACCCAGCGCGGCAGGGGCTCGGAACCCGCGCCTGGCACCGGGAAAGCGCCGCCTCGGGCCGGAAAGGACCCCGAGGCGATCGGAGCCGTCGAGCCGCAGATCACCGTCTCGCAGATCCCCATCCAGTGGGATCTCCAGGCCGGCCGGGTCACGTTTGCCGGCCTGCCGGTCGTCATGGCTTGGATCGATACGACCCTCGCGGGCATTCTTTCCGGCGTCCAAAAGATGGTCGGAACCAAGCGCTTTGCCCTGGCCCTGCAGAGCGAGGGACGCAAGAGCGTGGAAGAAGACTGGCGGGTCATTTCGCAGTTTAAGCGCTTCGAAGACGGGTTTGCCGCCATCGCCAACATCGCGGCCGTGGCCGGGTGGGGGCGGTGGGAACTGCAGCGGCTGGACTACGAGCGCTGCGTCTGCGTGGTCCGCGCCTATGACGGATGGGAAGGGCGCTACCAGAAGGGCCTCGGGCAGTGCTGGGGCAGTGCGATGCTCGCCGGGAAGTTCGCGGGCTACTGCTCCAAGCTGTTCGAGAACGACTGCTGGGCAGACCAGACCTCGTTCATCGCCCGGGGAGATGCGTATGACGAGTTTCGCGTGGCTCCCTCCTTCCGGTCCGTCGAGACGGAGATCGACAACCTGCTCGCCAGCGGCGAGGCCACCCGCGCCGACATGGCCGTGGCGCTGCGCCGGCTGCAACAGGAGAGCGTCGAAAGGGAGCGCGCCCAGGAGAGCGTACGGCTGTTCGAGGACCTCTTCAGCGGCATGAAGGTCGGCGTGCACATCTACCGGCTGGAGGACCCCGACGACGACCGCTCGCTGCGCCTGATCGCCGCCAATCCCGCCTCATCCGAATACACGGGCCTGGCGGCGACCGAGATCGTCAACCGGAGGATCGATGAGGCCTTCCCCGGATTGCGCGAACGGGGCCTTCCCCAGCTCTACGCACGGCTCGCGATCAGCGGGCGGAATTTCGACATCGGCGACATCGAGTACGGGGACGCACGCATGAAAAGCGCCTGGTTCCACGTGCATGCGTTCGGCCTGCCCAACCGATGCGTCGGGGCATCCTTCGACAACGTCACGACCCGCCACCAGATGGAGTCGGATGTGCTGCGCTCCCGCAGCCAGCTGCGCCGGCTGGCGCGACACATGGAGGCCATGCGCGAAGAAGAGCGCACCGCCATCGCCCGGGAGGTCCATGAGGGGATCGGCCAACTGCTCGTGGCGCTGAGGCTTCGAACGGGCGCCCTCGTCCGCGACACCCCGGCGCTCGAATCCTCCGCTCATTTCGGCGAGATGGCGGCCATTGTCGATCAGTGCTTCGACGCCGTCCGTCAGATCACCACCGAGCTCAACCCGCCGGAGCTCGAACACCTGGGCTTGCACTCCGCAGCCCGGGCCGAACTGGGAAGGTTCCAGGAGCGCACACGCATCGCGGTCACCAGCGTGTTCGAACTCGACGACGAGACCCTGTCCCACGACATGGCGCGCTCGATCTTCCGCACGCTGCAGGTCTGCCTGAGCAATGTGGAGCAGCATGCGGCGGCGTCAACCCTGCGCGTCCACACGTTTGCCGATGAACACGAGGCCGTGCTGGAGGTCTCGGACGACGGGCGCGGCTTCGACCCCGGCCAGCCGTCGGGCGAGACGTCGTATGGTTTTGTCGAGATGCGCGAGCGCGCGTTGAGTTGGGGCGGGCGACTTGACATCCAGTCCCGCCCCGGCGAGGGCACCCGGGTGCGCATGGCCCTGCCCATTTAGCGGGCGCTGCCGCTGCGGACAAGAGAAACGCTCAACGCCCAACGTTTAACGCTCAACGCTTAGCGTTGCCGATCTATGACCTGGAGGGCGGGCGGCCTCGACCGCCTTACCGCACACGTTCACGTGCACGAATTCTCCAGCACGTCGTGAACGCGTGCGGGTACACGTACAAACTCGCGGATGCGCCGCGGATTGACCGGCGGCGGGGTTTGCGGTCAGGGCGAACGCATCTTATCTTCTTCTACCGTATCGGAGTCGGCGTCGGTATCGGAATCGGTATCGAGTTTGGCGTGCCGCACAGTTTCGGGTGAGGGCCCCGCGGGATGTCATCGATTCCGATCCCGATTCCGACGCCGACCCCGAGAAGGAATCCGAATCGAAGCGGGGAAGCGCTTTAGATGCGTCAGCCCTGGGTTTGCGGTTGCGTCGCGCTCCACATTTGCCCTAGGATGCGGCCGCTCGGGTCGCCCCCGGTCAACCCAAAACAGGCGGATGCTGTATCATGGCCAGTCAACAGATTGACGTCTCCATCGTCATCCCGGTCTACAAGGAAGAAGACAACGTCGCGCCGCTGTGCGAGCAGCTGCACGCGGCGCTTTCGAACTGCGGCCGCACGTACGAGGTGCTGCTCGTCGATGACGGCAGCACGGACGCCACCTGGGAGCGCATGCAGGCGGCCAACAAGCTCTATCCGGGCATCCGCCTGATCCGGCTGCGCCGCAATTTCGGGCAGACCGCCGCCATGAGCGCGGGGTTTCGCGAATCGCGCGGCAAGGTGGTGATCACCCTGGACGCCGACCTGCAGAACGACCCCGCCGACATCCCCAAGGTGCTGGACTTGACCGACAAGGGGTTCGAGGTGGTCAGCGGCTGGCGCCGGGACCGCAAGGATGCGTTTCTCAACCGGCGGCTGCCCTCGATGATGGCCAACGGCCTGATCAGCCGCATCACCGGCGTGCACCTGCATGACTATGGCTGCACGCTCAAGGCCTACCGCCGCGAGGTGGTCGACAACCTTCAGCTCTACGGCGAGATGCACCGGTTCATCCCGGCGCTGGCCAGCTGGGTCGGAGCCTCGGTCACCGAGGTCGAGGTCAACCACCGCGCCCGCATCCACGGCACGTCGAAGTACGGCATCTCGCGCACGTTCCGCGTGGTCCTGGATCTCCTGACCGTCAAGTTTCTCCTGCGCTACAGCACCCGGCCGATCCAGATCTTCGGGAAGATCGGCCTCTGGTTCGGCGTGCCCGGGATGCTGATGATGATGGCCATGATGCTGGGCCACCTCTCCTTCCTGTGCTTCGGCACCGTGTTTGCCTCGGAGTTGATTAAGCGGCCGTTCTGGGTGATCACGCCGTTCATGCTGATCCTCTTCTGCCTGCAGTTCATCAGCATGGGCCTGCTGGCTGAGATCCAGATCCGCACCTACCACGAGGCGCAGAGCAAGCCCATCTACGTGATCCGCGACCGCATCGAAGCGAAGTGACCCCGCCCGCGGCCGGGACGTCAATCCAGCTTGCGACACGCCCGGGTCCGGCTTATCCTGAACCACGTCGGGCGTTGCCCGGCAGGGAGGGTGCGTCATGAACCATACGACCCGGCCGAGTCTGCTCGGCGTGCGCTTGTTCCATCACTGCCGACATGAGATCCTTGGGCTGCTGCTGCTCGCAGGGGCTCCTGCGGCGGTCGCCCAGACCACGAACTGGTCCGTCCTCGGGTGGAACAACCTCGGCATGCACTGCATGGACAGCGACTTCTCGGTCTTCACCATCCTTCCGCCCTACAACACGATTCACGCTCAGGTGATCATGGCCACGAACGGCCACCCGCGCCTCGTGAACGACGCCGGCGGCATTGCCGTGACGTACCGTGCCGTCGCGGACGCATCTTCTTCTATCAACCGCACGTCGGTGGGCAAGGGAAACTTCTGGACGTACTGCCCGGACCTCTTCCCTGTAACGCTGGCTCCCGACGCGGGGCTCCCCGTTCCCGGCCCCTCGTACTCGATGCCGGGATCGAACAACACCCCGCGCGCCATGAACATCGAGGCGGGCCGGCACTGGTTCGCCGCCTACGGCATTCCGATCACCCCCTACGACGACACACAGCGCAAGAACCCCTACCCGATGATGCGGTTGATCGCCAGCCGCCAGAGCACGGCCCTTGCGACCAACGACATCGTCCTGCCGGTGTCCGACGAGA
This sequence comes from uncultured Victivallales bacterium, assembly GCA_964544115.1. Lineage (GTDB taxonomy): Bacteria > Verrucomicrobiota > Kiritimatiellia > UBA8416 > JADHWI01 > CAZJBP01. The sequence continues at coordinate 15,057 of CAZJBP010000066.1, read as the reverse complement.
TGGACTGCCGCCTGTGCCACGGCTCGGGAACGCAGGCGGACGCCCAACCGGCCGCCGGCTGGGTGTGGGACCCGAACCCGGACCGCGACTACCGCCTGAACATTCTGCGCAAGCACGACGAAGCCCGGACCGGGAACCCGCTGTACGACCAGGCCCTCGCCACCAACGGCTACAATCAGGCAGGCCTGCTGGCCACGGTGCTGAAGGACGGCCGCCCGATCCTTTGCGCCCAGTGCCATCTCTCCGAGGCTCTGCCCGACACCGGCTTCCCGGGCGTACCCCCGCTGACAGCGGCGATCCACGGCCTGCACGCGGCCGTCAAGGACCCGGCAACCGGGGTGCTGCTGGACAGCGAGGCCAGCCGGGACGCCTGCTACCGGTGCCACCCCGGGGCGGTGACGCGCTGCCTGCGCGGGGCCATGGGCAACGCCATCGCGTCCAACGGCACCCCTTCCATGCAGTGCCAGAGCTGCCACGGCAACATGTCCCGCGTCGGCGACCCCGGCCGCACGGGCTGGATCCAGGAGCCCACGTGCCAGTCCTGCCACGTCGGCACGGCGACCAATGCCTACGGCGTCATCCGCTTCTTGTCGGTCTTTACGCCGGGCGGCACGGAGCGGAAGACGGCCGACCAGACCTTTGCCACGAGCTCGAATGCGCCGGCCCCCAACCTTTCACTCTACCGTTTCTCGCGCGGCCACGGCGGGCTTTACTGCGAAGCCTGCCATGGCTCGACCCACGCCGAGTTTCCCGGCTCGCACGCCAACGACAACGTCTACTCCCGGCGGCAGCAGGGCCACGCAGGCGTGCTGGCCGAATGCGCATCGTGCCACGGGAGCGAGCCGGACACCGTCACCGGCGGCCCCCACGGCCTGCACCCCCTTGGACAGAGCTGGGTGGAACTGCACCATGACTTCGCCAAGGAGGGCAACGAACTGCGGTGCCGCGCCTGTCACGGGGCCGACTACCGGGGCACGGTGCTCTCGCGCGCACACGCGGAACGCACGCTCACCGCGAACCTGGACGGGACCACGATCGTGCGAAAGACGTGGCGAGGCTACCAGATCGGCTGCTACACCTGTCACCAGGGCCCGAGCGAGGGCGACGCAACGGCGAACAAACCCCCGGCGGTTGTGAACGCCACCGCGTCAACCGGCATCGACACGCCGGTCACCGTTGGCATCCAGGTCACCGATACGGACGGCCCCAGCCCCGTCGCCTTACGGGTGGTCTCGCAACCGGCCGACGGCACGGCGGCCTTGACCGGCACAACGGCGACCTACACACCGTACACATCCTTCGCGGGCACAAACACGTTCACCGTGGCGGCCTGGGACGGCGCCCTGGACTCCAACCTGGCCACCGTCAAGGTGGTCGTGGCCAGCGGACCTTGCACGGCCCAAGTCTCGCCTGCCTCCTTGAGCGTCCCGGAGATCGGGGGCATCCGGACGCTCCAGGTTTCCACGGGCGGAACCTGCCCGTGGACGGCAGCTCCCAACCACCGCTGGCTCTCGATCCTGTCGAGCGGAGGCGGCAGCGGCAGCGGCACCATGCGCTTCGCCATCGAGCGGAACACAAACGCCGCCGCCCGCGCGGGATCCCTGACCGTCGCGGGCCGCCCCGTCACCGTCTCCCAGGCCGGCACGCCGCCGGACCTGAACGGCGACGGCCTTCCTGATACGTGGCAGACGCTCTACTTCGGATCACCGGCATCGACCAACGCCGCCCCGGGGAGCAACCCGGACGGCGACGGCGCTCCCAATCTTCTGGAATACCTGTCCGGAACGCTGCCGACGGACTCCAACAGCGTCCTTATCATCACGGCCCTGGATGCGCCTGCCGCCCAGGCCTCGGAGGTCGCGTTTTCCACCGTCAGCAACCGCATGTCCGTCCTGGATGCCACCGAGGATCTCGTCACCGGCTACTGGGTGGGCATCGCCGCCGCCGTGCTGGGCGACGGAGGTATTCATTCCGTTCAGGACCCGGCCGCATCCAACCTGACCCATCGCTTCTATCGCGTCCGGATGTACCCCTGACGGGCCCCGCCGCCACCGCGGTCAGGCCCGGACCAGGCGCTCGAACAGCGCGGTCAACGCGCGGTAGTCCCGGGCGACCCAGTCCGGCTGCACCGCGGAGCGGCGGACGGCGCGGGCCGGCGTGATGCCGGTCAGCAGGAGCGCCGTGGGGATGCCCGCGCGAACGCCGGCCAGCACATCGGTTTCGATGTTGTCGCCGATGTTGAGGACCTCGGACGGCTTCATCCCGAGACGCTTCAGGGCCATCTTCAGGATCAGCGCCTGCGGCTTGCCGATGACGATCGGCGTGCGGTCCGTGGCCGCCGCCACGGCCGCCAGGATCGACCCTGCGCCCGGCGCCAGTCCGCCGTCCTCGGTGGGCAGCGAGCGGTCGGCGTTGGTGGCGATGAAGCGGCTGCCGCCGCGAATGAGGGCTGCCGCCGTCCGCAGCTTGGCATACGAGAACCGCCGGTCAAAACTGACGATCACGGCGTCGGGACTCGTGTCGGTCAGCGTGATCCCCTGGGCCTGCAGCGCGGACCTCAGGCCCCGCTCCCCGATCATGAACGCCGAGCCTCCGCGCAGGTACAGGGCCGTCGCCTGGCCGGAGGTGAAAACGTCGTCATCGCGGCAGGGAATGCCGAGCGCGCGAAGGTGGCGACTGACGGCCGAGGGCGGGCGGCTGGCCCGGTTCGTCACAAACAGGCACCGCAGCCCCTGCCGCCGCGCCCGGGCCACAAAGGCCGCCGCGCCCGGCACCTCCGCCTGCCCGCGGTAGATCGTGCCGTCCAGATCCAGAATAAGGCCCCGCAGCATCGTCCGCACAACTCCCCCGACCGCCCGGCGGGATACGCCTTGCCTCCGATCCGCCCCGCGCTTACAGTCTCGCGCAGGCGTCGTACCGGACCGGGTAAGGTCCCGCCACATGCGGCGCAACGATAGGGACTGCGCGGAGAGGACTCAACGAAAATGAGCGCGGACTGCATCTTCTGCAAGATCGTCGCCGGCTCCATCCCGTCAACCCGGGTCTACGAGGATCCGGACGTGCTGGCCTTCATGGATATCGGTCCGGTCGTGAAGGGTCACACCCTCGTCATCCCCAAGGCGCACCACGATCCTCTCACGGCCACCCCGCCGGACCTCCTGCACAAGGTCATGGACGTCGTCCAGCTCATCGCGCGGTGGCAGGTCCAGGGGCTGGGCGCCGAGGGCGTGAACGTGCACCAGTCCAGCGGGCGGCCCGCCGGGCAGCTGGTCCCGCACCTGCACTTCCATGTCATCCCGCGCTACGCGTCCGACGGCCACCACTGGAACTGGACATCGCACCCGTATGCCGACGGAGCGGAGATGGCGGCCTATGCCGAGCGCATGCGGGCGGCAGGAGGACACCGGTGAGCGACAATGCGTTTACGGAAACCGTCTGCGCCATCTGCAGCCGCGACAGCCGCTACGATGCGGACGCGTACTTCTTCATCCGCGACGCGCTGGACTATGCCACCAAGTCGCTGAAAAAGCCCCGCCAGGGCCGCGCGCGGCACATTTCGGCCACCGAGCTGCTCGACGGCATCCGCGCCTTCGCGGTGCGCGAGTTCGGCCCCATGGCCTTCACCGTGCTCAAGACCTGGGGCGTGAAGCGGACGGAAGACGTGGGCGAGATCGTCTTCAACCTGGTCGAGTCGGGGTCGCTCGGGAAGACCGATGAAGACAAGCGCGAGGACTTCGCCAACGGGTTCGATTTCGAGGCCGCATTCCAGGCGCCGTTCAAACCGGAATCAGCGGCCCTGCCGGGCGCGTCGCCGATCGAACCGGAGGGGGGAATATGACCGCTGGCATGGACGACGCGCTGCGCTCCGCGCACCTGGCTGAGATGGCCACCCGCTGTTCCCCCGTCTATCGGGTCTTCCCCGCCCTTGACGCCTCCGCGCTCGATGCGGACTCCCGGGCCGCCGTGCGCCGCGCCCTGTCGGCCATCGCCGATTTCTCCGTCTGGCAGGAGATCCGCATCGACCAGCCCGAACTGGACCGCAGCCTGGACGCGGTCCTTCGGGGGGATCCGCTGCCGCCGGCCGCCTTTGCCGCAGCCTGGCGCGATGCGCTGGAATCCTCCCTGCCCGACCGCCGCTCCGGCGCCCTGGTCCTGCACGGGTTCGTCGGCTGGATCCAGACATCCCCCGCGTTTCTGCGGCCGCTCCTGACGGGCGACATGGACGTGCTGTTTGCCCATGCCGCCGACCTGGGCGATGACGGCATTCGCCGCGTGCTGGCCGACGTCGGCTCCGTCGGCCCCGGCCTGGCGGAGGCCGCGGCAGCGTTCGTGAAGACGTACGCCGAGACCGACGCCGCGCACTTCAAGGCCGTGGCCTCGCTGGCGGCACTGGCGCTGACACAGGGCCGGCGGGACGCCATGGATCGGCTCGTCGCCGGTGTGACGCTCGATCAGATGATGGAAAGCCGCGACGCCTGCCGCCTTCTGCCTGCCCTCGCCGCGGCCTGCACCGCGGCCGAGGCCGCCGCGCCCGGCTCGGCCATCCACCTTCTCGAGGCGGCATCCCGGCTGGCGGACGGACACCTCTCCAGCACGTACGGCCTCGTCAGGCGCATGCCCCGGATCTTGAAGCGCCTGCCGGCGTCCGTCGTTGGAGCGTACCTCTCGGGATCCGCCCGGCTGCTCGAAGCCGCCGGCCCCCGGCTGATCGGCTACGTGCTGGACAGCCTGCCCGGGGTGTTCAGGAAGAACGCCGCGGAGGCCGAAACGGTGGTCACCGATGCCGCAGCCCTCGCCCTCCAGGGCGGCACGACGGCCGCGGAGTGGTATCTGGAGCGGCGGACCGCGGCGTCGCGCCGCTGAAGCCACGCCGGGAAGGGCGCCGCTCAGACGCCCTGCAGCGCGCCGCTCCGGCGGAGGGCCTGCGACAGCTTGCGGACGGCGTGGTGGAGGATATTCCCGACGTTGCCTTCCGTGCGCCCGGTGACCGTACTGATCTCCTGGTACGAGAGGCCTTCCTGCAGGCGCAGCAGGATGACCTGCTGCTCGCGGGGCTGGAGCTTGCCCAGCAGGTCCAGCACCCGTTGCTTGCGCTCGTCGTCGTTCACGGCCCGATCCGATCCCACCGTTACGTCGTCTGAACCGCGGACCTCGTCCTCGCGCCGCTCGTGGAGCAGCCTCAGCCGCGATTCCCTGCGAATGTGATCCACAGCCTCGTTGTGCGTCACGCGGTACAGCCAGCTCTTCAGCGACTCCGGCTCGGGGTCACCCTCCCGCCAGCGGCGGAACAGCTTGATGAACACGTTCTGGACCACGTCCTCGGCGGATGCCCGGCTGTTCACCAGCCGCATGGCATACCGCAACAACGCGCCCTCGTACTCGGCGACGATAGAATCCATCGTCGCCGGCCGCCCGGCCTGGGCGGGGACGCCATTCATGGACGCAACGTTATTCACCCTTGACCCTTGATCGTTACCCCTGCGATCCCGCTACTTCCCGCGAATCAGAGCCGCCGCGGCGCGCGCCATCTGCGCCATTTCCTTCAGCTGGGAATCATCACCCCGTGCGCGGGCAAGCGCATCCAACTCGTCCGCAACCGCATCCAGTTCCTCAACCTTCGCTCCGAACGGCCCGCGCTTCAAAAGCTCTTCAAACCGTGCCACGGCCGCGTTCACGGCCGGGTCCTTGCCCTCGCCGCTGCTCACCTCGCGCTGCAGCGCGCCCTCGCCCACCGCGTCACGCGGAGGCCACACCTGCCCACGGAGAGAACGTCGCACCGCCTCATAGCCCGTCGCTGGCTGCGGCTTGTCCGCCGGCGCCCTGCTGTCACTGGCCGGACGCAGGTCGGCGACCTCATCCACCGCCGCCTCTGGCTCCGCAAAGGATAATTCGGTCCGCGCCGACGCGTCGTCCGCTCTCTTCGCCACCCGCGCGCGCTGGAACGCCCGCGTTTCTCCGCTGACGGCACCCCCGGGCGCTGCCGGCGCCGCAGCCGCAACCGCAACCCCAGCCGGCGAGGACTTCGCGTCGACGCCGACGCCCTTCGTGGCTGTTACCTTCTTCATCACGGGCTGCTGCGCAACGACAGATTCCTCCCTCACGTCCTCCGCCACAGGTTCGTTCGCCTGCAGCAGCTTCGCGGGCTCGGCAGGCGCGGCAACAGGTGCGGGGACCACGGCGGCCGGCATCGCGGCGGCACCCGCCTCGCGGCCGGATGGACCCGCAACATCGGCGGGCACGGCGGCGTCCTTGCTAAACTCTTCGCCTTTCGCAAGGTACTCCTGCGGCAAGGCCTCTTCCTTCTCTTTCCCTACCACCGGTGCAACGAGACGATTGTCCGGGATTCCGAGCGTGGCCGCCGGCTTCTCCTCGGGTGTGGCAGCTTGAGAAGACAGGGCATCGGCCACCACTCCATTGCCCTCCTGTTCGTTGTCTTGGATCTCTTTTGCCCGTCCGCCGGCGCCGGCCCGGAAATTGGATTTGAACTTGGTTTCATCGGCGTCCGCTGCCTGCTGCTTCGCCACCCCCTCGAGCGACGCCTGGCCGCGCTCGGCGGCCCGATCACCGACGGCAGCGCTCAAGCCAAGGACTTCCGTGCGAGGAGGCGCTGCAGGCTCGAGGCGGACGGCACGCAGGTTGGCGACGATACCCCACGTGATGCCGACCACCGCCATGATGGATGCCGCCACCGCCAGGCGCGGGTGGCTTTCGAAGACCCACGAAACCGCCGAGAACCGGCTCGGACGCGTGTTCATCACCCTCAGACGGGCCTCCCTGGACAGCGCCAGCGTCTCACCCGCCTTGGCGTCCGCCAGAGCGCCGCTCAGGAGATCAAGGGTGTTCTTCAGGTCCTGAACGTGCGCCCGGCAGACATCGCAGGCGGCAAGGTGCGACTCAACCTGCTGATGCTCGGCGGCTCCGAGGTCCCCCAGCAGATAGAGCGTCAACCGTTCCTGTACACTGCCGCAGTTCATTCACCTCACCCGCTGCGCGGGAGTCGCCCCGTCCGGCCCGGCGGCACGGGGTCCGCACCTTCCGCCCTTTCCATGCCTTAGACGTCCGTCGGCATCGGAATCTTCCGTCTTTTTGCCACAGGCCGGCAACCGGCGGGGGCAGAAGCGAGCACCCGCGCAAACCATACGCCGCCTTACCTGCGTCATCAAGCCCCATACGGTTTGGTTTGAGCGCAGCTGCCGTAATGGGGTAGTATCGCCCCTCAGACGTGTGATGCATAAGACAGGACATTCGCCGGCCCTCCGACGCCGGCCGTTGACCCGATCCATATAAGACCGCCATGCTAAGTTCCTCCTACACCGTTGCGCGCGCGTTCGGGATCCCCATCAAGGTTCACATCTCGCTGCTGCTGACGTGGCTCTTTCTGGCCAAAATCTACGGTCCACTCCTCGGCACGCTGGTGATGACAGGCCTGTTCACGAGCATCGTGCTTCACGAACTGGGGCATTCTCTGGTCGCCATGGCCCAAGGCTGCCGCGTCCGCGAGATCATGCTGATGCCGATCGGCGGTGCCGCCCAGCTCGACCGCATCCCCACCCGCCCGATGCAGGAATTCCTAATGGCAATCGCCGGCCCCGCCGTCAGCCTGGCGCTGGGTCTGGCCGGCATCTTCTTCGGCCCCTTGGTTGCCGCGCCGGAAGTGCCTGATTGGCACATCAATATTTTTGTATTTCTCGGGCGGGTGAACATGGGGCTGGTGGTCTTCAACCTGCTGCCGTCCTTCCCCATGGATGGCGGCCGCGTGCTGCGGGCCCTGCTGACGCCCCGCATGGGACGCGTGCGGGCCACCTATATCGCGGCGAGGCTGGGCAAGCTCATGGCCACCCTCTTCGGCATCTACGGCGTGCTGCCTCCGATGAGCTTGTCGCTGATCGCGATCGCGTTCTTCATCTACATCGCCGCCGGCAACGAGTACCGGTCGGTCCTCATGCAGGAGGCGGCCAAGCGCGGCGGCTTCGCTTCCTGGCCGCCCTTCTTCACCCCGCCCCGGCCCCCACCCCGCGCCGGCGGCGGCGACGATATCACCGATGCGGTCATCGTCAGCCCCCCGCCGTACGAGGACGGCCCGCCGCGGCGCGCGGAGATCCGGTCGAACCCGGACGAGGAGTGACGCTCCGTCGCTGCGCAGTCTCTGCTTGCGCAATCTGTCTTCCCGACTAGGATAGTGCCGGTCAAGGCACATGATTCGTCAGGGAGCTTCATGAAGGAACTTGCCAGCACCGCACCGTCCGTCGGAGCCGGTCCTCTACCGGACCTGTCGCGCGCCTCGGCGGTTATCGGCGTCGTCATCGCGAGCCTCGGCGCACTGGTGCTGATCGGATGGGCGCTGAACATCACCTTGCTGAAGAGCGTCCTGCCGCACCTGGTCACGATGAAGGCCAACACGGCCGCCGCCTTTCTCCTCAGCGGCACAGCCCTGTGGCTGCTCAGCGGACGGCAGGACTTTAAGGGACTGCACGCGCTGGCCCGCGCCTGCGCCCTCGTAACGGCCGCGGTGGGCCTGCTGACCCTTTACGAATATGGCGCGGACACCAATCTCTCCATCGATCAGCTGCTCTTCACCGAGACGGCCGCAGCCGTCGGCACGTCGAACCCCGGGCGAATGGCACCCCCGACAGCCCTGTGCTTTGCGCTGGTAGGCATCGCGCTGGTCCTCATGGATCGGCGCGCGGTCACTTCCACCAGCCAGTTCCTCGCCCTGGGCAGCGGCCTGATCGGGTTGCTCGCCCTCTGCGGCTACATCCTCGAAGTGAAGCCCCTCTATGGCCTTGCTCGTTACACTCAGATGGCCGTCCACACCTCCATGGCGTTTGTCGTCCTGGCCGCGGGCATCTGCCTGCGACAGACCGCGGGCGGATGGATGGCCACCGTAACCGGCCCCGGGCTGGGCAGCCGCCAGCTGCGGGTGCTCCTTCCCGTGATCATCATCGTGCCGCTGGTCATGGCCTGGCTGCGCCTGCATGGCCAATATGCCGGATGGTACGGCGTCGAACTCGGCCTGGTCATGATGACCTTCGGCAGCATCGTGATCCTCGTGTCCGTGACCTATGCCTCCGCCCGGCATCTCAACCGCACGGACCAGATGCGTCTCGAAGCCGAGCACCAGTTGGAGGCCGCCAACAGGAGCCTGGAGATCCGGGTCGCCCAGCGAACGGTTCAGATCCAGGCCGCCAATCAGTCTCTCCTCGACGAGGTGCATCGCCGCCGAAGCGCCGAGGACCAGCTGAGGCGGCAACGGGACGAGGCCGAGAGCTATTTCGAGGTCATCTCCGTCATGATGGTCGTGCTGGCGCCGGACCAGACCGTCGTCCGCATCAATGCCAGGGGATGCAAACTCCTCGGCTGCGCGCGTGAGGAAATCCTGGGGCGGAACTGGTTCGACGCCTTTGTGCCGGAGCGCGACCGCCAGCGCACCCGGGAGGTGTTCAGCCGCCTGATGGCAGGAGAACTGGTGCCCGCCGAGCATTTCGAGAACTCCGTCCTGACGCACACGGGGCGGGAGCGACTGATCTCGTGGCACAACGCCTATCTCAGGGACGACGCGGGACGCATCATGGCCACCCTGAGCTCCGGCGTGGACATCACCGACCAGCGGGCGGTCGACGACGAGGTCCGCCGGCTTAATACCGAGCTTGAGGAGCGGGTGGCCGCACGCACCGCCCAGCTGGCGGCAAGCAACAAGGAGCTGGAGGCCTTCTCGTATTCCGTCTCGCACGACCTGCGGGCCCCGCTGAGACACATCAGCGGCTTTGTCGACCTTCTTCAGCGCCACGGGGGCGACCAGCTCACCCCGCAAAGCCGCGGCTACCTGGACATGGTCGCCGATGCAGCGCGCCAGATGGGTCAGCTGATCGACGACCTGCTCTCGTTCTCGCGCATGGGACGCGCCGCGATGTCCATTGCCCCGTTCGATCTCGGCCCGCTGGTCGAGGAGGTCATCCGCGCCGCAGCACCGTCCGCGCAGGGGCGGGACATCGAATGGGTCATCGGAGCACTGCCGGAGGTACGGGGCGACTACGCCATGCTCCGACAGGTCCTCACCAACCTCGTCGAAAACGCCATCAAGTACAGCCGACCGCGCGCACACGCCCGCATCGAGATCGGCGCCAGCACGCCCACCCCCGACGAGACCGTTGTCTTCGTGCGGGACAACGGCGTCGGGTTTGACATGCGCTACGCGGACAAGCTCTTCGGCGTGTTCCAGCGGCTTCATCGCGCCGACGAGTTCGAGGGCTCTGGCATCGGGCTGGCCAACGTGCGCCGCATCGTTCACCGCCACGGCGGCCGCACCTGGGCCGAAGGCGAGACCGATCGCGGGGCCACGTTCTATTTCTCGCTGCCGGCCAACATCACCGAAGACGGCGGAGGCATCTAAGGACAGGAGATCAGTCATGCTCAGTAGGAACCTGAAGCCGATTCTGCTGGCGGAGGACAATCCCAAGGATGTTCAACTGACGCTGGCGGCCCTCGAAGAGAACAAGCTCGCCAACGAGGTCGAGGTCGTCCGCGACGGCGCCGAGGCCCTGGACTACCTGTACCGGCGCGGAGCGTACGCGGGACGGCCGGGCTGCAACCCGGCCGTCCTCCTGCTGGACCTGAAGATGCCGAAGGTGGACGGGCTGGAGGTCCTGCGCGAGGTCAGGCAAAGCCCTGACCTGAGACTCATTCCGGTCGTCGTCCTGACCTCATCCCGCGAGGAGCGTGACCTCGTCGAAAGCTATCGGCTTGGCGTCAACGCGTACGTCGTCAAGCCGGTGAACTTCGACGACTTCGTCAAGGCCGTCGGTGAACTCGGCCTGTTCTGGGCGCTGATCAACGAAGCCCCTCCCGGCTGCGCGCGCCTGCCCGGGAGGAGCGCGTAAGGAAAAGGAGAGCCGGGTGACTCCATGACCGCCGCACCGCTCAGCATTCTGCACCTGGACGACAGCGACCTTGACGCCACCCTGGTGGCGGCCGCGGTCGAACACGGCGGCGTGGCGTGCGCCCTCCGGCATGTCGATGGACGCCGGGCGTTCGAGGAGGCGCTGCGAGCCCAGCGGTTCGACTTGATCCTTCTCGATTACTCCATGCCGCAGTTCAGCGGGTTGGAGGCGCTGGACCTGGTCGTTCGGGATCGCCCCGAAACGCCGGTCATCTTCGTGTCGGGCACGATCGGCGAAGACATGGCCGTCGAGACGCTCAAGCGCGGGGCGCGCGACTACGTCCTCAAGCACCAGCTCTTCCGCCTGGTGCCGGCCATCCGCAGAGCCCTTGACGAAGTGAACAACGAATCCCGCAGGCGCGAGGCGGAGCGGCAGCTGCGCGAACTCAACCGCGAGCTGGAGCAGCGGGTGGCGGAGCGCACGCGCGAGTTGATGGAGAAGAACCGCGAGATGGAGGCGGACCTGGTGATGGCGCACGACCTGCAGCAGGCCTTGCTGCCGCAGTTCTACCCGACGTTCCCACCGCAGGCAGCGCCCGAAGCCAGCCTGATCCGGTTTGCCCACCGCTACGTCCCGGCCCAATCCATCGGCGGCGACTTCTTCGACATCATGGCCCTCTCGAACGTGGAGGCCGGGGTGCTGATCTGCGACGTCATGGGACACGGCGTGCGCTCGGCCCTGCTCACGGCCCTGATCTGCGGCCTGTTCCGGGATCTGCCGGCCATCGCCGCCCACCCGGAAATGGTGCTGAGCACACTTAACAGGGCCCTGGTCCTCGCCACGCAGCACGTCGAGCTGCAAACCTTCGTCACCGCGTTTTACTTCACCGTCAACGCCCGCACGCGCGAGATCGTCTTTGCCTGCGCCGGCCACCCGCGCCCGCTGCGCATCCGGCGCTCGCCGGTTGCCGTGGTTGAGGCCCTGGACTTTCCCGCCGGCATTCCCGGCCCGCCGCTCGGGATCGAGCCGGACTCCGAGTATGCCGTGGCGCGCACGCGGCTGGCCGAGGGCGAGACCCTCTTCCTGTTCACCGACGGCATCTACGAGACGACGGGGCCCGGCCATACGGCCGACTTCGGCATGACGCGCCTTCTCGACGCCGTCCGTCGGCGCACCGACATGCCGATGGACGCCCTGCTGGGCAGCATCGTGGAAGAGGCGCGCCAGTTCTCCGCCGCCCGCCAATTCGAAGACGATGTCTGCCTGCTGTCGGTGGAGTTGAAGTGAGGCCGATTTCCCATTGTCACACGGGCCGACTTGTGGGATACGGACACTGGACCGTCTGGTAGTGTTCAACGATGCCGCTTGCTTTGGGGCGCAGGGATAGCACGCAGTGAAAAAGAACTACGTCTTAATCGACTACGAGAACGTTCAGCCAGACGCGATGGCCGCGCTAGATCGAGAGTGTTTCAGCGTCATCGTCTTTGTCGGAGCCAATCAGGCTAAGGTGAGCTACGAGGTCGCCTCAGTGCTGCAGCGCATGGGGGAGCGTGCGGCATATATCAAGATTGAAGGGAACGGCAGCAACGCACTGGACTTCCACATCGCCTATTACATCGGCCAACTCGCGGCGAAGGAGCCGGCCGCTTATTTCCACATCGTCTCAAAGGACACCGGCTTTGACCCCTTGATCCAACATCTGAAGAGCAAGAAGATCTCTTCCGGTCGCTGCAAGAGCATCTCTGACATACCATTGCTGAAGATCGAAAGCGCCAGCACACCGTCTGAACGCGTCGCGGCTGTCGTGGCTAACCTCAGGCAGAGGGGTACGTCAAAGCCAAGAACGGTTCGGACCCTGAACAGCACCATCAACGCCTTGTTCCACAAGTCTCTGCCCGAGGCGGAGATTGGACTCATCATTGCTGAACTCACCAAGGCGGGGATCATTCAGGTCCAGCAAACCAAGGTGTCCTACACGCTGCCGGGAGAATGACAGATCCTCGTCGCCGAGCAAAAAGCCTCAAACCCGTCGCGGATACAAGAACCCCTCACGGGCTCACAGCCCGAAGGCGGCGCAGATCTGACCGGCGAGACCGGCGGCGCAGAAGGCGGCCACGACGGCACCCAGTACATCCATGGTGTAATGGGCCCGCAGGACGATCACGACCGCGCCTTCGAGCGCCGCCACCAACGCCGCCGCCAGCCCGAACCCTGAAGGCAGGAGCTGCGAGGCTTCGATCGCCCCGAGCACGGCGATGGCCGTGTGACCCGAGATGAAGAAGTCGTTTGCCGTGCCGTACGTCACCAGGAGCGAGGGGAATCCGGGATGGCGCCAGATCATGTTCGGCGGCGCCGGCAGCGCGCAGACCGCCTGGCACAGCTGCCGGAAGGCAAAGAGCAGCAGCAGCGCCAGGAACGGACGCAGGGAGGGCCCGAAGACGCCCGCCCCGATGAGGAACAGCCCGAACAGATCGATCCCGGCGGAGCTGGCGATGAGGATGCCGGCGGACACCCGGGGGCGCGACTGCAGCCACGTATTCCATGACCCGGTGAGGTCGTGAAGAAGGTCGCCGATCCGGCCGTCCTTCAGGCCCCGGCTCCCGATCAGCGATTGGGTCCAGAACCAGAGCACCAGGCTCACGGCAACCAAAGCCATCCGCCACAGCACGCTCATCGTTCCGCCTCCCCCGGCCGGGAGCCCCGCCGGGCGGAAAGCCCGGCCAGCATGGTTTCCAGCTCGGTCCTGATCTTCACCATGACGGGATCCGCCGACACCCCGCGCTCGCGAGTCGGCGGAACGTCGATAGCCTCCCCCACCTCCATCACGGCGCGAAGGGGCCGGTGCACGGGCATCTGATCGGTCAGATCCTCCTCGAACCGCTCAACGGTCTCCAGCAGGCGCTCCGGGGGCGGCTGCGGAGTGAAGTAGCCCGGCGGGTAGAAGAACAGCTGCTGAGCCAGATAGATGTCCGCAAGCTGTCGCCACCGCCGGGCGCGCTCCGCCTCGCCGAGATCCCCCGAGACCATCTCCGGCAGCAGCGCGGTCCTCAGATTCTTGACCCGCGTCACCACGTTGTCGTCCCGCTTGCCGTTCAGCCACTCCTGCTCCAGCGGCCCCAGCAGGTGATCGATCAAGGCCGCCAGCCGCTGCGGCAGTTCTCCCGGCCTCGGAACCCCGAAATACTCAATCTCCTTCAGGGTCAGCAGGGCTTCTCCCACCTTCACGATCCGATCGACGAGGGCGAGGTGCGACTGGGGCCGCCAGGACAGGCGGTGCTCGATCTTCTCCAGCGCACCGGTCAGCGTCCCCTCCAGGTTCCCTTCAAAGAAGTACCGGATCGCCACGGGGTGGATGACCACCTTCCCCGGCCCGCCGTCCGCCGCGCGCTGCCGGGCGGCCGTGCGCGCGATGAACACCGTCCCATCCATAAGGTTGTTGACGTGGTCGTTGGTCCGCGAAATGACCCCCTCGGGAAACAGCACCAGCGGGCGCTTCGCATCGACGAGGATTTGTGCGGCGCACTTGAGGGCCTCCCGGTCCATGCCCTCGCGATAGACGCTGAACGTGCCCGTGCGGCGCAACAGCCAGGTCTGCAGTCCCGACTGCTTGAACAGGTGCCAGCTGGCCATGACGTGAATCGGGCGCCCCACGGCGTAGCCCAGGTGCGCCGCCACCATCGGATCCGAGGGGCGGCAGTGGTTTGGCGTGATCATCACGCCGTGCCCGGCTTCAACGGATCGGCGCAGCCGTTCAACGCCGAGGCATTCGACCGCCTCGACCCCATGGAAGCGGCTCAGGTATCCCGGCAGGAGAGGCCTCAGCACATTCGGCCAGAAATTCCCGCGACACGGCGGCACGAATTCATACGGCTGGTCGATGACGATATTCTGCATTCCGCCGCCTCCTGCCAGCCCATCGTGCCCGCTGGCGGCGTTCGAATCAAGGACCGCATTGCGCGGACGCGGAAAGAGTGTCGGAAAGAGTTGACCGCTTTGTGGGGGGCGCGTTAGTCTACAGGGTTTCGGGCGCGGGAGACTCCGTGATCCGTGACACGTAACCCGTTCAGAGGAAGGTTGCTGCGATGATCGTCACCACTGCGAGCCTGTTCAAGCAAGCCTACGGCAAGTATGCCGTCGGGGCCTACAACATCAACAACGCCGAGCAGATCATGGGTTTGTT
>CAZJBP010000065.1:4662-19748 GCA_964544115.1 uncultured Victivallales bacterium | reverse complement strand
GCCTTCATCGAACGGTACGCGCGGCTGGCCGGGGAAGCGTCCGCCCGCCAGGAATTGCCGGCCCGTCGCGAGGAGCTGGCGTTGATTGCGGAGGTCTGCCGACGCGTCGCTCACGAGCCCGCCCGGACCCTGCACGAAGCGGTGCAACTCACGTGGTTCGGCTATCTCATAGAATGCGTGGAGAACGGCGAGGGAACGGGTGCGTTCGCTCTGGGCCGGTTCGACCAGTACCTGTGGCCTTACTGGAAGGCGGACCGCGATGCGGGGCTTGCCAGCGATGCGCTTGGCGAGCTGGTGGCCTGCTTTTGGGTCAAGCTCAACGAGTTCCCGGGGCTTCAGGTGCTGAACCTGACCGTCGGCGGCTGCGACCGCGACGGCAACGATGCCGTCAACGAGCTATCATTCGTGTGCCTGGAACTGATGAACGGGTTCCGCAGCCTGGTGCCCAGCCTGTCTGTGCGCTGGCATCCGAAGATCGACCGCACGTTCTTCCACCAGGCGGTGGAGCTATCCACGAAGGGATTCGGCCAGCCGGCGATCTACGGGGACCCCGCCGCGATCAAGGCGATGGTCAATGCCGGAGTCGACCCGCAGGACGCCACGGACGTCGTGCCCGGCGGGTGCGTGGAACTCGGTGTGCAGGGCTGCTGTCATCCCTGGGTCGGCAATTTCTTCAACCTGCCCAAGTGCTTCGAACTGGCGCTGCACGACGGGATCGACCCGCAAACGGGGCGGCGACTGGGTCCGGCGACCGGCGCTCCCGCGACGCTCGACACCTTTGAGAAGCTACTGGAAGCCTGGGAACGGCAGCTGGCATTCTTTCTCGGGTTGATGGCCCGTTCCGACAACACCACGGACCGCCTTGCCGGACAGTATGCCCAGGCCCCTTTCCTTTCGGCGATCATCGACGACTGCATCGAGCGCGGCATGGACATGAGCCAGGGCGGAGCGCGGTACAACTTCACCGAGATACAGGGCATCGGCATCGCGCACGTGGTCGATTCACTGCTCAACCTGAGAAGACTGGTCTACGAGACCGGGGAGATGACGCTCGAGGAGCTGGTGGGCAGACTGGACGACGGGTTTGAGGGCGATGATCCGTTGCGCCGCAGGCTGATGCGGATGAAGCCCGGGTACGGCGACCACTCGGCGGAGACCGCCGATCTTGCGCGGACGGCGGTGCATGCCTTCTTTGAGCAGTGCGAGCGGTACACCAACCCGCGCGGCGGACCGTTCCGCCCCGGGTTGCTCGTGTGGACGCTCTACGACGCATGGGCCGATACGGTAGGCGCGCTGCCCGACGGGCGCCGGCGCGGCGATGCCATGGTGTCGAGCATCGGGCCGCGCGGCGAGGCCGTGGTCCATACGCCCACGTCGGTGATCCAGGACGTGACGTCGTTCGACCATTACCGCTGCGCGGGCGGACTGACGCTGAACCTGCGCTTCGATGCGACCCTGGCCCGGGCCCGGCAGGGCATCGACGCGATCATTGCGCTGATAGAGACCTACTTCAACCTCGGCGGGCTGCAGATCCAGATCAACGTTGTGGACAGCGCCCTGCTGTGCGAGGCGCGGAAACGGCCCGAGGCGCACGCGGGCCTTCTGGTGCGGGTCAGCGGCTTTTGCGCCCACTTTGTCGATCTCAGTCCACGTATGCAGGATGAAATTATCGCCCGGGCGGAGTTCGGCTAACCCGACCTGAAACAAAGGGGGGTGGCTGGTGATGTGCTGCAGTTCCGCCGCCGATTGACGCCGCCTGCGGGGCAGCGTAGAGTTCGCAGCCAAGTGAGCGGATGAGGGGATCGGCGGCGGGCGCTGAGGCGCGGGTCAGGTTTCAGCAGGAGGACCGTGTGAAGTACGTGGTCACAGGCGGGTGCGGGTTTATCGGATCTCACATCGTCGAGGCGCTGTCCGAAGCGGGGCACTCGGTGGTGGTGGTGGACAACCTGTCGTCGGGTCACGAGCGCAACCTCGCCCACATCGGCGGCGAGGTGAAACTCGTGAAGGGCGATGTGCGCGATCCGGCGCTGCTGGCTACGGCCATGGTGGGCGCCGACTACGTCTTCCACGAGGCGGCGCTGGTGTCGGTCTTCGATTCGGTCGAGCGCCCGGGTGACAACCACGACATCAACATCACCGGAACTCTTAACGTGCTCCAAGCCGCGCGCCGCGCCGGTGTGAAGCGCGTGGTGATGGCCAGTTCGGCCGCCAACTATGGAAACGCGCCGGAACTCCCGAAAAGGGAGGATATGAAACCGGAGCCGGAATCGCCGTATGCGCTGGCGAAGGTCGCGGGCGAGTACTACATGCGGATCTTCCACACCTTGTACGGGCTGGAAACCGTGAGCCTGCGCTACTTCAACGTGTACGGGCCGCGCCAGGACCCGTCGTCGATGTACTCGGGCGTGATCTCGCGGTTCATGGATCTGGTGCGGAACGGCAAGACGCCGGTCATTTTCGGCGACGGCATGCAGACGCGGGACTTTGTCTTCGTCAAGGACGTGGTGCAGGCGAACCTGCTGGCGATGCGATCCGAGCGCGTGGGCCACGGCGAGGCGTTCAATGTGGCCACGGGCTCGCAAACGAGTCTCCTCCAGCTCCTCGACGCGATAGCCCGCCTCTTCGGGCGCGACGTCCGGCCGGAATTCCAACCCGCCCGCGCGGGCGACATTCGCGATTCCTTCGCAGATATCTCCCGGGCACGCTCGATGCTGGGCTACGAGCCGCTGTTCTCGATCTCAGAGGGCCTGCGGGCGCTGGCGGGCTGAAGGTTCCCGGTGCTGAGGTCCGCCGGGAAACGGAGATTGCATGGCTGAGACGCGACAGCAGGCCCACGATCCCTACCAGGCGTTCCGCGTTCCGGGCGTTGCCCGCCTCATGCTTGGCGGCGTCTTTATCAACATCGGCGTGGCGGCACAGAGCGTGGCCATCGGGTGGGAGATGTATCAGCGGACGAACTCGGCCATGGCGCTGGGTCTGGTCGGCCTGGCGCAGGCGGTCCCGATGCTGCTGTTCACGCTGCCGGCGGGCTACCTGGCCGACGTCTTCGACCGGCGGCGCCTGATGATGCTCGGGCTCGGGGGGACCACGCTGACGTCGCTGGCCCTGGGGGCGCTGAGCATCTCCCACGGTTCGATCCCGGCGATGTACACGCTGCTGTTTTTCGACGCCGCGTTCCAGCGCCTGGCCGGCCCTGCCGGAACGTCGATCCTGCCCCTGCTGGTGCCGGCTGACACGCTCGAGAACGCCATCAAGTGGCGGACATCGCTGTTCCACATTGCATCCGTCATCGGCCCCGCTTTGGGAGGGGTGATTGTGGCGCTTTACCTGCCGGCTGCCTACCTGTTCAGCGCGGCCACGACGCTCATCTACATGGTGCTCCTGAGCGCTCTGCGCGTGCCGGAGGGAACGAAGGCCGTGCGGGGCCAGATGCTGAGACAACTGGCCGAGGGCATCGGGTTCGTGTGGAGGCAAAAGGTGATCCTGGGCGCGATCTCCCTGGACCTGTTCGCCGTGCTGCTGGGCGGAGCGACGTACCTGCTGCCCGTCTTTGCGCGGGATATCCTGACCGAGCGTCCTCTGGGCATGAGCCCCGAGCAGTCGCTGGGCTGGCTGCGCGCGGCTCCCGCGCTGGGCGCCTTCGTGATGGCCGTCATCATGACCCACCGTCCGCCGCTGTCGCGGGCAGGGCGGGACATGCTGCTGGCGGTGGCGGGGTTCGGCGTGGCGACGATCGTGTTCGGCGTGTCGCGCAGCTTCTGGCTTTCGCTCGCGATGCTGTTCCTGACGGGGTTTCTGGACAACGTCAGCGTCGTGGTGCGCCATACGCTCGTGCAGCTGCGCACGCCGAACGAGATGCGCGGCCGCGTGTCGGCCGTGAACTCGATCTTCATCGGATCGTCCAACGAGCTGGGCGGCTTTGAGTCCGGCGCCGTCGCCCGATTTCTAGGGCCGGTGTTCTCCGTGATCAGCGGCGGCATCGGCACCCTGCTGGTGGTCGGGGTGTGGGCGAAGCTCTTTCCCGGCCTGCGCGAATTCGGGCGGCTATCCGGGAGCGGCGATGAACCGGACGCCTCCGGCCCGTCCTGATCAGGCGCCGGGCGGGGCATCGGACAGCGTCTGCGCGAGACGGCACTCCTCGCAGCCAGGGCGGCGGTTGAGGCAGTGGTCGTGGAAGATCTGGATCAGCCCCTGCTGCAGGGGGCCGCGTCGGAACAGGGCCGCGTTGTGGTCCCGTCCGAACAAGAGCAGCGCGGTCTCGCGGATGACGGCGTTGTCGTCGCCGGCTGGCACATGCGGGAGCAATCCGCTCACATCGCGCCCGGTCGCGGCCAGAAAGGGCACCAGCACGTTGGCGGCGATGGAGGCGAACCGTCCCGGGCCCGCGAGGGCGGCCGGGGCGGCGGAAGGGGGGCTGCCCAGGGACAGCCGCCGGGTCCAGTCGGGCAGGGCGGCGTCGCGATCGAACGCGGCCGCGGCCTCGGCAAACCATGAAGCGCCGGACGTCGGCAGCGCCATGATCCGGTCCAGCAGGGCGGGCGCATCCGCGAAGAGCGCGGCGGCTGCCGCCAGCCGGCGCCGGGGGTGGTTATGGGGGCGCAGTCCCGCCGTCCGCCACGCGATGGCCGGTTGAGAACGCTCACGCCAGGGGGAAGGGAGTCTCCACCACACGTCCCACATCGCCCGCACGCCCTCGCGGGTCTGCGCATCTGCGTCGCGCGGCAGGTCAGGCGGGAGGAGTCCGGCGGCGCCCAGCAAGGCCGCGCAGGCTCTGAAGGGGTCGCCCCCGGCCTCCTGGGCGAGGCTTGCGACCGGCGCGCGCCGTGCGAGAGTGAGAAAGGCGGCGCGGTTGTGTTTGTAGCCGAGCGCGGTCAGCACCTCCTCGTACAGCGTCTGGCCAGGGCCGACTTCCGCGATACGACCCGCCATGCGTGCCGCCTTCTGCTTCCACCGTTCGTGGGCCGCAGAGACCAGGAGCGCCTCGCGGGACTCGCGCGACAAGGCCGCCAGTCGCCGGGCGCAGGGCGTACCGTGCGCGGGCAGGGCGGCGAACGGGTAGGCTGTCACGTCAATCAGGTCGAAGGAGAAGGAGGGCGCTGCGCGCAGCGCTTCGCGCAGGGCAACGCGGACGCTGCCCGGCGGCAGACCCGGGAGGGGGGCATTGCCGCCGAAATACGTAACGTGGGCGACGACGGCGCCGTAGCGCGCGTCTGACCCGTGGCCATGCTGCAGCCAGTCGGAAGGATGAACGTGCACCTCGACGTCGCCGGCGATGCGGCGACGATCGCGCCCTACCTCGAGGGTGGCCCCGAGGAAGTCGGGGCCGGCTTCGAGGTTCCATCGGCCCGGCGAAAGCACGGTTAACGGCTCGCCCTCCAGCGTCGTCAGTGCGGGACGCCAGCGCTCGTCAAACCAGACGCATTGCAGGTGCCGCTCGGAGTAGGCGAAGCCGGCGGCTTCAACGGAGCCCTCGCGCAGCCGCGCCGGGGACGCGGGCGGGGCGATGCGCGCCGCGTAGCGGGCGGCAAGCGGGAAGGAGTCCCGCGCCGGCGGGGTAGCCCGGGAAGCGCTCGTAGCCATAGTCAACATCCCCCTTCCGGGCCTGCGCCCGCCCTGCGATGTCCTAACACCCAACCCGAGTCGGGGACTATGGCAGGCCCGGCCCGCCGTCACAAGTCCGGACGGGCGCATCCTCCGTTTCGGTGCCTATGGCGTCCCTGCGCGGGCCGGCGCCTCGGAGAGGCGCGGCCTACTTGATCGCAAACGACCGTGTCCCAGGACCGGATGCGCAGGGGTAGGGCGGCGCTCTCCGAGCGCCAGCCCCATATGCGGGGTGCACCGAAACGGAGATGCGCTCGTCCGGACGAATTCCCGGCGCAATCCTTGACGCAGGGATATGGTAGGGCATAATACACGCGCTCGGTGGGAGCTCACAAGAATCGGGTGGGGTGGCATGATTGAGGTTGAACATCTGACAAAGCGGTACGGGTCACGGACGGCCGTGGACGACCTGTCGTTTTCGGTGGCCGACGGCGAGATTGTGGGCTTCCTGGGGCCGAACGGGGCCGGAAAGAGCACCACGATGCGGATCCTGGCGTGTTTTCTGCCGCCCTCGGGCGGCCGCGTGTGCGTGGATGGCCTGGACGTGGTCCGGGACTCTCTTGAGGTGCGCCGGAGAGTGGGGTACATGCCGGAGAGCGTTCCACTCTATCCGGAGATGCGGGTGCGCGAGTACATTGGTTACCGGGCACGTCTGAAGGGCGTCCGGGGCCGGCGCCTCGGCAGCCGGATGGACGAGGTGCTTGCGCTGTGCGGGCTCCAGGAGGCGGCCGGCCGCATCATCGGACAGCTCTCGAAGGGGTTTCGCCAGCGGGTCGGTCTGGCCGACGCGCTGATCCACGAGCCGCGGCTGCTGATCCTGGACGAGCCCTCCATCGGGCTTGACCCTAACCAGATCCGCGATTTTCGCCAGCTTATCCGGGGGCTGGCGCACCGGCATACGGTGCTGCTCTCGAGCCACATTCTTCCCGAGGTGGAGACGATCTGCCAGCGCGTCCTGATCATCAACCGCGGGCGGATCGTGGCCTCGGATACGCCGGACCAGCTCGCGGGGATGATGCTCGGGCACAGCAGCGTCGTTGTCGAGCTGAAGGCCCCGGAGGCGGAAGCGCGCGCCGCCCTGTCGGCGCTGAACGGCGTGATTGCCGTTCAGTCGACTCCGGTGGGGCACTGGGTGCGGTTCACCTGCGAGTGCGGTGCGGATGCCGATCCGCGCGAGGAGGTCGGCGAACTGGCGCACCGCCACGGCTGGCCCGTGAGGGAGCTCAGCACCCGCCGGCAGAACCTGGAAGACGTGTTTGTCGCCATGACGACCCGGCAGGAGGCGGCATGAGGAACTTCATGACGCTGTGGCGCCGCGAACTGGCCGCCAACTTCCTTTCGCCCGTGGCCTACGTCGTCACCGCCCTGTACCTGCTGGTGGCCGGGTGGACCTTCATGCAAGCCGTCCAGCGCAACCTGGGTACGCAGGAGTCGCCGGAAGTCCTGCTGTTCGCGGCGGTCTTCTTCTGGATGCCGCTTTTTGTGACCACCATCACGATGCGGCTGTTCGCCGAGGAGAAACGCTCGGGCACGATCGAGGCGCTGATGACGGCGCCGGTGACCGACGTGGAGGTCGTGCTGGCGAAGTTTGCGGGTGCCTGGGCTTTCCTGCTGCTGTCGGCGATCCCGGTTCTCATCCCTTCGTACACCCTTGTGCGGCTGGGGGCGGGCAGCGGCTGGATGGATGCCGGAGGGCTGATCGCCGGCTGCCTGCTGCTGGTGGTGATTGCCGCGGCCTGCGTGGCCATCGGGCTTTTTGTTTCGCTGCTGACGCGCAATCAGATCGTGGCTGCGGTATGCTGTTTCTGCGCCATCTGCAGCCCGTTCCTCGTGCGGCCCCTGCTGGAGAACCTGCCGTTCGGATCGGACCGGCTGCTCGACCTCCTGGCCGCCGACACTCACATCAGCGACTTTTCCCGCGGATCGATCGACACGCGGCCGCTCCTGCTGTACGTGTCGGTGACGGGCTTCTTCCTGTTTGCCTCTGTCAAGGTGTTGGAGTCGCGGCGCTGGCGGTGAGCCTCGTGGGAGACATGCTGAGATGACATCGCCTTCAGAGAAACCGGCGGGCCTGAACGTGTGGCGCTACCGCGGCCGGCGCGTGGCCACGGGGCTTAACGTGCTGGTGTCGCTGCTGCTTGCCGCCGCCGCTCTCGGCATGGTCAATTACCTCGGGCAGCGTTACGTGGCCCGATGGGATTTGAGCCGCCGGGATTACTATCGGCTGTCCGAGCGGACGCTTGGCCTCATCGATTCCCTGTCTGAACCCGTCACGGTGGTGGCGTTCTTCCAGCGCAGCCATGTGCTCTTCGACGACGTGCGGTCCCTCCTGAAGGAGTACGAGTATGCGGCGGCGGCCGCCGGCCGGAGCGACCGCTTCCGGGTGGAGCTGGTGGACCCGGATCGCGACCTGAGCCGGACGCGTGAGCTGGCGCGCGAGTACGGGGTGCAGGCGCCGAACGTGGTCGTGTTCCGCTGCGCGGGCCGGTCGAAGTTTGTCGAACCGAAAGACATGGCCGAGTACCACTACCTGCTCAAAGACGGGCGCTCTGTTGAGAAGAAGAAGGTCGGATTTCTGGGCGAGCAGGCGTTCTCGTCCGCCATACTCAGCGTGGCTCAGAGCGCGCGCCCGGTGGTCTATTTCCTCACGGGACACGGGGAGCGGTCGATCGACGATTACAGCAAGATGCGCGGCTTTTCCGATGCGGCGAGGATGATGCGCCGGGACAACATGGACGTGAAGCCGCTCGTGATGGCCGAGACCGGCGGGCTGCCGGCGGACGCATCGCTGGTGGTGGTGGCGGCCCCGGATCGTGCCATTTCGCAGGCGGAGCGCGACATGCTTGCCGCCTACGCCGATCGCGGCGGACGGGTGCTCGTGCTGCTGGCAACGCGATCCGATGGCGGACTGCGCGACTGGCTCGCACGCTGGGGCGTGCGCGTGGGCGACGACACCGTGGCGGGCCTTTCGCTGACGGGTCGCGACCTGCTGGTGAGGGATTTCGGGGATCACCCCATGACGTCGCGTCTGAAGGACTTGACGGTGATGTTCTATGGACCCCGTTCGGTCGAACCGCTGGACGGGGCGGCTCAGGGACCCGGCACGCCCCCTGATCGGCCGCGGGTGACCGTTGTGGCCAGGTCAACCGCCGAAGGATGGGCGGAGCAATCAACGGACCAGCAGCCGCCCGTTTTCGATGAGGGGCAGGACCGCCGGGGGCCGATCGGTGTGGCGGTGGCTTCTGAGAAAGGCTCTGCCGCAGGCGTGGACGTCCAGATCAAGCCGACGCGTCTGGTGGTGATGGGGGACTGTGACTTCGTTTCCAATGGGGGGCTGGCGTCGGGCGTGGGCGGAAATGTTGACTTCTTCCTGGCGTGTGTGAACTGGCTGGTCGAGCGCGAGGCGCTCATGGCCATCCTGCCGAGGATCCCTGGCGAGCTGCGCGTTGACATGACGCCAGAACGCTGGCGCCTGGCGTATGCCATTGCCCTGGGGGGCGTGCCGATGGCCGTGCTGGCCCTTGGCGCGCTGGTCGCGCTGGCGCGGAGAAGGTAAAGCCAGGGCTGGTGTGGGGCGGGGCCCCGGATAAGGATCGCGTGTGAGACTGCGGACGACACTCTGGTTACTGTTCTGGTGCCTCGTCCTGGTGCTGTGCGTGCGCGTAACGCGGAGGCAGGAGCGAGAGGGACGCTCCGCGTCTGCCCCAACACAGCAGATGATCAACCTGTCCGCCCGGCAGGTTACGGGGGTGACCCTGATTTCCAGCAACGGCGTGGTTGAATGCAGGCGTGAGCCCGCCAGCGGCGAGTGGCGGTTGGTCAGGCCCATCAGTTACCGCGCCGACCAGGACGAGATGGACCGGATCCTTGGCACGCTGGAGTCGGCGGTCGTGCACGAACGGATTTCCGCCGAGCAGCGTCAGGCCCGCGGGCTGCGGTTTGCCGATTACGGGCTGGCCCGTCCTTCGCACCGGGTGGTTGTGGACGACGGGGGTGCGCGCCGCATCCTGATGATGGGGGCGGAGTCCCCCCTCGGCGATCAGATTTACGTCCGCGTGGCCGGTGAAGCGGACGTGATGGCGGTCTCCCGCGAACTGCTCGGGGCGCTGCAGCCCGAGGTCGACGCCCTGCGCGATCGGAGCATCCTGCGTGGGGTGGCGTCCTCATCCATGCGCGTGGAAATCGAGCGGCCCCAAGGGGGCTTTATCCAATTGCTCCGATCGGGCGGACGCTGGATGCTGCAGCAGCCGATGTCGGCGCGGGCCGACGACGCGAAGATCGACGCACTGGTCGAGGCGGCCTTTGACCTCCGCGTGGAGCGCTACGTATGGGACCCGTTGCCGGGCACCCCGGCGGCTCCCCCGGCGGCCCTGCCAACGGGCTCCTCGCCCGCCACCGCGGTGCGGGATCGAGTGGAGCCGTACGGGCTGGGCGCAGGTGAGGCGGTGCGGCTGGCCATCTGGAGCCTGGAGCCGGATTCGCGGCAGGATCTGCTGCTGGGCAAGCCGACGGTCGAGAATCCCGAGTGGGTGTATGCCAAACGCAGCGACTCGCCGTCCATCCTGGCCGTCAGTCGAAAGGCGTTGGCCCTGCTGGCCATCAACGCCCACGACGTCAGGGATCGACAGGTGTTCCCGTTTGGTCCGGACCAGGTGCGGCAGGTGCAGGTGATTCGCGCCGATCACCGGTTGACCCTGACGAAGCGCGCCGACAGCGGGTGGATGCTGACAGATCCGGTTCAGGCCAAGGCCGATGACGTGACGGTGCAGGCCGCGCTGGCCGACCTGTTGAGGTGGCGGGTGAGTGCATACCTCGACGTATCGCAGACCAACCAGGCCTCGCTTGGACTGGCGCCGGCGGCGTGGTCGCTCCAGATGTGGACGCGCCTGCCGGCCGCCGCTCCGGTGCCGACAGGCGGGGAGCCGGGGCCGGCTGCAGCTGCGGTTGAGCCCGTCGACCCGGCGAATCCGGCCACAGTGTGCCTGCGGGTCAGCGCCGTCGGGCCGGAAACCAACCTCCTGTATGCGCTCGTTCAGGGGGGCCGCGATGTCATGGCCCTGCCCGCCGCGGTTGCGGCCCATCCGGCGCTGGAGATCGCGAACTCCCTGGCGTTCCTGGATCGCACGGTGCTTGCCGTTCCCTCGGCGCAGATCCAGAAGGTGTCCGTGGTGGCGGGCCTTCGCGAGGAGTCAGTCCTGCGGGATGACAGCGGGGCGTGGTCCCGTGCCGAAGCGCCGAACCGGCAGGTGAACCGGGACGCCGTCGAGAGTCTTCTGTTCTGTGTCGCGAACCTGCGATCGCTGCGCGTCGAATCGTCCGCGCCGGCTGACCTGTCGCCCTATGGACTGGACCAGCCGGTCTTGATCGTGACGCTGCGCCTGACCGGAGAGGCCGGCATCCAGAAGACGCTCATGGTTGGCAAGGGCGTTGAAGGGGCCGGGGCGTATGCGATGGTGAAGGGGCAGGACATGGTGTTTGTCCTCGGTCCCGACGCCGTGCGCATTCTCGCGGCCGACCTGACCGGGGCGGCGGCCGGCGCGCCGTCGCCGGCGATGAACGGGACGACATCGGCCCTGCCGCCCCCGAAGGTGTCTCCATGAGACGCGAAGCCGGCGCCGGGGCGGCGAGGCGCATGATCCGGGCGTTCACGCTGATGGCCCTGGCCTTGGTCGGCGTGGCTCTGGGGGTGGCGCACAAGCGCGGGCTTCCCGACGGCGTTGCACGCGTGATCATGGCCGCGATCGCCGGCCCCCAGTGCGCCGTCGAGGCGGGCCGAGTGCAGCTGAGCGGCCTGCAGAATGTGCGCGTCGAGGGGCTGAAGGTCTACGCCAAGGGTGTGGTGGGCCCCGCGGGCTTTGAGTGCGATCGGGCCGTGGTCCGCTGCAGTCTCGTGCGCGCTTTGCGGGGGAAGGGCCTGGTCGAGGAACTCCACGTCAACCAGGTGATCCTGCGCCCGGCCTTTCTGCGGCCGCGAATCGAGCCGCGGGGGGGCAGGGCGACGGGCGGCGCGCTGGGGGGGCGGGGCGGTCGCGGATCCTATCGGCTTTCGGCGGCCATGTTCGAGTGTGCGGGCGTAAGGCTCCGGGACCTGTCCTGCGACGTGGACCCCGAGGCCCTTCGGATCACCGCCCGCAACGTGCGCTGCCGCGTGGGGGAAGCGGCCGAGGGGACGGAGCCGGACTGCAGGGGCGAACTGCTGATTGATGCCGCTGCCCGCACCGTGTCGGGCCGGTTCGAGACGGCGTTCGACCCGGTGGGAGTCATTCCCATTCTCCGGTTCTACGGCCTCGATTTTGCGTGCGAGCTGATCAACCGGTTCGGGTTCGGGTCACAGAAGCCTCGCTCGGAGTTCACGTTCGTCGATTCCATGGACGCCCCGAGTGACCTGCATGCCGACGCGAAGCTATGGATGGAGAACTGCCGGTACCGGGGCGTGGATGTGATGAGGGGAGACGCAGTGGTCGTCATCGATGTGGCGCCGCAGCGGACGAGGGTGTCGCTCTCCCCCCTGGTCGTATCCCGGCCCGAGGGCGTGGCGCGGGTGGATTTGACCGTGGATGCCTCGGAGGGCCTGGTCAGTTTCAATGGCACCTCATCGATGGATCCACGCGCGCTGACGCGGCTGATCGGCATCTTCACCAACACCTGGGCCGACGCGGTTGTGGCCGAGGGCTCCTACCGGATTGACTCCACGGGCGTGGCCGACCTGCGCGGCGACAGCCGCCAGTTCATCCGGACCTCCGTGCGGGGCGGGAGGTTTGGGGTGGGCCGTTTTGTAGCGGACGAGGCGGCGTTCACCGTGCTGACGCAGGGGGCCACGAGTCGGGTCGAGCAGGTAACGGGAATGCTCTATGGCGGGACCGTTGAGGGCTCGGGCCTGGTGGTGGCCCCTCGCGACGGGGCTGACGCCGCGCTCCGGTACCACGCGACCGGGTCTGTCCGTGGCGCCGACTTTGAGCAGCTCGTGGCCACGGCCAGGCCGGAGTTGGGGCTGCGGGAGCTTAGCGGGCGGATGTCCCTCAACCTGGACATCGAGGGCCCCCTGGGCACCAACTGGTGGAGCGAGGTGCGCGGCAGCGGCGATGTCGAAGTGCGCGAGGGCCGCGTCTTCATGCTGCCGGTGTTCGGCGGTCTGTCCGGCTATCTGGCCCGCATTATACCCGGCGTGGACTTCATGCTGACTCAGCGCGACTTCTCCAGCGCGTTTGTGCTGGAACAGCGGCGGATCCGCTCTGATCGGATCAGCGTCGAGGGGAGCGTGCTCAGCCTCCAGGGGAAGGGTTCGTGCGGGTTCGACCGGACCCTTGACGTGGCGGTGCAGGTGAAACTCCTGAAGGACGACCCGCTGATCGCCAAAGTGGTGCGGCTGATCACCTGGCCGCTGAGCAAACTGTTTGAATTCAGGCTGACCGGGACGCTGGACGCGCCCCGGTGGTACCCGGTGAATTTCTCGGGCGAGCTGCTTGAAAAGCTTGGGCTGAAGAACGGAAAGGACGAGCGTGCCGGCGACGACATCCAACCTTGAGGCATCTCCGCGGTCGGGGGGGGCTGATGCGCGGCGGACCTTCCATATCCACACGTATGGATGCCAGATGAACGAGCGCGACTCCGAGGCGGCCGCCGCGCTGCTGCTGCGCCTCGGATGGGGCGAGGCGGCTGCCGAAGCCGATGCGGACGTCGTCATTGTCAATACCTGCAGCGTGCGCGGAAAGGCGGAGGACAAGGCCCTGGGCAAGCTGAAGATGCTGGCGGCGGCCAAGCGCAAGACGCGGCTGGTCGCCGTGGGGGTCATGGGCTGCATGGCGCAGAGGTTGGGCGATGAGCTGTTCCGGCGCGTGCCGGGGTTGGACTTTGCCATCGGCACGCGCCGCCTGGCCGCCCTGCCGTCGGTCGTGGAGTGCATCCTGGCCGGGCGCGGGCCGGTGCTGGACACCGATCAGGATGCCGAGATCTCCGAGGACGTGGCCGGCCACACCGCCGGCGCGGTGACGGCGTTCGTCAACATTCTCTTCGGCTGCGACCGCGGTTGCTCGTACTGCATCGTGCCCTCGGTGCGCGGTCGGGAGTGGAGCCGGCCGGCCTCCGCCATTCTTGACGAAGTGCGGCGCCTGGCCGACGGCGGCGTTCGGGAAGTGACGCTGCTGGGGCAGAGCGTGATGATGTACGGCCGCCGCAACGAGGTCTTCGGCGACGGCGCGCGATCACCGGGCGGATTCACCGAGCCGCTGCCGCGGCTGCTCGAAGCCGTGGATTCCGTCGCCGGCATCCGCCGCGTCCGCTTCACCTCCGGCCATCCCTCCGGGTGCACCGGGGAACTGGCCCGGGCGATGCGCGACCTGCCCGCCGTCTGCGAGCACCTGCACGTCCCCGTCCAGTCGGGATCGGACCGGGTGCTTGCCCGCATGCGCCGCGGATACACCGCCGATGACTACCGGCGGGCCGTTGAGCGGATGCGGGAGGCGGCGCCGGACCTGGGGTTGACCACGGACGTGATCGTGGGCTTTCCCGGCGAGACAGAGGAGGACTTCGAGGCCACGCGCGGCCTGATGGAGGAGATGGCGTTCGACAACGCCTACGTCTTCAAGTACTCTCCCCGGCCTGGCACGTCGGCTGCGGAGTGGCCGGACGACGTGACGGACGGGGAGAAGGTGCGCCGCAACTCGGTGTTGCTGGTCGACCAGGATGTTCGGGGCCAGCGGCTGAACGAGCGGATGGTGGGCGGCAGGCCGGTCGAGGTGCTCCTGGAAGGCGCCAGCCTTCGCAATTCTCAGCGGTGGTCCGGGCGCACGCGCAGCAACGTGACCACCGTGTTTGAGCCGGTTGAGGGGATCCGCGAAGGCGACCTGGTGAGGGTTGCCGTGGATCGGGCGATGCCTCAGACGGTGTACGGCAAGATTGTTGGCAGCGCGGTGCCCGGGGGCGGGGCGATATGACGAACCTTGCGGGATGGACATGGGGGTTGGCGGCGGTGGCGGCCGGGGTGGGGGGGGCGCTCGCGTTTGCACCTGCGGCAACGCGCGCCTGGCTTCAGAGGTTTCCCCGTCATCGCACAACCGGATGGGTCCTGACAGCGGTCGCGCTCGCCTGGTCCGCCCGACTGCTGTGGCTCACGCCGCTGGGCCGCTTCGATGCCGTGAAGCCCTACTTCGTTGTGCTGACGCCCTTGAGCATCGCGCTGGTCTGCTGGGCGATGGACGAACTGTTGGCGGCCCGCGCCTTAGGCATCCTTCTGCTTCTGGTGCCGGCGCCCATCCTTGAAGCCGCGCGGCTGCAGGACTCTCCGCTGAGGCTGGTAATGGTGGTCGTGGCCTATGCGATGGCTGTGAAGGGGGCCGTGCTGGTGATGAGTCCCTACGCGCTGCGCAAGGGCCTCGCCTTCGCTCTCGGCCACGACAGGGCGTGCCGAATATGGGGTTCCATCGCGATGTTCTATGCCGCCGCTCTTGCCGCGCTCGCAGCCCTCATTTACCGCTGAGCGGGAGGGC
>CAZJBP010000065.1:0-4562 GCA_964544115.1 uncultured Victivallales bacterium | reverse complement strand
AATCCGTCACTATGTACGGCGAATCAGGCAAAGGGCCTGATCGAACGCGGATTTCGCCTTGGTGTCATGGATTGGGATCCGGTGTGAGAAACAAGAGTGAGGATGACACCGTGTTGAGGGCGCAGTAGTATGGATATCTATGTTGGCAACCTGTCGTACGACACCAAGGATACAGACCTCCAGTCGCTGTTCGAGCAGTACGGCAAGGTCAGCTCCGCGCGCGTCGTCATGGATAAGATGACGGGCCGCAGCAAGGGGTTCGGCTTCGTCGAGATGGGCGACCGGGCTGAGGCCGAGAAGGCGATTGCCGCAACGAACGGTTCCGATTTCCAGGGCCGTCCGCTTCGCGTGAACGAGTCCCAGCCCAAGCCTCGCGATGATCGTCGCGGCGGCGGCGGCGGCTTCGGCGGTGGTGGCGGCGGCGGCTTCGGCGGCGGTCGCGGTGGAGCCGGTGGTGGCGGCGGTGGTCGCGGCGGTGATCGCGGCGATCGCGGCAGCAAGCGCTGGTAAGTCGCCTTCAAGCGATTTCGGAAAGGCCTCGGCATTCACTTGCCGAGGCCTTTCTCTTTAATAGAGGAGAGCGGTCAGCATGAAAGATCGCGGGGAGCACCACGGCGGGCGGGGGACGCTGCTTTTCATGACGCACCACGCGCCCCAGGGCGCCTGGTCAAGCCTGACGTTCGGCCTCCCGGGCTACGGGGTCGGGATCGACCACGAGGCGCTGCACGTCGCCACCGCGGGAGACCTGCTGGTGGCGGTCAGCCACCCGGGTAACGGCGTGACGGCCATGCCGTTTACCAGCGGCTTGACGGTGACCGACTACGAGAGCCAGATGGCCGGAGCCGGCGGCAGTAACGGCATCCGCAAGTGCTGGCGCTTTCTTAAGCCCTCGGACCTGAGTCGGCGGCTCGATCCGGCTGTTGACACCTTCTGCGGCGCGGGCATGACCTTCCGGGTGGTGGCCCCGCGCGCCCCCCTGACGGATCCTAAACTGGGGCGATTGAGCGCCGATGCGCTTTGCCCGGGTCTTCTGCTCGAGCTGGAGATCGACAACAGCGCCTCCGACCTGCCAGCGTTCGGCTTTCTGGGCCTGGCTTATCGAGGCGAAGGACGCATCGTTCCGATGGACTGGTCCGAGGGCGCCGGCCTGGCCGGCATCTGCATGCCGGGCCGTTGGGCCCTGGCGGCTCGGCGAGTGGAGGGGGAGGTCTGGACCATTCGCGACAACTCGATTGGTCGTCATGTCGAGGAAGGCCGGCACATCATCCACAATGGCGGCAATGAGGGCGGCATCTGCATGGCTGTTCCGCCACGATCCCATCGAACCCTGCGTGCGGCCTTCGGGTTCTATCACGCGGGAGCGGCGACGGTGGGCATCCCCGCCTCCTATGCGTTCACGCGGCAGTTCGACGGCGTCGAGGCGGTCTGCACCCATGTGCTGGAACAGGCTGATGGGATGCACGCCGCGGCCGCGGCCTTTGCCGCGGAGGCCGCGTCGCGCGCGCCGGCAAGTCTGAGCTCCGTGGGGCCGGAGATCTACGGTCAGGTGTCCCAGGCTTACTACGCAAACACCTCCGTCCTGGAAACCCGGGATGGCGACGTGCTCTACAGCGTATGCGATGGGCAGTTTGCCTGGCGCAACGCCCTGGCTCCAGCCGCGGACCACCTGCCGTTTGAGCTGTGGCGCCACCCGTGGGTTGTGCGCAACGTCATGGACCTTAACCTGAGGCGCTACGCTTACGAAGACCGTCTGCGGTTTGCGGATGATCCCGACGGGCGGAAGCCCGGCGGCATGTCGTTCACCCACGACCAGGGCAACTCGGCGGCGTATTCACCCCCCGGTCAAAGCGGGTACGAGTTGCCCGGCCTCACGGGATGCTACTCGCACATGACGACGGAGGCACTGCTGAGCGGAATCTATTGCGCAGCGGGCTATGCGCTCTCCGGGGACGTGGACTGGTTGAAGGCTCGAACGGCGGACTTCGTCCGCATGCTGGACAGCCTGGAGGCCCGCGATCACTACGCCCCCGACCGGCGCAATGGGATCCTGAAGGGCGAGAGCGATCGGGTCGGTGACGATGGCGCGGAGATCACGACGTACGATGTGATGGACGAAGCGCTGAGGCGTGCAGCGGGAAATCTCTATATCGGCGTGAAAGCCTGGTGCGCTGCGCATCTGCTGGAGGTGTGCTTTGAGCGGGCCGGTGAGAGGTCCAGCGCCGCGCGGGCACTGGAGGTGGCCGCCCGGACGTCGGCCGCCCTCGTGCACGCGTGTGACCCCGCGTCGGGAAGTCTGCCGCCGAACCTGCTCTTCGGCGGCAAGGCACGCCTGATGGCCGGCATCGAGCCGCTGTCCGTGCCGCTGTTTCTCGGACTGGGCGACCGGCTGGCGCGAGACAGACAACTGATGGAGGTCTTGCGGTCGCACGCGCGCGCGTGCCTGCGGCCGGGCGTGTGCATCGATTCGGCGACCGGCGGCCTGCGTCTCTCCAGCACAAGCACGATCACCTGGGCGTCGAAGGCGGCGCTATGCATGTTTGCGGCGGCCGAGTTGCTGGGGGTCGACTTCGCGAAGGCGTACCCGATGCCCTTCGCGGAGTGGGTGCGATGGCTGCGCGAATCTTCGGCACAAACCACGCTCGCCGACCAGATCGATTCCGAAAGCGGCAGGGCGCGCGGCGGAGCCTACAGCCCCCGCGTGGTGACGGCCGTGCTCTTCCTGCGCAGCCGCTTGTAAGCGGCGCTGAGAAAGCAAGAAGGCACGCCGAAGCGTGCCTTCTCACTGCACATTGCTGTGCAACGGTTCAGAGGATCAGATCCTAGAACCGGCGATCGCGTCCGCCGCCGCCGCCGCCACCGGCGCCACCCGCGCCGCGAGGCTTGGGCTGGGATTCATTGACGCGCAGGTTGCGGCCCATGAATGCCTGGTCGTTCGTGGCCTGGATCGCCTTGTCCGCCTCGGACTTGTCCGGCATCTCGACGAAGCCGAATCCCTTGGCGCGACCCGTGTCACGATCCATGATGACGCGCGCCGAAGCCACTCTGCCGTGTGACTCGAATAACGTCTTCAGGTCTGCGTCCGTCACATCGTACGAAAGATTGCCAACGTAGATGTCCATAGTACTGATTCCCTCTCTTGTGTCATGTTTGTTAGGAGCCGATTCCTCAACCATAACACGAGATGGGGAAATGCGGATGCGGCCAACGGAATGTTGCTACTGGGGACGAACTATGCCCCAGGACGGCATGCCCTGTCAATGCTTATCACATTCCTAAATCGGGCGGTCACTTCGCCTCGATCAGGACGCTCTCCGAGTGGCTGTTGAATTCCGGCGCATACATGCACTGTATCTCGGCCATGCCGCTGGGGTAGCGGCCCTTGTGGACGACGCGCGTGGAATACTCGAACACGTAGACGCCCTTGGGGAGGTAGTCGATGAAGAAGTGGCTGGCCGTGTCCTTGGTGGACTCGTAATACCGCAGGCCGTCGCGGAAGCGGTATTCCGACAGCACGTTCACCGGTTCGGTGCCGCTGCCGCGCTGGTCTTTCATGTGGACGTATTCCATGTCGCGGTCCGTCCGTAGTTCGATCCGCACCACCAGTTCATCGCCCACAGCCACCGGCCCGTTCATCAGTTTCAGGACGGGCCCCTGCTTGGTGTTCTCCTTCACGAAGAGCGCCTTCTTCAGCTTCAGCGGCGTGCCTTCGTGCGGCGTGACCTTGCTGATGTCCTCCAGGTACTGCCAGTGCACGCTGCCCCAGGAAACGCCCTCGTCGGTCTTCTTCACCTTGACGTTGCCCATCTTCGGCAGGACCTCGCCCTTGACGAAGCGCTGCTCGTAGAAGCCCGTCCCGGCTTCCACCTTCTCAGGGACGATGGGCACGCCGCCCAGCGAAACCTCGACCCGCGCGTCGGAGGAGAGCAGGTTGGTGCCGCGCTGGAGCAGCCCGTAGATCGCGTCGGCCGTGGCCTTGGTGGTCTTCCAGTCCTGCGTCTGTTTCTGCTTGAGCAGCCACACCTTGCAGTCCTCGACGGCCTGCGCATCGCCCATGACCTCGTCCAGGGCCTCGATCATCACGGCCTGCGTCTCGATCGGCGCGCGGTACCACCACCAGGCCTCCTCCGTGTCCCGCCAGAACAGGCCCATCTCCTCGTTGCTGACAGAGCGCTCCTTGATCGACGCCATGATGGCCCGCGCGGTCTCCAGGTCGCCAAAGCGCTTGAGGCCGATGGCGAGGTGGCCCTGCGACTGACGGATGTCGAGCGGCAGCCAGTACTTGCGCGCCTGGCCGAGGAAGTAATCCACCGCCTCCCGGCGCCGGTCGTCGATCGGACGGTCCTCAAGGAAGAAGCTGCGGCCGTACAGATACAGCGCGACCGTGGAGTTCAGGTGGTTCTCGTTGGGGTGCCCGTCCTTGAGGATTTCGTGGTAGAGTTCATCCATCCAGACGTCCAGCTGCCCGACGGCCTTAAGCGCGCTCGACATGTCGATCGCCACCCCCAGATGACGCAGCCGGCCGAAGCCGGTGGTGATGTAGAGCGTGATGTACCGGTCGCCCT
>CAZJBP010000064.1:0-19882 GCA_964544115.1 uncultured Victivallales bacterium | reverse complement strand
TTCCGCCTTCCACTGCTGGGGGCCGCAGTGCTGCCCTCGCGCTTCGGCCGCCGCTTCGTGCACGGGCATTTCCGCGTGCGCGACACGCACCTGTTCGTTTCGGCGGGCGTCGGCGCCTCCGGCCCGGCCCTACGCATCGCCTGCCCGCCCGACGTTATGATGATCGACGTCGGCGGCTGAGCGCGAGGACGGGCCGCCCCCGAGCCCGCGAAAGGACGTGATTCATGAAGATCGTGGTGCTGGATGGCTATACGATGAACCCGGGCGACCTCGACTGGGGCGAGCTTCGACGACTGGGTGAGGTGACGATCCACGCCCGCACAACGCCGGCGGAGACCGTCGCGCGCGCCCTCGGCGCCGATGCCGTGCTGACCAACAAGGTTGTTCTCGGCCGAACCGAACTGGCTGCCCTGCCGGGCCTGCGCTACATCGGCGTGCTGGCCACCGGCTACAACGTGGTCGACCTGCCCGCAGCGCACGAGCGGGGCGTCGTCGTCACCAACGTGCCGGCGTACAGCACCGAGAGCGTCGTGCAGTCCGTCTTCGCGCACCTGTTGAATCTTGCGCAGGGGCTTGCTGCGCACACCGAGTCGGTCCGGCGGGGCGACTGGGTGCGCTCGCAAGACTTCATGTACACGCTGACGCCGCTCGTGGAACTGTCCGGTAAGACGCTCGGCATCGTCGGCTACGGGCGCATCGGGCGGCGGGTGGCCGCGGTGGCCCGCGCGCTGGGAATGCGGGTGCTCGTCCACACGCGCACGCCGCCCGACGACGACACAGGCATCGCCTGCGTGGAGCTGGACCGTCTGTTCGCCGAATCGGACGTGGTGACGCTGCACTGCCCCTTGACGCCCCAGACCGAACGACTGGTCAACGCCGGGCGGCTGCGCACGATGAAACCCTCGGCTTTCCTCATCAGCACCAGCCGCGGGCCGCTGCTGGACGAGCAGGCCGTGGCCGACGCCCTCAACGCGGGCCGGCTGGCCGGCGCGGGGCTCGACGTGCTTTCGACCGAACCTCCGAAGGCGGACAACCCGCTGCTGGCCGCGCGCAACTGCCACATCACCCCGCATACGGCCTGGGCAACGCGCGAGGCCCGCGGACGCCTCTACCATGTGGCCGTGCAGAACCTGCGCGCTTTTCTGGCTGGTGCGCCGATCAACGCGCTGACGTGAGACCGGCGGCCGTCCGGTCACGAGCCGCCGGGTTCG
Source organism: uncultured Victivallales bacterium (assembly GCA_964544115.1). Lineage (GTDB taxonomy): Bacteria > Verrucomicrobiota > Kiritimatiellia > UBA8416 > JADHWI01 > CAZJBP01. The sequence goes on along the minus strand of CAZJBP010000064.1, from coordinate 18,671 downwards.
AGCCTGAAGTCGATCGGAACGCGGACGATCGCGTTGGTTGTTGCGTTCACGAGCGGGGTTCCCGGACGGACGGACCACGTGGCGCGATTTACGGCACTCAGCGCGGCGCGATCCAGCGCGGCGTAACCGCTGGGCGTCTCGACGGCACCGTCGATCGGGCGCCCCGCCGCGTCCAGAGCCACGCGAACGACCACGCGTCCCTCCTCCCGCCGAAGTCGCGACAGCAGCGGATACCGCGGTGCGATCTGCCCGTCAATGACCCAGGCTGGAGCTTCCGACGGCGCGGCCGCAAACATCGGCGGCGCGGTTGCGTCTCCGAATCCACTGCCCTCGTCTTCGCTGCCGGCCACGGCCCCCGAGGTCTCGGGCGACGATGTGGGGGCCGGCCTCGTCGGCGCCTCGGATGAAGCCTGCGGAGCCGGCCTCGGCGGCGGCGCCGCCGTCGCCTCCACCTCGGGAGGCGTCGGGGCCACAGCGGCGGGAGCAACCAGCTCCGGGGGCGGCGGCGCGGCGATGGGTGCGGGTGTCACGGGCTCAAGCCTGGCCGATGTGCCCGCGGGCGCAGGCGGGAGCGATTGTAACTCAATCCGCAGGCGGCGCACGGGGGACGGCGTCCCGGGACGGTTGGACGGTGGACCTGCCAGGCGAGTGATGCAGACGGCGCCGGCCACGTGAAGACACAGGGCCAGAACGAAAGGCAGCAGCAGCGCGGGTCGCCTCTGGATCACGCCAGTCTCCTATACCTGCTGGTGTTTGTCCTTGATCAGGCGCGTATGCGGATCGCCGTGGCGATCCACGCAGTGCAACGCCACGTTCGCCAGGACGCTCACGGTCACAATGGCCATCATCAGGCTCGAGCCTCCATAGCTGATGAACGGCAGGGGAAGGCCCTTGGTCGGCAGGCAGCCCGTAACCACCCCGATATTGAGGGCGGCCTGACCTGCCAGCATCATCGACATGCCGAACGCCAGCAGCCGCCCGAACGGATCGGGCGCCTTCACGCTGATGATCAGGCCGCACACCGCCAGCGCCAGGAACAGCAGAACCACGGTCAGAGTGGCGACAAAACCGAGTTCCTCTCCGATGATGGCGAAGATGAAGTCCGTGTGCGGCTCCGGCAGGTACAACTGCTTCTGCATGCTGTCGCCCAGCCCGACGCCGAACAGCTCGCCCACGATGAAGGCGATCTTCGATTGCGCCAGGTGGTAGGCCGTGGCGGGATACTTCTCCGGCATGACAAACGCCATGATCCGCCCGAGGCGAACCGGGTCCCGCATGATCAGCGCGGCAAACCCGCAAAGGCCGGCGACGACCGAGATCGCCAGGTACGCCACGCGCGTCCCGCCTGCAAACATCAGCAGCATCCCCACAAAGGCCACGAGAAACGTCGTGCCGAAATCCGGCTCCAGCAGCAGGAGCCCCAGCACGACTCCCAGCGCCGCGATGGGAAACAGCCAGCCCTCCTTGACGTTGGAGGCACGACGACCCGTATAGGTCATCCAGGCCGACATCGCGATCACCGTGGTGAACTTCGCGAACTCCGACGGCTGAAAATTGAAGGGGCCGAGCCCGATCCATCGGAAGCTGCCGCCGACCTTGCGGCCGATGGGCGGGATGAACACCAGCACGAGCATCACCAGGGCGACAACGCTCATGGGCATGACGAGCCGCTGCCACCAGTGGTAGTCGAACCGGGCCACCATGAAGGCCAGCGGCAGCGAGATCCCCAGCCAGATCAGCTGCCGCTTGAGAAAGAAGAGCGGGTCATGCCCCGCCGTCGAGAAACCCTTGACGCTGCTGGAGCTGGCCAGCATGACGATCCCGAACGCCACGAGGGCGGCGACGATCGTCACCAGCGTACTCAGGGTTTTGCGCATCGCCTCGGCATTATTCCGCGGCCGGGATCTTCAGCCGCTGGCCGGCGGTGAGCTTGGTGTCGGTCAGGCCGTTGACTTCCTTCAGCTTGTTGACGCTGACGTTCCACAGCAGGCCGACCGAGTACAGGTCCTCGTTCTCACCCACCACGTAGACCCGGTAGGCGTCAGCCGCAGGCGCGGTCGGAGCGGAGACAACAGGCGCGGCGCCCGTGCTCACCGCCGCAGGCACAGCACCCGTCACCGCAGGCGCGGGAGCCGGCACAGGCAGATCAACCGGCGTGGGCGCTGCAGGAGCCACAGGAGCGACGGCGGGCAGCGGCTCGGGCGGCCGCGAACCCGCGGGCGCGGCGGCCACCGCGGAAGCCGACTTCGTGCCGCTCTCGACCACCAGCTTCTGGCCGGCGGTGAGGCGGTCGCTGGTCATGTTGTTGGCGCGCTTGATCGCGGCCACTGTCGTGCCGTGCTTCTGCGCAATCACGGACAGCGAGTCGCCCTTCTGGACCACGTAGTTGCCCTTGCCCGAGCTGGCAGCCTTGGTCGAGCTGGAGGCCTTGCTCGCGGCCGGTGCCGCCGCATGGGCCTTCTTGACCGTCGCCGGCGCCGGGGCGCTGACGTCCACCTTGCCCGGCAGAATCAGCTTCTGGCCGACGCGCACGCGGTTTGCGTCCTTCAGATTGTTCAGGGCCACGATCTCGGCCGTGCTGAGGTGGTAGCGGCTGGCGATCTTCGACACCGAATCCCCGTTGCGCACAACATAGGTGGTCGTGTCAACCGGCCAGGACTTCGCCGGGGGTTCGTTGACGGGCGCGGGAGCCATGACCGACGCGGGAACCGCCGGCTGAACCGGCATATCCACGATCCCCTGCGGCGCCGCCGGCGGCATGACAAGGTCCTCGGACGTTGCGCTGGTCGCCGGGCTCACCGTTCGACCGCAGCCCTGCATGAGGACGACGCCTCCGATCAGGACCACGTGTACACAGATAACAACCATGATGACGACGACTGCTCTCATGACACCTCACCCTTTCCTGCCGACTCCAGAACGGACGCAAACCTGCGCCCTCGCTCCTCGAAACCCGAGAACTGATCAAAACTTGCGCACGCTGGCGAGAGTAAAATGACATCCCCCCGCACCGCATCGCGCCACGCCATCTGGACCGCCCGGTCCAGCGTCCCGCATTCCACACACGAGACCGCGTCGCGCCACGCCGCCTCCATCAGGGATGAATCACGGCCGATAAGATAAATCCTCCGCACCTTCTTGGCTAGAATTTCTTTGACGGTCTCCAGTTGTTTTTCTTTGAGCATGCCGCCGGCCACCAGCCTCACCGGCCGCGTGCACATCCGCAGAGCGGCGCACATGGCCGCAAGGGTGGTGGCCTTCGAATCGTCCACGAACAAGACGCCGTCGCGCTCGCCCACCGGGCTCATCCGGTGGCGCAGCGGCACGTAGGCGCGCATCGCCGCGGCGGCCGCAGCGGGCGGCACCCCGGCGGCGAGGGCCGCGGCCAGGACGGCGGCGGCGTTCGGCCCCAGCACCTCGTTGTCGAACGGCGAGCCGGCGATATCCAGCGAGGACTCGCGCCCGCCCGCCCGCCACACCAGCCGCCCCGGCTCGTATCGCGTGTCGCACGGCGGCGCAGCGCCAAACGTGCGCCAGTCGCAGCGGCCGCCGCTGCCGGCGCGCACGGCGTCGGCCAGCGCGTCCGGAACAATGCCCGTGTCGCCGGGCTGCATCCGCGCGAACAGGCGGTGCTTCGTGCGCGCATACGAGTCGAAATCGCCGTGCCGGTCGAGATGGTTGGGCTGGAGGTTCAGCAGGATGCCGATCCCGGGGCGGAACCGGTCGACGTGCTCCAACTGGAAGGAGCTGACCTCGGCGACAATCCAGTCCGGCGCAGGCTCGCGCAGGGCCAGCGCCGAGACGGGAATGCCATAGTTTCCGCCGGGCACGGCGCTCAGCCCGGCCTGCTGCAGGACCTCCGCGGACAGCTTGACCACGCTGCTCTTGCCGTTGGACCCGGTCACGGCCAGCATCCGCGACCGGCAGTGCCGCCATCCCAGTTCGAGCTCGGAGACGATCTCGCTGCCCGCCGTGCGCTGCGCCACGATCCACGGGTTTGACGCGGGAATCCCGGGGCTGACGACGGTCAGCTCGCAGCCTGCGGCCATCGCCGGCAGCGCCTCAGCGCCAGCCGCCACCGCAATCCCCTCGGCGGCCAGCTCGGCGGCGCGGGCGGCAACGCGCTCCGCCGGGGCCGAATCCGCAACGGTCACCGCGTAGCCTTCGCGGCGCAGCAGCCGTGCGGCGGCCTCCCCGCTCGCCCCCAGCCCCAGAACCATGGCCTTTCGTGCCGCCATCTGTCGGCCCACTCCCACAGGCTTCATCCCGCGCTACCGGATCTTCAAACTCAGGATGCCCAGCAGCGCGAAGATGATCGATAGGATCCAGAACCGCACAACCACCTGCGTCTCGCTCCAGCGGTTGGCTTTCTTCTCAAAGTGATGGTGAAGCGGCGACATCGCGAAGATGCGCTTGCCCCCCCTCAGTTTGTACGAGGCAACCTGCAGAATCACGCTACCGGCCTCCATCACGAACACGCCCCCGACGAGGACCATGAGGACCTCCTGCCGGATCAGCAGGGCCACCAGCGCGATGGCCGCACCGAGGGAAAGGCTCCCGGTATCGCCCATGAAGACCTGCGCCGGGTGGCAGTTGAACCACAGGAACCCGAGGCACGCGCCGGCCATGCACCCGCAGAACACGGCCAGCTCGCCCGCCCCCTGAACGTACGGCACAAACAGATACGAGGAGATGGCCGCGTGCCCGGCCACGTACGACAGCGCCAGGTACGTGATGGCCACCGACGTGCTGCACCCGATGGCCAGCCCGTCGAGGCCGTCGGTCAGGTTGACCGCGTTGCTGGCGCCGACCACGACCAGGATCACCCACGCCAGCGACACGGCGAACCCCATGTCGTGGATCAGCGGGCTCTTCATGAACGGGACCATGACCTCCTCGAGCCGCCCCGCGCCGCTCGGCAGGCTGCGCAGCGCGGCCACGAGCAGGACGGCCCCGAGCACCTGCAGGCCCATCTTGCCGCGCGCGCTGAGGCCCTTGTTCTTCTTGCGGGTGAGCTTCGCGTAGTCGTCGACAAAGCCGATCGCCGCCATGTAGACCATCGTGCCCAGCACCAGCCAGATCAGCGGGCTGCTCGTGTCGGCCCAGAACAGCGTCGAGACCACGATGCTGGCGATGATCAGCAGCCCCCCCATCGTCGGCGTGCCGCTCTTGCCGGCGTGCAGGGCGGCCACCTCCTCCAGCAGGTACTGCCCCACCTTGAGGCGTCGCAGCTGCCCGATGAACCACGGCCCCAGAAGCACGGTGAGGAGAAAGGCCGTCCCCGCCCCTGCCACCGCCCGGAACGTGATGTACCGGAACAGCCGCAGCGGAGAATACAGGTCCTGGAAGAAATGCAGAAAATAGAACATAGCGAGCGCTCTTTACTCCCGGTCCCAATCCTCGGACCCCCACAGGGTCAGCGAACTGGGATCGCCGTTGGGCCTGGGCCCGTTCATCGGACGCGGCGCGCCCGCGAGAACGCGGGTGCCGCGCAAACCCGGCGCCGCGGCGGCGGGGCGGGGCACGCCCTGGCCTGCCCCCGGGATCTCCGCCACACTCGCCAAGCCGGAAACGCCACGTGTCGGTGTGATCATGGAGTCTGCTCCTTATACCGATGGACGACCTCCTCCAGCCTCATCCCGCGCGATGCTTTCAGCAGCACTGTGTCCCCCGGCGCCGTGCGCCGCTTCAGCTCATCCGCCGCGGCCGCGTTGTCCGCGCAGCGCACCACGCGCTCCGCGTCCATCCCGGCCCGCCGCGCGCCGTCGGCAATCCACTCGCCGGCGCGGCCCACCGTCAGCACGCCAGCCCACGGCCCGGCGCCCACCAGCTCTCCGAGCTGCTCGTGCGCCTCGCGCTCCGTCGGCCCCAGCTCCAGCATGCCGGCCAGCACCAGCCAGCGCCGGCCGACCGCCGCCGGCTCCTCGGCCAGCGCCTTCAGCGTGACGCGCATGCTCAGCGGGTTGGCGTTGTAGGCGTCGTTGATCACGCGGACGCCGCGCACGGCTTCTTCCTGCCAGCGCATGGGGAGAGACTCGTAGGCGTCGAGCCCCTGCTGGATGGCCGCCCACCCCAGCCCGAGCTCGCGGCCCGCCGCCACGGCCAGCAGCGCGTTGGTCACGTTGTACTCGCTGACCGAGGGCAGTCGCAGCACGGCCTGCTCCCGGCTGTCGGCCTCGAGCACGGTGATCTCGCTCCGGTCCGCGCGGCGGGCAACGCACACGACGTCGGCGTTGCCGCGCAGGGACACGGTGCGCACCCGCCCGACGTGGGCGGCCCGCAACCGGTCGAAGAACTCCGTGTCGCGGTTCAGGATCGCCAGCCCGTCGGGGGGCAGGCTGCGCAGCAGCGATGCCTTCTCGTCGGCGATGTCCTCGACCGACTTGAAGAACTCCAGGTGCACTGGCCCGATGGTGGTGACGATGCCCCAGTCGGGCTTGAGGATCCGGCACAGCTCGGCGATTTCTCCCGGGTGGTTCATGCCCACCTCGAACACGCCGATGCGCGTGTCGCCGGGCATGGCCAGCAGGCTCAGCGGCAGGCCGATGTTGTTGTTCCAGTTGCCGCGCGTGCGGGCGGTGGGGCCGCACTGGGAGGCGATCCGGGCGGTCAGCTCCTTGGTCGTCGACTTGCCGGCGCTGCCGGTCACCGCCACGATGCGCGGGTTGAGCTTGCGCCGGTAGGCGGCGGCCATGTCCATCAGCGCCCGGCCGGTATGGGCCACGCGCAGGACGGGCGCGTCACGCCGGGGCGTCCAGGCCGCGTCCTCGGCGATCACCGCGCCGGCCGCGCCCCGGCGGAACGCCTCGTCGATAAACGCATGCCCGTCGAGGGACTCGCCGCGCAGGGCCACGTAGACCTGGCCGGTCGCCAGCCGGCGGGTGTCCTGGGTGATGCCTTCCACGCCGTCCGGCGGCGCCGGATCCCATCGCCCGGCGCACCAGCGGGCCAGTTCCTGGGGCGTATAGTCCACACTCATGGCCGACCCAACTCCTCCCGCACGACCTCGCGGTCATCGAAGCGCACCGAGCGGTTCGCCAGCTCCTGAAACTCCTCGTGTCCCTTGCCCGCGATCAGCACCACGTCGCCGGGCCCGGCCAGCGCCAGCGCGCGGCGGATGGCCTCGCGCCGGTCCTCGATCGCCTCGACCGAGGCGCCGGGCTCGATGCCCTCGAGCACCTCGGCGATGATCTGCCCCGGCGGCTCGCGGCGCGGGTTGTCGGACGTCACGATGGCCATGTCCGCCTTGCGCGAGACCACGCGCCCCATCTTGGGGCGTTTGCCGCGGTCGCGGTTGCCGCCGCAGCCGAAGACCGCGATCAGCCGGCGGCGCGTAATCTCCCGCAGGGTTGTCAGCACGTTGTCCAGCGCGTCCTCGGTGTGCGCGTAGTCCACGAACAGCTGAAATTCGCGGCCGGTCTGGACCTCCTCGAGCCGCCCGCGCACGCTGGTCATGCGCCCGAGCACCTGGGCGCACGTCCGCAGCGGCACGCCCAGCGCCCCGGCGGTCGCCATGGCCGCAAGCATGTTGCTGACGTTGAAGCGCCCGAGCAGGCGTGCCGAGATCCGTTCCTCGCCCCAGGGCGTGACGGCGCGGAAGGCCGTGCCGGAGGCCGAGAGGGTCACGTCCGCCGCCCGCACATCGGCCTCGGGGGCGAGGCCGTAGGTGATGCGTCGCGCGCGGATCCCCTCCATCCCGGCGAGCTGGCGCCCCCACGGGTCGTCGATGTTGATCACCGCCACGGCCAGCTTGCTGCCGTGCCCGAGGTCGGTGAACAGGCGCGCCTTGGCCGCGAAGTACGTCTCCATCGTGCGGTGGTAGTCGAGGTGGTCCTGCGTCAGGTTGGTAAAGATGGCGGCGTCAAAATCGATGCCCGACGTGCGTTTCTGATCCAGCGCGTGCGACGTGGCCTCCATGATCACCGTGTCGCAGCCGGCGCCGACCATCTGGGCGAAGAACTCCTGGAGTGCGGCGGCGTCGGGCGTCGTGCGCGTGGCCGGAATGCTGCGCTGGCCGACCTGGTAGGCCACGGTGGTCAGCGTGCCGGGCTTGCGCCCGTGGGCCAGGAAGATGTCGCGCAGCATGCAGGCGCAGGTGGTCTTGCCGTTGGTGCCGGTGATGCCGATGGCCAGGAGCCGGTCGGAGGGATGGCCGTGAAAGCGCGCGGCCAGCCGGCCCAGCGCGGCGCGCGCATCGGCCACGTGGATGAAGCAGGCCTCCGAACCGGCCACGGCATCGGCATGCTCCGAGACCACCGCGGCGGCCCCGCGCCCGAGGGCGTCGCGCACGTACGTCCACCCGTCGGCGTCGGTTCCGGGGATGGCGACAAACAGCTGGCCGGGGCGCAGCTGCCGGGAATCGCAGGCCACGCCGGTGATGTCCACCCGGCCGCCGCCCTTGACCGAGAGCGGTTCGATCGCGCTGATAAGATCCGACAGGTTCACAGCTTGACGCTCTGGGCGACCAGGGGTTTCCCGTCGCCGGCGGTTTCGCCGCTCGGCGGCGGCGGAATCCCCAGATACCGCACGGCCTCCGAAGCGATCCGGGAGAAGAACGGCGCGGCCACGAGCCCGCCGGTGTGGTAGGGCTGCGGCTCGTCGACCACCACGATGATCCCGATCTCCGGGCGCTCGACGGGCAGGAAGCCGACGAAACTGGCCACCTGCGCCGAGGTGGAATAGCGGCCGTTGACCGGCTTGTCCGCGGTGCCGGTCTTGCCGGCCACGAGGAACCCCTCCACGCGGGCGCGTCCGCCGGTGCCGCCCTCCTCGGTGACGCGCGAAAGCAGCTGGCACATCGTGGCGGCCGTCTCGGGTGAGATCGCCCTGCCCGCCTCGCGCGGGGTCATGCGGTACAGCACCGTGCCGTCCTTGCCCACCACATCCCTCACGACATACGGGCGCATCAGCACGCCGCCGTTGGCGATCGTGCAGAACACGTTGAGCATCTGCAGCGACGTCACGGCCACGCTGTGGCCCATGGCCACGCGGGTGGAGGTGATCTTGGACCACTGCTTGGTCGGGTTGAGGATGCCCCCCTCCTCGCCCGGCAGCTCGATGCCCGTCCGCTTCCCGATGCCGAAGGCCTGCAGGTACGCGTGGAACCGGCGATCCCCCAGCGTCAGCGCGACCTTGGCGCAGAGGATGTTGCTCGACTTCTTCAAGCCGTCGGCCACGGTCAGAACGCCATAGGGATGGTAGTCGCGCAGCGGTTTGCCCCCGTAGGACCAGCAGCCGTTCTCGCAATCGAATTTCGTTTCCGGCGTGACCGTCCCCTCGTTGAGGGCCGCGGCGATGGTGATGGCCTTGAAGGTCGAGCCAGGCTCGAACACGTAGCCGATGGAGCGGTTCAGGCGCGCATCCTCGTCCGACTCCGTGAAGCGGTTCGGGTCGAACCCCGGGCAGCTCGCCATCGCCAGGATCTCGCCCGTGCGGACGCGCTGCACGATCGTCCACGCGCCCTTCGCATGGTACTGGCGCATGGCGTCCTCCATGGCGCGCTCGGCGATGTACTGGACGTTCTGGTCAATCGTCAGCGTGACGTCCGCGCCCTCGATGGCCGGGATGCTGCGGATGCGGTGCGGGTAGACCTCCTGGCGCAGCGCGTTGACTTCGGTTTCCACGTACCCGGGCGAGCCGCGCAGGTACGCATCCATCTGCTGCTCGACGCCCGCGCTGCCGACGCCCTCCTGGTTCACGAAGCCCAGGACATGGCACAGCATGTTGCGCTGCGGATAGAAGCGGGTCGAGGAGTCCTCGAGGAACACGCCGGGCAGCTTGAGGGCGCGGACGCGGTCCGCCACCTGCACGGGAACGAACCGCTTGACGTAGACGAAGCGGCGCGCCGTCTGTCCGAGCTTGACCGCCGCCTCGTCGGCGGGGATGTCGAGCTGGTCGGCCAGCGCCGCCGCAGTCTCGGCCCGCCGGCCGTCCTGGCTGATCTTCATGGGGTCGGCGCAGATATCGCGCACGGGGGCATCCACGGCCAGGAGGTTGATCTGGCCGTTGCGCTCCAGGATGTTGCCCCGGCGGACGGTGATGGTCTTGCGGATATGCCGGTTGCGCTTGACGCTGGCGCGCTGCTCGTCGTGCTGGCCCAGGTGAAGATAGGCCAGCCGGCCTCCGAGCCCGATCAGGGCCAGGGCGATTACGGCGCCGCACAGCAGCATGCGCGCCGCAACGTGGCGGTCATTCATGCCGGGGTCCTTGCCCTTCCAGGCGCGCCACCGACGCGCCGTTGCCCGCGTTGCCGATCCAGCCCTCGTAGAAGCGCCCCTGCAGGCGGACGGTCTGCGCCGGCCGCGGCGCGCTCATCGCGATTCCGTGGCGGCGCAGGGCGGCCTCCAGGTTGGGGACGGACTTGGTGACCGCCCACTTCCCTTCTTCGTTCGTCTGCTCCTCTTTCAACGCCATCTGCTCGGATTCCAGCGCCTTGATGCCGCGGCCCTGCGCTTCGCAGAGGCAGCCCAGCCAGATGTAGGCCAGCGCGCAGCAGGACACGACCACGACCACCGTCATGACCGGTCCGGGCAGCATCACGCTGTTCATCTTCCGCTTCTTCCTGTTTCCTCTTCGCATGAGTCTCACGCCCCCATCTTCATCGGGCGGTCCGCCTGCGCGGCCCCGTCCAAGACTTCGCCCAACCTCTCAGCCACCCGCAGCTTCGCCGAGCGCGCTCGCGGGTTCGCCTCACACTCCGCCGGGGGTGCGACCACCGGCCGGCGCGTCACGGAGCGCACGCGCGGCAGCTCCCCCACCCAGCGCTCGCCCCCTTCCTGCAGCGACTCCGAGCGGCCCGTATGCGCCGCAAAAAACTGTTTCACCGCGCGGTCTTCCAGGCTGTGGAACGCGATCACCGCCATCCGGCCGCCCGCCACCAGCAGGTCGAGACCGGCGCGGAGACCGGCGTCCAAACTGGCCAGTTCGCCGTTGACCGCGATCCGCAACGCCTGAAACGTCTGCGTGGCGGGATGCCGCGGCCCACGCCGCCCCCCGCACGCCCGCTCCACCACCGCCGCCAGCTCCGACGTCCGCGTCAGCCGCGCGTGTTCGCGCGCCCGCACGATCGCCGCGGCGATCCTCCGGGCCTGCCGCTCCTCGCCCCACTCGCGCAGCACGCGCGCCAGGTCCGCCTCCGGCATCCCGTTCACCAGCGTCTCCGCGCTCACCGGGGCGCCCGGATCCATCCGCATGTCCAGCGGCCCGTCGTGCTGAAAGCTGAATCCGCGCTCCGGCGTATCCAGCTGCGGCGACGACACCCCCAGGTCCAGCAGAACGCCGTCCACCGCCGGCGTCCCCTCGGCGCGCGCCACGCGCCCCATGTCGGCAAAATCCGCATGCACCAGCTGATAGCGCCCCCCGTAACCCGCCGCGTCCAGCCTCTGCCGCGTGCGCTCCAGCGCCTCGGGATCCTTGTCGAACCCCAGCACAAAGCCGTAGGGGCCACTGCGGTCGAGGATGGCCTGCGCGTGCCCGCCTGCGCCCACGGTGCCGTCGATGTAGCGACCGCCGGGGCGAACCCCCAGCAGGTCCAACACCTCGGACTCCAGGACCGACACATGCATAGACCGTCCGTCCCGCGGCGCGCACGCCGCCCGCCCGACTCAGAACCCCACGTACTGCGCCGCGTCGTGCAGCCCGACGCGATCCAGCCCCCCGGACTGCCGGAACACGTCCGGGCTCCACAGTTCAAACGTGTCGAACGCGCCCACCAGCAGCACCTTGTCCGTCAGCTTCGCCCGGGCCAGGAGCTCATCCTTGATGCGAATGCGCCCCTGGGCATCCCAGGGCACCAGGTCGGACTGCGAAGCCAGCACGCGCGCAAACTCGCGCGCCTTGCGGTCGGCAATCGAGTGCTTGCGCATCCGCTCGATCCGGCGGACCATCTCCTTCGCCGGAAACACGAGGAGGCAGGTATCCTGAACATCGGGCAGCACATACAACGCCTCCGGCTCCCCCACCTGCGCCCGCCATTCGGACGGAATGGTGAGGCGCCGCTTGGGATCCAGCGAGTGCGTGTAGGTGCTGACGAACACGCCCTGCGCAATCGACGGCTGTGAATCGGAGTTATCCATGACCACCACTTTGTGACTCGACGCGACACAATACACCACTTCAACCCACCCCGTGTCAATACTTCATCAGCGCCGCTGCAAGGAATGTTGCACGGAATATTGCCGCACCCCCACCGCTTCTGCTAAGGGAGACTCGCGCGGAAGACACTGCCCCTACCGACGAGCCGAGCCCAGGGAGGCCGACAACTGTGAGGACTACCTTTTCGACCGGCATCACCGGGTTGGATCACGTGCTGAAAGGCCTGCTGCCGGGCGACAACGTGGTCTGGCAGGTGGACGCAATCGACGATTACGCGAAGCTCGTGACGCCCTACGTGCGGGCCGCCCGGGCCGCCGGGCAGCCGCTGGTCTACCTCCGCTTCGCATCGCATCCCCCGCTCATCGACGGGAACGCCCCGGGCGTGGTCACAGAGGTCTGCGATCCCGGTGAGGGCTTTGAGCCGTTTACGAACAACGTTCACCGCATCATCAAGCGGGGCGGGCGGGGCGCCTGTTACGTCTTTGACTGCCTGTCGGACCTGGCCGACGTCTGGTCCTCGGACCAGATGCTGGGCAATTTCTTCATGCTGACGTGCCCGTACCTGTTCGACCTGGAAACGCTGGCGTATTTCGCGGTCTCGCGCCACCACCACTCCGCGCGCGCCCTCCGGCCGATCATGGACACGGCGCAGCTGTTCATGGAGGTTTACCGCCACCAGGAGGCCGTCTACATCCGCCCGATGAAGGTGCAGCACCGCTACTCGCCGACGATGAACACGCTGCACGTGTGGCGCGGCGAGGACCTGCACCCCGTGACCTCCAGCACGATCATCGCGGAGATCCTGACCGCTTCGCGCTGGTCGGGGCTGCACTCGGACGAGCGGCCGGGGTTCTGGGACGAGGCGTTCATCGAGGCGGCCGCGCTGCACGCCGCGGTCGGCGCGGGCCAGCGCCCCGCGGACGAGGAGCAGCCCTGGTTTGCGCGCCTCGCCCGGATGGTCATCTCCCGCGACGAAAAGATGCTGGAGCTGGTCGGCCGCTATCTCTCCCTCGCCGATGTGCTGGGCGTGCGCCGGCGCATGATCGGAACGGGCCTCATCGGCGGCAAGGCCGTGGGCATGCTGCTGGCCCGCGCCATCCTGCGACAGAACCTGCCCCGGCTCGCCCCGCGCATGGAGCTGCACGACTCCTTTTTCATCGGCTCGGACGTGTTCTACAGCTACCTCGTGCGCAATGGCATCTGGTGGGTCCGGCAGCAGCAGCGCGATAGCGAAGATTTCTACGAGAGCGCCACGCGCGCGCGCCGGCTGATCATCACGGGCACCTTCCCGGCGGATGTCCTCCAGCAGCTCGAGGAGATGGTCGACTATTTCGGCCAGTCCCCCTTCATCGTGCGGTCCAGCTCGCTGCTGGAGGACAACTTCGGCAACGCGTTCGCCGGCAAGTACGAGAGCGTGTTCTGCGCCAACCAGGGGCCGCGCACGCAGCGGCTGGAGAACCTGATGGCCGCGATCCGCACCATCTACGCCAGCTCGATGAGCGAGGCCGCCCTTCAGTACCGTGCGCGCCGCGGGATGCTCGACCGGGATGAGCAGATGGCGCTGCTGGTCATGCGCGTGTCGGGAAACCGCCACGGGCACACGTTCTTCCCCGCCGCCGCGGGCGTGGGGTTCTCTTTCAACCCCTACGTGTGGAATCCGGACATCGACCCCAAGGCTGGCGTCATCCGCCTCGTCTTCGGCCTTGGCACGCGCGCGGTGAACCGCAGCGACGAGGATTACACGCGCATCGTGGCCTTGAACGCGCCGCAGCTCCGGCCCGAGCAGAGCTTCGACGAAGTGCGGCGCTACGCGCAGCGACTGGTGGACTATCTCGACCTCGACGCGAACCAGCTGGTCTCCGGCCACTTTCTTGACGTGCTGCCCAACGTGAGCGACCTGCCCATGGACCTGCTGGCCTCGGACGACCGCCAGCAGTCGGACCGCAGCGGGCGGCCCGTGCCCGTGCTGACGTTCGAGCGCCTGCTGGAGCACACGCCGTTCGTCGGGGACATGCGCCAGATGCTGCACGCCCTGCACGAAGCCTACGGCTACCCCGTCGACACGGAATTCACGGTCAACTTCGACCACGAGGGCGAGTACCACATCAACCTGCTCCAATGCCGCCCGCTGCAGGTCCAGGGCGATGAACCGTTCGAGATGAAGGAGGCGACCCCCGACGCCGCCGACATCATCGTGGCCGCACGCAGCGCCGTCGTCGGTCGCAGCCGACGGGTTCCGATCGACTACCTGCTGTACGTCCCCACCGCCCGCTACGCCGCTCTTCCCGTGGCGAGGCGCTACGAGGTGGCGCGCCTCATCGGGAGCGTCAACCGGGCCCTGCCGCCGGGAGAGCTCAACGTGCTGCTGATGGGCCCGGGCCGCTGGGGCACCCGCAGCCCGGACCTGGGCGTCCCGGTCCAGTTCAGCGATATCAACCGCGTGACGGTGCTGTGCGAGGTCGTGGCCATGCGGGAGGAGCTGATCCCGGACGTCTCGCTGGGCACGCACTTCCTCAACGAACTGGTCGAGATGGACATGCTCTACCTGGCGCTGTTTCCCCAGCAGGAGGGAAACAGCCTGAATGTGAAGGCGCTGGAGACCTCGCCCAGCCGGCTGCTGGACCTCGTGCCCGGGGCCGATGCGTGGGTCGACGTCCTGCGGGTCATCGAGGCCCCGACCCTCCCGCGCGACGGCTGCCGCATCCTGCTGGCCGCGGATTCGCGCCAGCAGCGCGTCGCGTGCTACTACGAACGCATGGAATCGAAGTAGCCGCCGCTCCCGCCGGTCCAGTTTTTCGGGGTTGCGCGGGCAACGGCCGCCACGCATAATCCGCGAGCCATGGGGTGTGCGCGTGCGCGCTCCGCAATCAGGAGGTGGCGTCATGGTGAAGCGGAGTCTGGGTCTGGGTCTGGTCGCAGGGCTGGCGCTGGCTGGCGCAGCAATGGCAACAGAGGGCGGCGGAGGGGCCTACCCCAACGGCGCTGAAGACTTCATGACGGGCGCGCTGCCGCCCCCCGGAAACTACTCGATCACCTATTTTCTCTACTACGAGGCCGACCACCTGAAGGACAGCGACGGCAACAATGTGCCGATCGATTTTGACCTCAATGTGGCCGGGCCCGTGTTCCGCCTCGTGCATGTGCAGCCCACCACGTGGCTGGGCGCATACGCCATGGCCCAACACGTCTTCATTCCCACGTTGTATACCGACGTCACGACGCCGATGGGTTCAGACAGCAACTTCGGCCTCGGCGACGTCATTGCCAACCCGCTGATCCTCGGATGGAAGAAGGGCAACCTGTTCAGCGCGGTGGGCCTGGACGTGTACCTGCCGATGGGCGACTACAACGAGGGCGATCTCGCCAATATCGGCCGCAACTACTGGACCTTCGAGCCGGTGGCGGCGTTCACGTGGCTCAACCCGATCGGCTGCGAACTATCGGCCAAGCTGATGTACGACGTCAACACGGAGAACCGCGAGACCGACTACGACTCGGGCGACGAGTTCCACACGGACGTGACGCTCGGCAAGCACTGGGGCGGCTTCGCGGCCGGCCTGAACGGGTTCTACTACCAGCAGGTCACCGACGACACCGGCCCAGGGGCACCCGAGGACGGCAACAAGGGCAAGCAGATCGGCTGGGGCCCGGCGATCAACTACCAGTACAAGATGGCGAACCTCACGGTGAAGTATCAGGACGAGATCGAGACCGAGAACAAGCCCGAGGGCTCGCGCCTCTGGCTCAAGGTCATCTTCCCGTTCTGAGACAACTGCGGAATCATCCCCAACTGTCGTCAGAATTGTTGCCGGAGACCGCCTGTATGACGGCACTTGAAGCTCTGGGCGATGTCTACCGCGTTCTTGATGACGCGGAGGGCGAATCGTGAGCTGCAGATTCGGCCCAAGCCGACCGTTTGCTCGTGGCTGAGGCGAGAGACCCTTCTGAGAGTGTGGGCGCCGTTACAGCGCCTCGATGGCCACGACGCAGGGGTGACCGTTCAGGTCCCACTCCGCGCCGGCGACCGGGGCCGCCTCGCCCACCTCGCTGAGGGTCTCGGTCGTGATGTAGTCGCGGTGCGCCGCCACTGCCGCCCGGACGTCGGCATCCGCCGTCAACGTCACCCGGATGCGCTGGGTCACCTGCAGGTCGGCGTCCTTGCGCATGGTCTGGATCTTGTTGACCAGCTCGCGCGCCAGCCCTTCGCGGATCAGGGCCTCCGACAGGGCCGTTTCCAGCGCCACGACGATCGGCCCCTCGGCCGCGACGACCAGGCCGTCTTTGGGCAGCCGCTCGACCACCACGTCTTCGCCGGTCAGCGGGACCTCCACGTCGCCGATGCGCACGTTCAAGGTCTCGCCGGCCGCCAGGCGCTCCAGGTCGTCCGACGACAGCGCGGCGATGGCCTTGGACGCCTCCTTGACCTTCGGCCCCAGCCGCGGCCCCAGCCGCTTGAAGTCGGCCTTGGCCTTGAGGTTGGCCATGCTCGTCTCGTGCCGGCTGAAGAGCACCTGCTTGACGTTGAGCTCGTCGGTGATGATGTCCTGGTAGGCCGCCAGCTCCGCCAGCACCGCCTCGTGGTGCGAGGCCACGCGCAGGGCCGCCAGCGGCTGGCGCACCTTGAGGTTGTGCTCCGTCCGCAACTGCCGGCCCAGGCGCACGCAGATCATCACCCGCGCCATTGCCTCCTCCAGCCCGGGGTCGCGCAGTGAATCGTTCGGGGCGGGGAAGTCGCAGAGGTGGACCGACTCGGGCATGTCCGCGGTCCGCAGGTTCCGGTACATGCTCTCGCTGATGGCCGGGATAAACGGCGCCGCCACCTTCGTGAACTCGACCAGCACGCGGTAGAGCGTCTCGTACGCCTGAGCCTTGTCCTCATCGTCCTGCGATTTCCAGAACCGCCTGCGGCTGCGGCGGATGTACCAGTTCGTCAGGTCCTCCATGAACTGCACGAACGGACGCACGGCCCGCTGCAGGTCGTACCCGTCCATCGCCGCGGTCACGCTGCCCACGAGCGTCTCCAGCGAGCTGAGGATCCACCGGTCCAGCACGTTGCGGCTGGGGCGGCCGGAATCCTTGCCCGCGGTCCAGCCGTCGATGTTCGCGTAGGTCACGAAGAAGCTGTACGCGTTCCACAGCGGGATCAGCAGGTGCCGGAGGACGTGCTTGACGCCCTCCTCCGAGAAGCGCAGGTCCTCCGCTCGCACCACGGGCGAGTAGATCATGTACAGACGCAGCGCATCGGCGCCGTAGCTGTCGAGCATGTACGCCGGGTCCGGGTAGTTCTTCAGGCGCTTGCTCATCTTGCGCCCGTCCTCGGCGAGGATCAGGCCGTTGACCACGACGTTCCGGAACGCCGGCCGGTCGAACAGCGCCACCGACAGCACCATCAGCGTGTAGAACCAGCCGCGCGTCTGGTCGAGCCCCTCGGCGATGAAGTCCGCCGGAAAGTGCGCCTCGAAGTGCTCGCGGTTCTCGAACGGGTAATGCGCCTGAGCGTAGGGCATCGCGCCGCTCTCGAACCAGCAGTCCAGCACCTCGGTCACGCGCCTCAGCGGCGCCCCGCCCCGGCGGGAGGGGATCGTCACGCCGTCGACGTGGTGTTTGTGCAGGTCGGTCACGCGGCAGCCGGAGAGCGTCTCCAGCTCGGCAATCGACCCCACGCAGACCACCTCCGAGCCGTCCTCGCTGCGCCACACCGGCAGCGGCGCGCCCCAGTAGCGGTTGCGCGAGATCGCCCAGTCGCGCGCGCCCTCGAGCCACTTGCCGAACCGGCCGTCGCGCAGGTGCTCGGGCACCCAGTGCACCTGGCGGTTGGCCTCGATCAGGCGCGCCTTGATCTTCTCCACCGCCACGAACCAGGTCGAGATCGCGCGGTACAGCAGCGGCTCGTCGCAGCGCCAGCAGTGCGGGTAGCTGTGGACGATCTGGCCCCGGTGGACGAGCGACCGCTCGGCCTTCAGCCGCCTCAGGATGTCCTCGTCGCACTCCTTGACCCGCCGCCCCGCGTAGTCGGCGACCTCGGCGGTGAAGCGGCCCTCGGCATCGATCGGGCAGACGGCGGGCAGCCCCTCGGCCGCGCCCAGCCGCGCGTCGTCCTCGCCGAAGCCGGGCGCAATGTGGACGACCCCCGTGCCATCCCCGGTGGAAACGAAATCGGCCGCCAGCACGCGGAACGCGCCCTCGGCGCGCTTGGCCGCGAAGTACGGAAACAGCGGCTCATACCGCAGGCCTACCAGCTCGCGACCGGCGATCTCGGCAGTGCACTCGTACTCGCCGGGCTTCTTGTAGTAGGCCGCCAGGCGGTCCTTGGCGATGTAGTAAACGTCGCCCTTGTCCTCGATGCGCGCGTAGACGATGTCCGGCCCGACGGCCAGCCCCATGTTCGACGGCAGCGTCCACGGCGTCGTCGTCCAGGCCAGAATGTAGGTCCTGGGCTGCCCCTCGAGCGCGAAGCGGACCGTAATCGCCGGGTCCGTGACGTCCGCGTAGCCCTGGTTGGTTTCGAAATTGGACAGCGGCGTGGTGCAGCGGGGGCAGTACGGCAGGATCTTCTGCCCCTCGTAGATCAACCCTTT